>NZ_JBDNFM010000121.1:0-15002 GCF_041689835.1 Sandarakinorhabdus sp.
AGCAACAGCAGCAAACCCTCGCGGCGCCACCGATTGTCGGTCGGGATTCCCGATTTGGACAAGATGTTTGGCGGCGGCGTTCTTGAAGGTGACAGCATCCTGGTGGCAGGCCCATCGGGAACAGGCAAATCGGCGTTGGCCACGCAATTCATCGCCGAGGGCCTTCGTCAGGGCGAGCCGGGAATCATAGCGGTCTTCTAGGAGCGCCCCGAAGGCTATGCCGCGCGAGCGGACAGCTTTGGCTTTGAGTTGAACCGAGCGCAAAAAAAGTGAATACTTGAGATTCTGTATCTTCGTCCGCTTGATCTTTCCGTGGATGAAACGATGCTGGCGATCCTGGACGCCATTCAACGGGTTGGCGCAAAACGGGTTGTCATCGACTCGCTGGTCGGATTCGAGATGGCCCTTGCGCCCGGCTTTCGCCCCGATTTTCGGGAGTCGCTGTACCGGATGATCGGCGCCCTCACCGGTGCAGGAATCACGATTTTAAGCACGGTGGAGGTGGAGGACAATTTTACGTCGCTCCAGTTCAGCAATTACGCCATTTCATTCCTTACCGATGACATCCTGCGTCTGCGCTACGTCGAGATCGGTGGCCAACTGCGCAGGACGATGGTCGTCATCAAGATGCGCGGAGGCAATCATAGCAAGGACATCCGGGAATACATCATCACGGACAAGGGTGTCGTTATCATCGAGCCGGTGCCCCCCGGCTTTGAGAAGTTCAGCACCGGGATTCCGACACGTTTAGGCCAACGTTTGATGCAGGACAATGAGGTGCCTCCGGAGCCGGCGGCGAGCGAGTAGGGTTTTCGTCATATGATCCCTATGCCGACATCCGAGCCAATCTCGCCCGCCCAGGCTCGCTTTCTATTTGAGCACGCGCCTCTCCCCATGGCCGCAGTGGAGGGATCGAACCACATCGTGCGCTATATCAATCCTGCCTTTTGCCGGCTCATGGATCTGGCGGCCGTTGACATCATTGGAAAGCCATTCTGTGATTTGTTGCCAGAACCGGACGACTGCGTGGCTGTGCTGGATCGCGTCTACCATTCTGGAAGACCTTCAAGTTATTCGACGCCAGAAGGCACTGAACCTCCTCCGATCTTCACATCCTACAGCATGTGGCCGCTGATCACGGAAGTGTGCACGGCGGGGATCATGATTCAGGTGATCGAGGCCGAGTCGCTTCACGGAAAGACGTTGGCGATGAACGAAGCTTTGCTGCTCGGTTCGTTGCGCCAACATGAACTGACCGCTGCTGCCGATTCATTGAACGGTCTGTTGCAAGCGGAGATCCGCGATCGTCAGCAGCGTGAATTGGATGCTTTGATGTTGACTCAGGAAATTTCACACAGGGTCAAGAACAACCTGCAGATTGTCGGCCTCTTGATTGACGCGGAAATCAGCCGAATACCCGCGGAATACAAGCATGGTTACGTTGCAACGCAGGCGCGTATTGGCGCCATTTCAAAGCTTTATGACCTCATATCACAATCAAGCCGCGGTTCGTCTATTCCCGTCGACAGCTACTTGCGGCAGATCGCTGATTCCATGACCGCAAGTCTCCTTGGCAACGCGTCGGGTATCGAGTTTGTTGTCCAGGCCGAGGCATTGAGCATCGACCCGGACCGCGCCGTTCCTTTCGGCCTGATGGTGAACGAGTTGGGGACCAACGCCGTCAAGCATGCCTTTCCAGCTGGAATTGGACGGGTGACGATCGTCGCGAAGCGGATCGATGATCAAATGGAACTGACGGTCGTCGACAATGGCGTGGGAATGCCGCCCAAGGTTGCTGCTGTGGCCCCCGGGAGACGTGGCTCCGACTACGTGGCGATTTTTGTGCGCCAACTTGGCGGCACAATGGCGGTGTCCGCAGTTGAGGGAACAGGAACCCTCGTCAGAATCAGGCTTCCGTTGCTGGAATTAGCATCGCCCGTTGGCAGGTTGCCTCGGTCGACACATTGAACCCACCGCCAAAATCGGTCGTTCCACGCTGAACCTTGGAGCGCCAGCTTTCCGCCCCAAAAAAGATGTAAAGCGCGGATCACAAAAACAAGGGTGCAGGGTCCTCGGCCCTGCCCACCAGAGGCCCTGACAAAACCTAAGCCGCCAGCGGCTGTATCCGCAGCCGTTTCACCATGCGCGGGTCGCCGTCGATCACTTCAAATCGCCAGCCCGCCGGGTGATCGACGAATTCGCCCGGGGCCGGCACGCGGCCGGCGAGCATGAAGACGAGGCCGCCGAGGGTATCGACGTCTTCGCCCACTTCATCGTCGGCGAGACTGACGCCGAGTGTGTGTTCGAGATCGTCAATGGCGAGGCGCGCGTCGGCTTCCCACAGGCGCTCGCCGACTTCCTGGATCAGCGCGGCTTCGATTTCGTCGTGTTCGTCCTCGATGTCGCCGACGATTTCCTCGACCAGATCCTCGATCGTCACCAGGCCATCGACGCCGCCATATTCATCGATGATGATTGCCATGTGGGTGCGGCCAGCGCGCATGCGGGCAAGCAGATCGACGATGCGCATCGATCCCGGCACAAACAATACTTCGCGCAGCAGCGGATCCACCGGCAGATCGTTCAACGGCCCAGAGCTGAGCGATGAGCTGACCGATGAGCTGAGCGCGTCGCTGAACGTGTCCGCGATGCGGGTATAGACATCCTTGATGTGCACCATGCCGATGATGTCGTCGCGGCTGCCACGCCACACCGGCATGCGGCTGTGCCCGGCTTCGCGGAACAGGGCGACCAGCGCCGGAAAGCCGGCATCGGCATCGAAGATCACCATGTCGGTGCGCGGCACGGCGATATCGCCGGCGCAGGCATCGCCCAGGTGCAGCATGTTGCGCATCATGGCGCGTTCCACCGGGCCCAGATCGTCGCCGGGATTGCCCGACGGAGACGCATCTTCGGCGTCGTCCATCGCCTCTTCTAGGCTTTCGCGCAGTGAATGCTCGGGTGCCCGGCTGATCAATTGGCGCAGCTGCCGCCACCAGCGGCCGGTGCGCAAGCGAGAATGGCTGTCGCCGCTACTGTCGCCTTCGGGCATGATCAGTCGTCATCCTTATACGGGTCCGGCAGGTGCAGCCCGGCGCAGGCGGCGCGTTCAAGCGCCTCCATCTGCTCGGCTTCCCGTTCCCCGGTTTCGTGGTCATAGCCTAGCAGGTGCAGCGTGCCATGGACAACCAGATGGCCCACGTAATCCGCCACGCTCCAGCCTTTCTCCCCGGCTTCGCGCACCACGGTCTCGGCGGCCAGCACCAGATCGCCCATCAGCACTTCGCCGTCGTCGCTGTTGGCCCCGTCACTGCCAAACATCACCAGCATGTCGGGCGCGAGCATGGGGAACGACAGGATGTTGGTCGCCTTGTCCTTGCCGCGGTACTGGCGGTTGAGCGTGTGCACCTCGGCATCGTCCGACAGACGCACAGCCACTTCCACCGCCATCGGCGCAGTGGCCAGTTCGGCATACGCCGTCTGCGCCAGCGCCGCAGCGACGGCGGCGCGGGCGAGGCCGGGCCAGTCCGCCGCTGGCCAGTCGCCGGCCACCACATCGGTTTCCACCACCAGCATCAGCCGTGCAGCGTCGAATCTTGGGCCGGGCCTTCATAGGCCTCGACAATGCGGCCCACGATCGGATGGCGCACCACTTCCTTGACCGAAAAGCGCAAGGTGGCGATGCCTTCTATGCCGTCCAGCTTGCGCACCGCATCCACCAGCCCCGACGAGCCAGCCACCGGCAGATCGACCTGGTTGGGATCGCCGCAAATCACCATGCGGCTGCGTTCGCCAAAGCGAGTGAGGAACATCTTCATCTGCAACGGCGTGGTGTTCTGCGCTTCATCAAGGATGATGAAGGCATTGGCCAGCGTGCGGCCGCGCATGAAGGCCAGCGGCGCGATCTCGATCTCGCCCGATGCCAGCCGCCGCTCCACCTGCTCGGCTGGCAGCATATCGTATAGCGCATCATAAAGCGGGCGCAGATACGGATCGACCTTTTCCTTCATGTCGCCGGGCAAGAACCCCAGCCGCTCGCCGGCTTCCACCGCGGGGCGCGACAGAATGAGGCGGTCAACACTGCCGGCGATCAACTGGCTTACGGCCTGCGCCACTGCCAGATAGGTCTTGCCGGTGCCGGCGGGGCCCAGCGCGAAAATGATATCTGAACTGCCCAGTGCCTCGATGTACCGCACCTGCGTGGGCGACCGCGCCACAATGGTCTTGCGGCGGGTGCGAATGGCAGCCGTGGGCGCCGTGCCGGATTCGGCCTGTACCATGCCATCCAGTGGCGGATCGGACGCGATGGCAATCGCGCCCAGCACATCGCCGGTGTCGATCTGTTCGCCCTTCACCAGCCGGCTGTACAATGTGGTCATCACATCGCGCGCGCGGGCAGCGGCATCGGCCTGGCCTTCGACCACGACACGGTTACCGCGCGCGCTGATATACACACCCAGCTGGCCTTCGAGCGCGATCAGATTCTGATCATATTGGCCAAACAGCGGCCCCAGCAGTTGCACCTTGTCAAACTCGATCTCCAGCCGAACACGGTCGGTAGCAACAAGCGGGCCACGCGGGGCTTTCTTCGACATCAGGCGGCAGCACTTTCTGAACTGGAGGGCATGACGGGAATGGCTTCAACACTGTTGGGATGCGCATCGACAATGGTGATCTCGATCAGATCGCCGATGGCAGCGCCGGGAATGGAAACAACCGCCGATTGCAGCCACGGCGTCTTGCCAATGAGCTGCCCCGGCTTGCGGCCCGGCCGCTCCAGCAGCACGGTGCAGCGCCGGCCGATGGTGGAACGGTTGAAGGCCAGGCTGCTTTCGGTAATCGCGGCCTGCAACCTGGCGAGCCGCTCGTCCTTCACGGCTTCCGGCACCTGATCGGCCATGGTGGCAGCCGGCGTGCCGGGGCGAATGCTGTATTTGAAGCTGTAGGCCGCGGCATATTGCACATCGCGCACGATGCTCAGCGTATCCTGAAAATCGGCTTCGGTTTCGCCGGGAAATCCAACGATAAAATCGCCCGACAGCGCGATATCGGGGCGAACGGCGCGCAGCCGGGCCAGCGTGGCCAGATAGGATTCGCGGGTGTGGGCGCGGTTCATCGCCTTCAGGATGCGGCTCGATCCGGACTGCACGGGCAGATGCATGTAGGGCATCAACTTGGGCACCTGCGCATGGGCGGCAATCAGCTCGTCGCCGCCAGCACCTTCCATGTCGCGCGGGTGGCTGGTGGTATAACGGATGCGCTCCAACCCATCGATTTGGGCCAGCGCCCGGATCAGGCCAGCCAGCGAAAGCCCGCCTCCAGGTCTGTCAGCGTAGGCATTAACATTCTGGCCAAGCAGCGTGATCTCCTTCACCCCGCGCGCGGCCAGTGCCTGCGCCTCGGCGATCAGATCGGCGGCGGGGCGGCTGGTTTCCGGCCCGCGCGTGTAAGGCACCACGCAAAAGGTGCAGAATTTGTCACAGCCTTCCTGCACGGTGAGGAAGGCGCCGGCCCCAGCTTTACCGAGCGCGGTGCGGCGCGGCGCCAGGCTGCCAAACTTGGGCACCTCCGGCATGTCGATATCGATGGCGCGGCCGCTTTGGGCCTGTTTCAACAAATCAGGCAGGCGGTGATAGGCGAGCGGGCCAACGATCACATCAACGTCGGGCGCGCGGATGGCAATTTCCTCGCCCTGGGCCTGGGCGACACAGCCGGCGGCCACAATCGTCGGCCGGCTGCCATCGGCGCGCGGCAGACGCAGCCGGCCGATATCGGAATAGAGTTTTTCGGCCGCCCGTTCGCGGATGTGACAGGTGTTCAGCACCACAATGTCGGCCGCCTCCGCACTGTCCACGCCGGCCAGCCCCTGTGCAGACAGCAGATCGCCCATGCGTTCGCTGTCATAGACGTTCATCTGGCAGCCGAACGACTTGACATGATAGGTTTTGGCGGGCGGTCGTGAGGTCACGTGAAGATCGGGCTCCGGCATGATTTCCCTCATTCCATAACCGGTTTGGCCGGCCCGGTCATCGATCATCGACCACCGCTTTAGCCGCCCCTTCAGCCTCCGCGCATCAACCGGCGATAGCCTGCGGCAATCACGCCGTGGCAGTGCCGTGCCAGCGCCTTGCGGTCGGGATAATCGGCAGGATCGATGGGGTCATGAAACAGGATTTCCGCCGTCACCCGGCCCAGCCCAATAAAGCCGCGGGCATGCGGGCCAAGCTCGGTATCGCCCACCCAGGCCAGATCGGGCAGTTGCCGCCGCGTGACCGGCAGGCCGTTGACGCGGGTGTAGGCCAGGGTGACCGGCTGGATGATCAGCCCGGGCACGTCGCCCGCCACCGAAAACAGCGCCGATTTGAACGGCAACACGCCGGTGCCGTCGCTGTTGGTGCCTTCGGGAAACAGGATCAGCGAACCGCCGCCATTCAAGCGTCTGGCAATCGCATTTCTCTGGTCCGCAGCGGCCGATCGGCGATCGCGCGCAACATAAACAGTGTGGGCAAAATTGGCGAACCATCCCACCGGCCCCCAGCCCGCCACTTCGGATTTGGCCACGAAACTGGCTTCGATACGGGCACCCAGCACCGGAATATCGGACCAGCTCACATGGTTCGCAACATACAGCACGCATTCCCGCCGCGCTGGCTGGCCGTGCGTGACAATGCGCACACCCAACGATCGTGCGAGGCCGCGGTGAAACCAGATTGGCAGATAGGGCCGATTGCGCAGGGTGAGGGCACGCAGCAAAAGCTCGGCCGGCACGATGGCGGCGGCCGTGACCACAGCACCGATGGCGGTACGGGCCGCGGCCAGTCGCCGAACGGACGGCGGGCGGCGTTGGATCAAATGCCGGCCTCAGAAATGCTGGCCTGAGAAATGCCGGCCCGAGAAATAATGGCCTCAGGCCGGCTTCTTGAGCGCTTGGCCATAAAGTTCCATGCGGTGATCGACGAGACGATAGCCGAGCCTGTCGGCAATGCGGCGCTGCAATTCCTCGATCTCGGGATCGTGAAATTCGATCACGTCGCCGGTATCGATGTCGATCAGATGATCATGATGCTCATCAGCCACGGTTTCATAACGCGAGCGGCCGCCCTGGAATTCATGTCGTTCCAGAATTCCGGCTTCTTCAAACAATTTCACGGTGCGATAAACCGTGGCGATGGAAATGCGCGCATCTTCCTCGGCAACGCGCCGGTGCAGCGCTTCCACGTCGGGGTGATCGATCACGCCGCTCAATACGCGGGCGATCACCCGGCGCTGTTCGGTGATGCGCAGGCCTTTTTTCAGGCATAGCGCTTCAATATCGATCGGCGTGGTCACTGCCATTCTCCCGCTGAACCGAGTTCCGCCTGCACTCGCACCCTGAATAAGGGCCAAGTCCGGCGGGAGCAAGCGGGGTGATTGCCGGGCCCAGCCCTCCCGGGCCCGGCAATCAGTCTTGCCTGAAAATGAGAGTTACCTCAAATCAAGGTATCCTCAGATCAGAGTAACCTCAGATCAGACTGGGTTCTTGCGCGGACGGCCGCGCGGCTTGGACGTGCGCTTGGTGCCTAGGCCAATCGATTTGGCCAGCGTGCGGCGCTGTTCGGCATAGTTGGGGGCAACCATCGGATAGTCGGACGCCAGGCCCCACTTGCTGCGATAATCATCCGGCGTCATGCTATAGCGCGTCATCAGGTGGCGCTTGAGCATTTTCAGCTTCTTGCCGTCTTCAAGGCAAACAATGAAGTCCGGCTTGATTGACGAACGAATCGGAACGGCAGGCTCCTGCTTGGGCGCCGGCGGTGCAGCTGGTGCACCCAGCCGTGCGAGCGTCGCGTAAACGCTTTCGATAACGCCGGGCACATCGGCCGGCGTAACCGTGTTGTTGGCAAAATGCGAGGCAACGATATCGGCCGTCAGCGCCAACAACTCGGTATGAGACTGTGAAGTTTCTGTCATATGTATGTCCTTGACCCTTGTATATTTTCGGTTTCTCCGACCGCAACATTTCCTTGAGCGTGGACTAAGGTTTTAGCAACACTAAAACATCATCCTATCAACTGCTCCAGTGAATATTTCATGGTAATCGCCGCACGTCGGCTGCCATCCTTGGCTGTATAATAGTCAGCACGCCGCCCAATCCGTGCAAATCCCGCCCGGTCATAAAGATACTTTGCCGGTTCATTATCCTCGCGCACCTCAAGGAACAATTCGCTCGCGCCGCGTGCCATTGCGTCTTCTTGGACGCGCAGCAACAACCGGCCCGCAACGCCGCGTCGGTGCAGCTCCGGCGTCACCGCGATCAGCAGCAACTCCACTTCCGGCCCGGCAGCGCGGCACAGGCTGAAACCCACAGCCTGCGCGCCGACCAGCGCCAGCCGCCCCCAGCAACCCGGCAAGGTGAGCGTGGCGCCAAGCTGCGACGACGACCAGGCTTCGCCGTAATGGGCATGAAAAGCCACGTGCATCACGGCCATCATTGCTTCCAGATGCCGCTCGTCGGCCGGCACGATGGAGAATACGGGTTCCGGGGCAGCAGCGCTTTCCACAGGCGACGGGATAATCGCCTCAATCGCCGGCGTAAAGCGCTTGCGGCAGCCCCAGCGCCGCCGCCGGAAGCCGTCCGGCGAAGGCCGCATCGGGGTGATCGAGATGAAGCGCAATCGTACCGGGCAGCAAAGCCGCGCCGGCCCCGGCCAGCGCCGCACCGTCCGGCAACAGCGGCATAAGCACCGGCATCAGAACGGGCACCGGTACCACCAGATCAGCCGTGACCAACGCACCGGCAGCATGACCGCGCCCGGCATCGATCAGCGCAAACACCGCAGCCAACGCCGGATCGGCGGCAAACGCCTGCGCCGCCACCAACGACAGCGCCGAAACGCCGTGCACCGGCACCCCCCACGCTGCGCCCAGCGCCCGCGCTGCCGCGATGCCGATGCGGATGCCCGTATAACTGCCGGGCCCGATGTCGACGATGATGGCATCCGGCCTGCCAGCGCCCAGCAGTTCGGCAATCGCCGGCACCAGGGCTTCAGCATGGCCGCGGCCGATCAGCTCATGGCGGCGGGCCAGCACACACGGGCCGTCGACCAGCGCGATCGACAGGGCTGGCGACGAGGTGGAAATCGCAAGAACGGTCACGCCTGCGCCGCTACAGGATTTGCGCGGCGTCCTCAAAGGAAAGTCGCGGGCTGCGCGGGAACAGGCCTTGGCCGTTACCCTTGCCCAGCGAGCAGATGAAATTGGTCTCGATCCCCGTCTCGCCCCAGAAACCGGTATCCACCGCCGCTTTGTCAAAGCCCGACATCGGCCCGGTATCCCAGCCCAGCGCCCGCGCCGCCATGATCAGATACGCGCCCTGCAGTGACGAATTGCGAAACGCCGTCTCGTGGGCAAGCCCAGCGTTGCCGGAAAACCACGACCGCGCGTCGGCGTGCGGAAACAGCTCGGGCAGCTTGTCGTAAAATTTCGGATCAAAACCGATGATCACCGTCACCGGTGCGGCTTTCACTTTGGCCTGGTTGGCCGCGCTCGTGCAGGCGGCCAGCTTTTCGCGTGCGCCGGCCGAACTGCAAAACAAAAACCGCGCCGGCGAGCCATTGGCCGATGTCGGCCCCATCTTCACCAGATCATAAAGCTGGCGCAAATCCGCCTCGGCAACCGGCGCCGGCGACCAGCCATAATGCGTGCGCGCATCGACAAACAATTGCGCCAGTGCAACGCCATCAAGCGGGGTTCCAGCCATGATCAAACCGCCCTTACTTCGACAACTTCGGGAACATAATATTTCAGCAGCGATTCAATGCCCATCTTGAGCGTCATCGTGCTCGACGGGCAGCCCGAACAGGCACCCTGCATTTCCAGAAACACCGTGCCCTCGCGGAAACCGCGATACACGATGTCGCCGCCGTCTTCGGCCACCTGCGGGCGCACCCGGGTTTCCAGCAATTCGCGGATCTGCATCACAATATCGGCATCGGCCGGATCGTCATCATGCCCGGCCTGCTGCACTTCGCCGGTGAACAGCGGCGCGCCGCTGGTAAAATGATCGACCAGCACGCCCAAAATCTGCGGCTTCAGCAACGGCCAGTCGCTGCCGGCCGGATTGCGGGTGACCGACACGAAATCATGGCCAAAAAATACCCGATCGACATCGCCCAAGCCAAAAAGGGCGGCAGCCAGCGGCGAGGCCTCGGCCGCATCGGCAGTGGCAATGTCCACACTATCTCCGCCGGTCACCTTCTGCCCGGGGCGGAACATCAGGGTCATGGGGTTGGGAGTTTGTTCGGTTTCGATGAACATCGGCGGGCCTTTTTGCGATACCCAGCCGATATGGCCCAGCCGACCGCCGGCTTCAAGTCAATTCAGACAGTATTTGTCGTGTTTCAGGCGCCCCAACCTGGCAATCGTCGCCCAGCAATCGTCGCCCAGCAATGATCGTCAGGCAATGATCGTCAGGCAATTGTCGCCAGCCGGTCCGGATCAAGCCCGCCCGGCACCAGCATCAGGATGCAGGGCAGGCTGCCAGCGCGTTCACCGGCAAAAAAGCCGACCAGCGGCCCCGGCGTCCCGCGGCTCGCCGTGCCCAGCACCAGCGCACGAATACCGGGATTGTCTTTCACGTGAGCCAATATGATGGCGGCAGGATTGCCTTCCAGCACGAGCACACCGGGCCGAACCCCGCCCATGGCCTCGGCCTCGCCGGCCAGTTGCTCCAGCAGTGCCTCGGCTTCCGCGCGCGCTTCGGCAGCCATCACCGTCTGCACGCTGCCGAAATGCATGAATTCGATGGGATGCACCACGCTCACCAGCCGCACATCGGCAGCCACATGCGCGGCGCGCAGCACGGCAAAGCGCATCGCCACCCGGCTCTCCGGGCTGTCGTCGATCACGACCAGATAGGTAGCAGCGGCATCCATCGTGCCAGCCTAGGGCGATTTCACCTATGCCGGCAAGTCATACCCGGCTCTTCAGCGCCGCCGCAAGGCTGGTCGTGGCGCTGCCGGGTGCCTTGGGGCTGGGCTGGCCGGGGCCGGGCGCCCAGCCGGCAACATGCAGTATTTCGATGGTCACGCCGGTCTTGCCATCATCGTCGGCCATGGCGGCAAAGCCCGCCGCCGCCGCCGCCAGCACGTCGCGGCGCAGTGGCCGGCGCTGGCGCAGCACCGAACGCGCGCCCATCGCCGTGAGATCGTCGAACAAGCCGAACAGGCTGGCATAGCGCAGGGTCACGCGCTCCACATCGGCCACCGGCATGGCAAAGCCAGCGCGCGCCAGCAGCCCGGCGGCCGCACTGGCTTCCACCATCGGCGCGGTGTGGCTGCCAGCCCCGCCGGTCACCGCCGCTTCCGCCGCCAGCAGGCAGGCGCGCAGTTCAACCAGGCTCAATCCGCCCACGAACGCCGCCACAAACGGCCCATCGGGGCGCAGCACGCGGCGGATGCCGGCCCGCGCGGCCGGCAGATCGTTCACCGTGGTCAGTGCGCCAGCCGATACCACCAGATCGAAACTGGCATCGGCAAAGGGCAGCTGATCTTCATCCGTCACCACCACGCCCGCTTCGCTGGCACTCAATGCCGCGCGCATCGCACCCGGAAAAATCCCCCGCGGCCCGCCCAGATCAAGCACATCTGCAAACGGCCGCGCCACCATCCCGGCCCGCTCGCGCAGTTCTTCGGCCATAAGGTCGTGCAGAAAGGCCACACGGCCAAAGCCAGGCGCCGCAGCGGCATGGCGGCGGCGGCGCAAGGCGGCGTCAAAGGGCAGGGTTTCGGCCATGGCTCCCTTTACGCCCGGCGGCCCAGCGCGCAAGCTGCCGCGATGGGTGCAATGCTTGCTCTGGTCACGAGTCCCTTCCGCGCCGTGGTTGACGCGGTGCTGCCGCCGCGCTGCCCGGGTTGCGGCGAGATCGTCGATGGTGACGATCGTTTCTGCGCGGCCTGCTTTGCCCAGTTGCAGGCCATCGGCCCGCCGCAATGCGCCTGCTGCGGTATGCCGCTGCCGCACGAAAGCGATGCCGCCGCCCGCTGCGGCGCCTGCCTGGCCGAGCCGCCGCCCTTTGTCCGTGCCCGCGCGCCCTATGCTTATGCTGGCCCCGCCCGGCAGCTGGTGCTTGCACTCAAGCATGGCCGCCGCCTGCATCTGGCGCGGATGATGGCCCGCGCCATGTTGCGAGTGGCCGGCAATCTGCCGGATGATGCCGTAATCGTGCCGGTGCCGTCGCACCGCTGGCGGGTGTGGCAGCGCGGGTTCAATCAGGCCGTCGAAATCGCCCGCCAGCTTGCCCGCCAGTCCGGCCGGCCGCTGGCTGTGGATGCGCTTGACCGCATCAAGCCCACGCCTACCACCAAGGGCCTAGGCCGCCGCGCCCGCCAAAAGAACGTGCAGGGCGCTTTCCGCGTCGCCCGGCCCGGCGAGATCACAAACCGCACCGTCGTGCTGGTGGACGACGTGATGACCACCGGGGCCACCGTTTCGGCTTGCGCTGCAAAACTGCTCAAGGCCGGGGCGCGGCATGTGGAGGTCTTGACCTATGCCCGTGCCTTGCGCGAGGGACAGGTGGGCATGACAGGTTTGTGACGATAATTTCCAATCGGGATGCGATACGATGGCCAAGATCGAAATCTACACCAAATTTCTCTGCCCCTATTGCACGCGGGCCAAGGCGTTGTTGACGACCAAGGGCGCGGCTTTCGAGGAAATCGATATTTCCAGCGGCGGACAGCGCCGGGCCGAAATGCTGGACCGGACCGGCGGACGCCAGACGGTGCCGCAGGTCTTCATCGACGGCCGCCACATCGGCGGCTGCGACGATCTGCAGGCGCTGGACCGTAGCGGCGGGCTTGATCCGCTGTTGGCGGCATGACGCTGAAACTCGCCATCCTGCAAACCAGCACCGGGATCGATCCGGCGGCTGAGGCCGAATTTTTGGCGGCGCAGATTGGCGACGCTGCCGCCCAAGGCGCGCAGATCATCTTCACCCCGGAAATGAGCGGCTTGCTGGACCGGGATCGTGCCCGCGCGGCCGGCAACGTACGCCATGAAGCCGATGATCCGGTGCTGACCGCGGTTTGCGCTGCCGCCGCCCGCCACGCCGTCTGGGTGCATCTGGGCAGCCTGGCGCTGCGCGGCGCAGCAAGCAAGTTCGTCAATCGCGGTTTCCTGATCCGCTCTGATGGCGAAATAGCCGCGCGCTATGCCAAGATCCACCTGTTCGATGTGTCGCTCGGCAGCGAAAGCTGGCGCGAATCCGCCGCCTATGAAGCCGGCGAGGAAGCCGTTGTCGCCGCCACCCCCTGGGGCGGCCTTGGGCTGACCATCTGTTACGACGTGCGCTTTCCTGCCCTGTACCGCGCGCTGGCCGAAACCGGCGCGGCGATCATCGCGGTGCCGGCGGCGTTCACGCGGCCCACCGGCCAGGCCCATTGGCACGTGCTGCTACGCGCCCGCGCCATCGAAACCGGCTGCTGGGTTATCGCCGCTGCCCAAACCGGCGAACATCAGGATGGCCGCGCCACCTATGGCCACAGCCTCGTCATCTCGCCGTGGGGCGAAGTGATGCTTGATATGGGTGAAGCGCCGGGCATTGGCTTGGCCAGCATCGATCTGGCCGAAGTGGAAGCAGCACGCGGCAAGGTCCCGGCGCTGCACCACGCGCGGCCGTTCCGGATGGCCCAACCATGATCGTCTATGATCTGGTGTGCACCGCTGCCCACCGGTTTGAAGCTTGGTTCGGATCAAGCGCCGATTACGATTCCCAGCAAAACCGCGGCCTGCTGGAATGCCCGCTGTGCGGCTGCGGCGATGTGGGCAAGGCCGTGATGGCGCCGGCCGTCCCCGCCAAATCCAATCAGCAAGGCAGCCGGCACAATGTCGCGCTCGCCGAACCGGCCGAACAACTGCTGATGTTGCAACGCGCCTTTGAAGCCAGCAGCGACTATGTGGGCGACCGGTTTGCCGCCGAAGCCCGCGCCATCCACGCGGCCGGCGAATCCCGCAGCGTCCACGGTGAAGCCAGCGCCGACGACGTGAAGGCGCTGCGCGATGAAGGCGTGCCCTTGATGCCGCTGCCATTCCGCCCACGCGCCAGTTCGGATGCCTGAAACGCAATTATCGCTTGAAACAGGCTCCGCAACATGGCCTTGAAAAACGCGCGCACCCGTAGCTCAGCAGGATAGAGCGACGGTTTCCTAAACCGTAGGCCGCAGGTTCGAGCCCTGCCGGGTGCACCATCTTCGATTTCACAACCCCGGACCCTTCACCCGGTGGCTCAGGTGGGCCGGGACAAAGCTGCCACAAGCGGTGCCGCTGAAGCACTGTCGAAATACTCCCTGACACGGGTGATCCGGCCGCCCTCAACCTCCGCGACAACACACACCAGCAGATGCAGGGCAGCACCGCCTGCCAGTGTGCCGCTCACCGCATGCTCCTCAACAAAGCCAGTGGCGGTGACCGATCGCACAGCATCGCTGTAACCAAAGCCGGCCACGACCTTGTGCACGGCGACATTGAACTTCAGCAACATCTCCAGGCTCATGGGGGCCGCACCGTTCTGCACCACATGCATTTCCGGCGCGCAAAGCCGGCGCACGGCGGCAGCGTCGTTGCCAGCCAGCGCGGCAAACAGGGCCTTGGCAATCTCGGCATTGTCCATCGTATTGTCCTTCATGGCCCGCGCCGTTTGGTGCGCAGTGTGGGCGGGGCTTCAAGCGGATTGTCCGGCCAGGGGTGCCTTGGATAGCGGCCCTTCAGATCCTTCTTCACGTCGGCCCAACTGCCGGCCCAGAAACCGGGCAGGTCCTTGGTCACCTGGATGGGCCGGCCTGCGGGCGACGTGAGCCGCAGCGTCAGCGGCACGCGGCCGCCCGCGATCACCGGGTGCCGCGCCAAGCCAAACAATGCCTGGCAGCGCACTTCCACCGCCGGGCCGCCATCGGCTGCATAATCAATGGCATGATTGCTGCCAGCCGGCGTTTCGAGCCGGATCGGGGCAAAGCTGTCAAGCCGCT
>NZ_JBDNFM010000122.1:0-3956 GCF_041689835.1 Sandarakinorhabdus sp.
CAGGCGATCACCCGCAGCATTGCCGATCAGGCCCGCACTATCCGCATTCCGGTGCACATGATCGAAACGATCAACAAGCTGGTGCGCACCAGCCGGCAAATCCTGCACGAAATCGGCCGCGAGCCGACGCCCGAAGAACTGGCCGAGCGGTTGTCGATGCCGCTGGAAAAGGTGCGCAAGGTGATGAAGATCGCCAAGGAGCCAATCTCCCTCGAAACGCCGATCGGCGACGAGGAAGACAGCCATCTGGGCGATTTCATCGAAGACAAGAACGCCGTGATCCCCGTGGACGCCGCCATCCATTCAAATCTGAAGGAAACGGTGACGCGCGTGCTGGCCAGCCTCACCCCGCGTGAAGAACGTGTGCTGCGCATGCGTTTTGGCATCGGCATGAACACCGATCACACGCTAGAAGAAGTAGGCCAGCAGTTCAGTGTGACGCGCGAACGCATTCGCCAGATCGAAGCCAAGGCGCTGCGCAAGTTGAAACACCCCTCGCGCAGCCGCAAGATGCGCAGCTTCCTCGACGTTTGAGGCGAACCCGATTGCCGATGTGATCAACAGGCGCCAAAAGACAGGCGGTTGCCAAGTGCAGCCGCCTGTTCCACGATTGGGGCATGATCATTCGCTCAGCCGCCGCCGTCACCGCCATGCTGCTCTGCACGTCGGCAGCACCAGCACCCCCTCTGGCCAATGTGGTTTTGGCTACAGCGCTGGCGGCCAACATTTGCGGGCAAGCAAGCGAAGGCGCGGGCGCGGCAACCAGTGCCCGCATCGTGCTGGTCCCCGGCCTCACCCCGGCGCACATGGCGGTTAGCGACGTGCAGGTGGCCCAGGCCTTTTTCGATCAGGGCCTCGGCCAGCTTTGGGGCTTCGACTATGACGAGGCGCTCAAAAGCTTCCGTGAAGCCCGGCGGCTGGATCCAGATTGCACCATGTGCAACTGGGGCGAGGCGCTGGCGCTGGGGCCGTATATCAACAGCGGGCCTATCAACGCCGAAACCATCGCCGAAGCCCGCGCCCTCACCGCCCGTGCCCTCACCGCCCACGCGCTGGGCAGCAACCGGCTTTCGCAGCGCGACCGCGCGCTGATGGACGCGGTGCACGCCCGCCACGCCCCCGGCGGCAACAAGGACGGCGTTCACGGCGATCTTTATGCCGATACAATGATCGCCCTTGCGGCGCGCTGGCCGGATGATGATCTGATGGCGATTCTGGCCGCCGAGTCCATCATGACCAGCCAGCCTTGGGACTATTGGGAAGCCGACGGCAAAACCCCCAAGGCCCGCGCCGGTACCGCGCTGGCGCTGGTGGAGACGATATTGGCCCGCTCTCCCAATCAACCCCAAGCCATCCACCTGCTGATCCACCTCACCGAAGCGTCTGCCAACCCCGCTCGCGCCGCTGGGCCGGCGGCGCGGCTGGGAGGCCTCGCACCGGGGGCACCGCACATGGTGCACATGCCCAGCCACACCTGGTATCGCATCGGCCGCTTTGCCGATGCCATCGCCGCCAACCAGCAGGCGGTGCTGGCCGATGAAGCCTATGCCCGCGCCGTGGGCGCCGATCCGCAGTTTTACGGCTATTTCAACCACCACACCCACTTCCTCGCCTCGGCCGCTGTCCAGATCAACGACAAGAAAACCGCGCTGGCTGCCGCCGCCGGGCTGGAAGCCGCGATCACGTCGGCGGCCGTCGCCCGCTCCCCATGGCTCGAAATGCGGCTGGTGACCGCGCTGCACACCCGCGCCTATTTTCTGTCGCCGGCACAAATCCTCGCCCTGCCCCGCCCCGAATCCCGCCTGCGCCGGCTCACCCTCGCCTGGCACGGCGTGCGCGCCGAAGCCTTGGCCATGAGCGGCAATCTTGATGGGGCGCACGGCGAATTGACGGCGCTGCGCGGCGCCCGCGACGCGCTCGAACGCCCCGAGGGTAGCCGGCGCGGCGACCGGCGCGGCAGCGGTAACATGGAATTTGCCGCCATTGCCGACGCCGTGGCCCGCGGCCGCATCGCGGCGGTGCGCGGCGACGTGGCCGGCGCACTGCGGGCCTATGGCGCCGCCGAAGCCATCGAGGCCAATCTGCCCTATTCCGAGCCGCCGCTGTGGCCGATGCCGGTGTCGATCCTGTCCGGCCAGTTGCGGCTGGCGACGGGCGATGCCGCCGCTGCAGCCGCCGATTTCCGCCGCGCGCTGGCGCAGCGTCCGGGTAATCGCGCGGCCAGCGACGGGCTGATGTCGGCAAGCAAGGCCTAGCCTGCCGAGCGAGCGCCCGTGTGTGTTGTGATTGCACGACGCCAGCACCCGGTTTAGGCAGCTGAAATGGTGAAACGGTTTTTCTCTGCGGCCGCAATCGGTTGTGCTGCCTTGTTGATCCTGGTTGGCGCTGCGCCGCCGCCCGATCCGATGCTGGCCCAGATCATCGCGGCTGCCGGCGCCTTGCCGCCAGCCGCGATGGCTTTTGAACGATCCTCACGCACCGTTACCCGCCAAGATGGCGGCGAAAGCGGCACCCGCATGCGCATCGATCGCTGGGACGGCCGGGCCTTCACTCTGCTCAGCGTCGATGGCAAACCGCCAGAAGCCAAGCAGGCGGCCGAGTTTCGCAAGGCCACCGCAGCGCTCCCGGTGCCTGGCTATCACCGGCTGGCCGAATTCTTGAAAACCGGCGCGGTGCGGCAAACCGATGTGCAGGGCCGCACTGTGTATCGCCTCACCTCGCTGCCGAAAGGCACTGTGAATGTCGGCAAGGATGTGTCGGCCAATCTGTCGGGCGAGTTCCTTGTCGACACCAGCGCCGCTCAGCCCTTCATCTCCCGCGCCCGCATCGTGCTGCCAAAGCCATTGTCGTTCTTCATGGTCGCCAAGCTCGACAGCCTGGAGATCATCTACGATTACAAGCTTGGCAGCGATGGCCGTCCTTATCTGGCGCGGGCCGTGCGGGCCATCGCCGGGGCGCAATTCGGCAAACAGGGCACCACCCGCTCGGAAACAACCTACACGATGCTGCGTTGATAAGGCGCTGAAATGGCGCTGAAATGGCGATGGGTTGGCACCTTTCGGCATGCAAAAATCCGCCTGTTCATAAATCGGCAACAGGTGATGCTGCAATACAACGGCGTTCTGCCAAACACGGCCTGTCGGCGCGCAGGCGTGTAACAAACTTGTGATTGGCCAAACCGCCGGGTTATCAGGTGTCAAATGTTGAAAAGCTGCGCCTTCGTCATGCCCCTGTTGGCCAGTCTGTTGATGGCGGCAGTCCCGGCCGACGAAGTGCGCCTGGAACCGCTGCGCGACGCCATCATCACCGAAGCCCGCGCTGCCGATGCGGCAACCATATCCTTCGATCGCACCACCACCGCCGTCCGCCGCGGCCCCGGCATCAAGGAAAAAACCGTCACGGTCGAGCGTTGGGACGGCAGGTGCTGGGCGCTGGTCACCGTTAACGGCAAGCTGCCGAGCGCCAGCCATCTCAAGACGTTTCGCAAGGCCACGGCCGCCAACCCCGTGCCTGGCTATCACCGCCTGGCGGCGCTGATGGCCGCCGCTTCGGCTATTTCGGTGGACGGCGACGGCCGCAAAGTGTTGAAAATCCCGGTGTTGCCGGCCGGCACCGTGAGCGCCGACACATCTGACATTTCCAGTCACCTGTCGGGTGAAGCCGTGATCGCCAACAATGACGGCAGGCCCTATGTCGCTCGCCTCAAGGTGAGTGCGCGCGAGAATTTCAAGCTGAACCTGCTGATCAAGGTCACCAATTTCGAACAGATCAGCGATTACCGCCTCGGCCCGGACGGCCACCCGCGCCTGGCCAGCCAATCAGCCGACAGCAAGGGCCAGATGTTCGGCTTTGCCGGCGGCCAGACCGACGAAGTCATCTACGCCTACCGCTGAACGCAGCGCCGCCCTCGCAGTTTGACTGTATTGCGCCTGCGCACGCCTCTCTCTAGCGTCGCG
>NZ_JBDNFM010000123.1:0-5997 GCF_041689835.1 Sandarakinorhabdus sp.
CAGTCCGGCATGAATTATCAGTTTGGGCCCTACGCGCTTGATACGCAGCGTTTTGAACTGCACGCTCACGGCGTGACGGTTCCGGCCGAGCCGCAGGTATTGGCGCTGCTGATCATGTTGATCGCCAATCGCCATCGCCTTGTGGATAAAGACGAGCTGATTGCCAGCGTATGGCAGGGCCGCATCGTATCGGATGCGGCCATTTCAAGCCGAATAAAGTCTGTGCGCCAACTGGTGGGCGACAATGGCAAGGACCAGCAGGTCATCCGCACCGTTCATGGCCGCGGATTTCGCTTCATTGCCGAACTCGATTCGGCCCTGCCAGCAGCGGCAAGCAGTTTACAAATGGCACCCGCACCTGCCGCCGAAACGGCGCGGCCGGCCATAGCCGTGCTGCCATTCGCGGCACACGGCGATCTGGCGGCGCTGGGGGTTGCCACCCACGCCTTGCCCCGGGAAATCATCCGCGAACTTGCCCGCCTGCGCTGGCTGCTGGTGATCGCCAGCGCTTCTGCCTTTCAATACAGCGGCACCAAGCCCGATGTGCGCAACATCGGCGCGGCGCTGAACGTGGGTTATGTACTGCACGGCAGCATGAGCCTGCATGGCGGCCGCATGAGCGTGGATGTGGACCTGGTGGAAACCGCCGATTGCGGCTTGCTGTGGTCCGATCACTTCGAGATCAAGGCTGGCGAAATCCAGTCCTTGCAAGCGGTGATTGCGGCGCGGGTCGTCGCAGCGCTGGAACTGCAAGTACCCCTGCACGAGGCGGAACGCGCCCGTCTGATGCCGGCACAATCGCTGGAGGCATGGTCGGCCTATCACCTTGGCCTCCAGCACATGTATCGCTTCAACGCTGCCGACAATGCGGCCGCTGGCACCTTGTTCCGCCAGGCCATAGCCAAGGAACCGGCTTTTGCCCGGGCCCATGCCGGATTGTCGTTCGTGCGCTTTCAGGATGCCTTTCTGGATTACGGCGAGCCGGATGCTGCTGCTGCTGCCCGCAGCGCAGCGGATCGCGCAGTACAACTCGATCCGCTGGACCCCTTTGCCAACGCCGTCATGGGGCGCGCGCACTGGTTGTCCGGCGAACTTTCCGCCGGGCTGGGCTGGCTCGACCGCGCAACCGTCCTCAGCCCCAATTATGCCCAAGGCGTCTATGGGCGGGCCTGGATTCACAGTCTGCTGGGCCACGGTGCCGATGCGCAACGCTATGCCGACCATGCCATGGCGCTCAGCCCGCTCGATCCGCTGCGTTATGCCATGCTGGCAACCCGGGCGATATCGCATCTGGTGCGGGCGGATCATCAAGCCGCTGCACATTGGGCCGAGCGCAGTGCCCGTGAACCGGGCGCGCATGCCCTGATCGCGTTGATCGCGGCGGCGTGTCATGGCCTCAACGGCGATGATGCGCGGGCGCAGGCGTGGCTTGCCGAGGCGCAGCGGCGTCAGCCGGCGGTCACCTGCAACCGGTTCCTGCGCGCCTTTCCATTTGCAGATCCGGCCATCCGAGAGGAAATTACCGTGGCGCTGCGCCGTACCGGATTGCCGGCCTAGCTGCGCCTCAATCGTGCTGGGTGGGCGCCGCGGTTGCCGCCCGTTTGGCATCGCGGCGCGGCTGTGACAGGCTGCGCACCACGCCGCGCAGGAACTGCACTTCGGCGCCGGTGTAGCCGGGCCGAGTGAAAACATTCAGCAACATGCGGCGAGAGGTTTCGGTGAGGCCGGGGGCCGGGTTGAACCAGCCATTTTGCGTCAGGCGTTGTTCCAACGTCGTGATCAAGCCGGCCAGTTCGGCCTGCGGGGCCGGGCCTTCATGGTTCACCATCCAGGTCGGCGGCGGCGCGGCGTGTCCCATCACCCAGGCATAGCCCATCACCGCCGCCGCCTGCGCCAGATTGAGGCTGCCGAAATCCGGATTGCTGGGAATGGTGCAGATGGCGTGGCAATGCAGCAGATCCTCGCGCACCAGCCCGGTGCGTTCCGGGCCGAACAACAGCGCGGATTTTGCGGGCAGCGCCTGCATTTCGGCTACTGCGGCGGCCGGTGAAGTGACACGGCGAACCATGTCGCGCGTGGTTTGCGCCGTGCCGATGGTGAGATGGCAATCGGCCACGGCTTGCGCAACGCTGTCGAATACAGTGGCACCGTTGATCACATTATCGGCCCCCGCCGCCGATGGCCCGGCCTCTGGATTGGGCCAGCCATCGCGCGGTTGCACCAGCCGCAATTCGGTCAGCCCGAAATTCAGCATGGCGCGCGCCACTGCGCCGATATTCATGCCCAGTTGCGGGCGCACGAGGATGATGGCGGGCGGATTGGGCGGCAAAGCTTCGGTCATCGCCACGCCCTAGCGGCTTTGCCGGTACTTGTCAGGCCGGGCGGCTATTGTGGTGTGTCCTTCGCGCCGTTCACGGCTTCGGACAGGCTGCCAACAAACGTCTCGAAATCCTTGGCCTCGCGGAAATCGTGATAAACCGACGCAAAGCGGACATAGGCCACCGGATCGAGCGCCTTCAGCGCCACCATCACCATTTCGCCAACCGCGCCCGCATCGATCTCGGCTTCACCCAGCGATTCTAGCTGGCGCACGACGCCATTGACCAGCCGTTCGATGCGCTCGGGTGCCACCGGGCGCTTGCGGCAGGCGATTTCGATCGAACGCGCCAGCTTGTCGCGATCGAATGGTTCGCGCTTGCCGCTTTTCTTGATCAGCGTCAGCTCGCGCAGCTGCACGCGTTCAAAGGTGGTGAAGCGGCCACCGCAGGCCTGGCACTGCCGCCGCCGCCGGATCGACGCGCCGTCATCGGTGGGGCGGCTGTCCTTCACCTGGGTGTCGTCGTTGCCGCAAAATGGACAGCGCATCAGGGCCGCTTTGTGATGGTGCGCAGGAAACCAAGCCCGGCGCCGATCACCGCGCCCCAGAACAGGCCGATGAATGAGAAAACGAGGCCGACAACCAAGCCGACCACGGCACCGATGATGAGGTTGCGGCCAACGCCGGACGCCGCGAACGGGCCGGCCTTTTTCAGCAGGTCGTTGGCCCCCTGTTTCAGTTGCTGCCCGGTCGGATTGTCGAACAGATCATCAACCACCCGGCCCGCCTTGGTGAAGCCGGCGTCGGCAATGTCGGCAACCTGCTTGCCAGTACCGGTTTCGAACGCCCGTTTGCCAGCGGCCACCGCGTCGTCTGCTGCCTGCTGCAGCTTGTCAGGCCCAGGCTGCTTGGAACCGCCCTTTTCATCATCCTGCATTGCCAACTCCCCCGCCGCAACGTGAGCAGATCAGGCCGGATAAATGGGGAAACGCGCGCACAGCGCCCGCACCCGCACGTTTACCGCCTTTTCCACTTCGGCGTTGCCATCATGCCCATTGGCAGCCAGCCCGTCCAGAACATCGGCGATCATGTCGCCAATCGCCTGGAATTCGGCAATGCCAAAACCACGCGTGGTGCCGGCCGGCGAACCCACACGGATGCCGCTGGTCTTGGTTGGCGGCAACGGATCGAAGGGCACGCCGTTCTTGTTGCAGGTGATGCCGGCGCGTTCCAGCGCTTCGTCCGCATCCTTGCCCGTCAGGCTCTTGGGCGACAGGTCGATCAGCGCCAGGTGGGTATCGGTGCCGCCGGCCACCACCGCGCAGCCACGCTCCATCAGCCGGGCGGCCAGCGCCTGGGCGTTGGCAACCACCGCCTTGGCATAATCCTTGAACCCGGGCTGCAACGCCTCACCAAAAGCCACGGCCTTGGCAGCGATCACGTGCATCAGCGGGCCGCCCTGCAGGCCGGGGAACACGGCGCTGTTGAACTTCTTGCCCAGTTCGGCATCGCGCGACAGGATCATGCCGCCGCGCGGGCCCCGAAGGGTCTTGTGCGTCGTGGTGGTCACCACATCGGCATGCGGGATCGGCGACGGGTGAATGCCGGCCGCGACCAGGCCAGAAAAATGCGCCATGTCGACCAGCAGGCGCGCGCCCACCTTGTCGGCAATAACGCGGAAACGGGCAAAATCGATGATGCGCGGATAAGCCGAACCGCCGGCGAAGATCAGCACCGGCTTGTGCTCCACCGCCAGCCGTTCAACCTCGTCATAATCGATCAGGCAATCTTCGCGGCGCACGCCGTATTGGATGGCGTTGTACCATTTGCCGCTTTGGGCAGCCTTGGCACCATGGGTAAGGTGGCCGCCGGCATCCAGGCTCATGCCCAGAATGGTGTCGCCGGGCTTGGTGAGTGCCAGCATCACGGCGCCGTTTGCCTGCGCGCCCGAATGCGGCTGCACGTTGGCATAGGCCGCGCCGAAAAGCTGCTTGGCGCGGTCGATGGCCAACTGCTCCACCACGTCGGACGGATGGCAGCCCTGATAATAACGCTTGCCGGGATAGCCTTCGGCATATTTGTTGGTGAATACGCTGCCCTGCGCTTCGAGCACGGCGCGCGAAACGATGTTCTCCGACGCGATCAGCTCGATCTGGTTCTGCTGGCGGTCAAGCTCGGCGGCAATCGCGGCGGCGACAGCGGGATCGCTCCCGGCCACCGGCGTTTCGAAGAAGCCATCAGGGCGAATGTCAGTCATCGCCAAAGTCTTCGGGCTCGTGCTCATCGTGCTTCTCCTCAACCTCGTTCTTCAGGCCAGCTTGGCGACTCGGCCGGCGTGGCGGCCACCTTCGAAGGGCGTTTCCATAAATTCGCGAACACAGTCGCGCGCCGTGTCGATGCCGATTATCCGGCTGCCCAGCGCGATGCAATTGGCATCGTTGTGTTGACGGGCCAACCGCGCCATCAAGCCGCTGGTCACCAGTGCGCAGCGCACCCCGGCGATGCGATTGACCGCGATGGAAATGCCGATGCCGCTGCCGCACACGGCAATGCCCTTTTCGGCGCGGCCGGCGGCGACGGCTTCGCCCAGCGCGCGGCCGAAATCGGGATAATCGACACTGGCCTCGCTGTCCGGCCCCAGATCGATCACCTGATGCCCCTGCCCGCGCAGTTCATCAGCCAAAACCACTTTCAGGGCGTATCCGGCATGATCGGAAGCAAGCGCGATGGTGGGCATATCGGGGGCGACTCCGGGGGATGCGCCGGCTTCTAGCCCGTTCAGACAACGGTGCCAACCAGCCGCCCGATGCCCGCGGTGAGCGCCATCGCCAGCGCGCCCCAAAACACCACACGCATCACCGGCCGCCATGGCCGCGCCCCGCCTGCCCGCGCGCCGGCAAAACCCAGCAAGGCAAGGAACAGCACCGATCCGCCGCCCTGCCCCGCCGCCATCAGCGGCATCGGCAACAGCACCGCAAGCAGCAACGGCAAGGCCGCGCCAACGGTGAAGGTGCCCGCCGATGCCAGTGCCGCCGCAACGGGCCGCGCCGTGGTGATATCGGTGATGTTGAGTTCTTCGCGGGCGTGAGCGCCCAGCGCATCATGCGCCATCATCTGGCGGGCCACCGTGTCGGCGGTTTCGGCATCAACACCGCGCGTGACGTAAATGGCCGCCAGTTCGAAATGCTCGTGATCGGGATCGGCGTCCAGCTCGGCCCGTTCGCGTGCCAGATCGGCGGCTTCGGTATCAGCCTGGCTGCTGACCGAGACATATTCGCCCGCCGCCATCGACATCGCACCCGCCACGAGGCCAGCCACACCCGCCACCAGCAATGCCGGCCTGTCCGCGCCCGATGCCGCAACGCCGAGGATAAGGCTGGCGGTGGAAACAATGCCGTCGTTGGCGCCCAACACGGCAGCGCGCAGCCAGCCGGCGCGGGAAACGAGATGGGATTCGCGGTGGCTGCGCATGGTTCCTCCGGGCGTGTGGCCTGTGGTGGCACGTTTATCCGCGTCTGGGCTGACCCGCGCAATCGGGGTGCTGCCGGGTTGACAGGGGCCTCTGCGACGAGGCACGACCCAAGGTGCGCGCGGCACGGTTCATCGTGGGTCACGCACCGTTTGCCTGCCGTCTGGCCGGCAATTCTGCTTCGTTCATTCGCGGGCAAGGCCGAATCGCC
>NZ_JBDNFM010000124.1:0-6936 GCF_041689835.1 Sandarakinorhabdus sp.
GATGGGCACACTGCTGCGCCACGGCTCGGTGAGCCAAAAAGACCAATATTTACCGTCAGTTGCGCGCGGTGAACTGCGCCTGCAAGCCTTTGGCGTCACCGAGCCAACATCGGGCAGCGACACGCTGTCCCTGCGCACCACGGCAGTGCGTGACGGCGATAACTATCTGATTAACGGTCAGAAAATATGGACGAGCCGGGCATTCCACAGCGACCTGATGGTGCTGCTGGCGCGCACCACGCCCAAGGATCAGGTGGCCAAGCGCACCGAGGGCCTGTCGGTGTTCCTGCTCGATATGCGCGATTGCCCCGGGCTTTCGATTCAACCCATTGAAACCATGATGAATCACGGCACGACAGCGGTATTTTTCGATAACGTGCGTATCCCCGCCGCCAACCGCATCGGGGAGGAGGGGCAGGGCTTCCGTTATATCCTGTCGGGCATGAACGCCGAACGCATCCTGATCGCCGCCGAATGCATTGGCGATGCACGGTTTTTCCTTGACCGTGCAACGACTTACGCCCGCGAACGTCAGGTGTTCGGCCGCCCCATCGGCCAAAATCAGGGCATCCAGTTCCCGCTCGCCCAAGCCCATGCAAGGCAACACGCCGCCGCGCTGGTGGTCGCCGATGCCTGCCGCCGGTA
This sequence comes from Sandarakinorhabdus sp., assembly GCF_041689835.1. GTDB lineage: Bacteria > Pseudomonadota > Alphaproteobacteria > Sphingomonadales > Sphingomonadaceae > Sandarakinorhabdus. The sequence continues at coordinate 646 of NZ_JBDNFM010000124.1, forward strand.
CGAGTCGGGCGAAGTCGCCGGGGCCGAAGCCAACATGGCCAAGATGCTCGCCGCCGAAGCCAGTTGGCAGGCAGGCGAGGCCGCGATGCAGACGCTGGGCGGTTTCGCCTTCGCCGCCGAGTATGACATTGAACGCAAGTTCCGGGAAACACGGCTTTATCAGGTCGCGCCAGTGTCGACCAACCTCATCCTCTCCTATATCGCCGAGCACGTGCTGGGCCTGCCCAAAAGCTACTGAGGCGTTGTTGGGGGACTGGCAAAAACCGCAATCGACGCTGCGCCCTGAAAGCGTAGGGTGCACCCAACATCTGGAGGAAAGACCATGCCCGAAGCCTATATCATCGATACCGTCCGCACGCCGCGCGGCATAGGCAAGGTGGGCAAGGGCAGCCTTGCCGACATGCACCCGCAGCATCTGGCCGCCGCCGTGCTCAAGGCGATTGCCGAGCGTAACCATCTGAATACGGCCGATGTTGATGATATCATCTGGTCCACCTCCACCCAGCGCGGCAAGCAGGGCGGCGATCTCGGCCGCATGGCGGCGCTGGATGCGGGCTATGATCTGCGGGCCAGCGGCATGACGCTGGACCGGTTCTGCGGCGGCGGTATCACCAGCGTGAACCTGGCCGCAGCGCAGGTGATGAGCGGCATGGAAGACCTGCTGATCGCCGGCGGTACCGAAATGATGAGCTACACCGCCACCATGGCCGCCGAAGAGCGCGCCGCTGGCCTGGCGCCGATGATGATGGGCAGCGGCAACGCCCGCCTGCAAGCCCATCACCCGCAAAGCCACCAGGGCGTGTGCGGCGATGCCATTGCTTCGATGGAAGGAATCAGCCGCGCCGATGTCGATGCGCTCGGCCTCGAAAGCCAGAAGCGCGCCGCCAAGGCGATTGCCGAAGGCCGCTTTTCCAGGAGCGTGATCCCGGTTTACCGCGAAGACGGCACGCTGGCGCTGGACCGTGAGGAATTCCCGCGCCCCGGCACCACCATGGAAGGCCTGTCGCAGCTGGAAGCCAGCTTTGCCAAGCTCGCGGATGTGCCGCTCGATGCGAAGGGCACCACGTTCCGCAAGCTGATCAACGCCAAATATCCTGATCTCAAGATCGAGCATATGCATCACGCCGGCAATTCGTCGGGCGTGGTTGATGGCGCCGCCGCCGTGCTGATTGCCAGCAAGGCCTATGCCGAAAAAAACGGCCTGAAGCCGCGCGCCCGCATCATCGCCATGGCCAATATGGGCGATTGCCCGACGCTGATGCTCAACGCGCCGGTGCCCGCCGCCCGCAAGGTGCTGGCCAGGGCCGGGCTTACGGTGGACGACATCGATTTGTTCGAAATCAACGAAGCCTTTGCCGTGGTTGCAGAAAAGTTCATCCGTGATCTGAAGCTGGACCGCGACAAGGTGAACGTCAACGGCGGTGCCATCGCGCTTGGCCATCCGATTGGTGCCACCGGTTCGATGCTGATCGGTACGGTGCTGGATGAACTCGAACGCCGTGACCTCAAGCGCGGGCTGGTGACGATGTGCGCCGCCGGCGGCATGGCCCCGGCGATCATCATCGAGCGCATGTAAGCCGACCGCAGGGGGAGAGGGGTTAGGTGTACCAACTCCTCTCCGGCCGGCGTGTCGTTGAAGCGGCGGCGTTCGTCGCCGGGCCGACTGGCGGGCTTTATCTGGCGCAGATGGGCGCGCAGGTGATCCGCATCGACCAGATCGGCGGCGGCCCCGATTACCGGCGCTGGCCGCTGACTGATGCGGGTGACAGCCTGTATTGGGAAGGGCTGAACAAGGCCAAACGCTCCATCCAGATTGATCTGTCGCGCGCTGCGGGCCGTGAACTGGCCGTTGCTCTGGCCACGGCGCCCAATACGCCTGGGCGAGAAGAAGCCGGCCTGTTCCTGACCAATTTTCCCGTCGATGGCTTCCTGTCCCACGCCGCGCTCGCCGCCCGGCGGCCCGATATCATCACGGCGCGCATCATGGGCTGGGCCGATGGCAAGCCGGCGCTGGATTACACCGTGAACGCGGCGGTGGGCGTGCCGGCGATGACCGGGCCGGTGGATGACACCCGCCCGGTCAACGCCGTGCTGCCGGCGTGGGATCTGCTTGGCGGCAGTTGGGCGGCCTTTGCCATGGTCAGCGCGCTGCACCGCCGCCGGCAAACCGGGGAGGGGGCGGAAATTCGCGTGCCGCTCTCTGATCTCGCTGCCACCTCGCTGTCGCATCTGGGTTTTGCTGCCGAGGCGCTGCTGCACGGGGATCGCGCCCGACTGGGCAATGATCTGTTCGGCGCGTTCGGGCGGGATTTCGCTTGCCGCGATGGCCGGCGCATATACCTCGTCGCCATCACGCCCAAACAATGGCGTGGACTGGTGGCGGCGCTTGGGCTGGCCGACGCGGTGGCGGCGGTGGAGGCCGCGACCAGTGCCGATTTTACCGCCGATGAAGGCGCGCGTTTCACCCACCGTGCCCGCCTGTTCCCGCTGTTCGAATCCGCGATGGCGGCACACAGCCTCGCCGATCTGGCGCCCCGGCTCGATGCCGCGGGCGTCACGTGGGGGCCGTATCAGACGCTCGCACAGGCGGTTCGCGGCGACGCCCGCCTGTTCACCGCCAATCCGCAATTCCAGACGATCACGCACAAATCCGGCCTCAGCTATCCCGCTGCCGGCCCCGCCGCGACGCTGACCGGCGAACCACGCGGCGAGGTGCTTGCCGCGCCGAACTTGGGAGCTGATACCGACGCGGTGCTCGCCGAGGTGCTGGGCCTGCCCAGCGGCGCCATCGGCAAGCTGCATGATGAAGGGCTGGTGGCATGATGCCCGACGACATCGCGTATTGGCAGGCGTGGGTTGCCAAGCCGGAATGGCGCGAGGAGGTGCTGCACGGCCCTGATGTGCTGCGGCTGGCCGAGGCGCTGAACTGGGACGCCGACGCGCTGGGCTGGCCGCCGCTTGGGCATCTGGCGCTTTTCGTGCCGCCGCCCGGCCCGCGCGGCCCTGATGGCCACCCGGCGCGCGGCGGCTTTTTCCCGCCGGTGTCGCTGCCGCGCCGGATGTTTGCCAGTGCGGACTATCAGTTCCATCGCCCGCTGATCGCCGGCACGCCCGCCATCCAGATGCGCGTGCTCGAAAGCCTGGTTCCCAAGCAGGGCAAGACCGGCGCACTGTTGCTGGGCCGGGTGCGCATCGAGATTTGGCAAGACGGCGAGAAGGCGCTGGAGGAGATGCAGACCATCGTCTGGCGCGAGGACGGTGCAGCGCAACCCTTGCCGATCCCCGCCAGTCCGCCGCCAGCTGGTGACGCCGTGTTCACGCCCGGGCCGGCTCAATTGTTCCTGTTCTCCGCTGCCACTGCCAACGCCCACCGCATCCATTATGATCTGGCCTATGCGCAAGGCGATGAGGCCTACCCCGGCCTTGTCGTCCACGGGCCGTTGGTGGCAGCGCAATTGCTTGGCCTGTGGGAACGCCGCCACGGCCCAGCCAAACGCTTTGCCTTTCGCGCCGAAGCGCCGGTGTTTTCCGGGCAACCTGTGGCACTCGTCGGGCACGAAGACAGCTTGCAGGCGCTGCGCTGTGACGGCACGGTGGCGATTGCTGCAACTGCCGGGTGATGATGCCATGGACGCCGAAACCTTTGGCCTGCTGAAAGACCAGCTGGCCCGCTATGTCGAAGAACGGCTGATCCCGGCCGAAGACACGGTGGAGGAGGGCGACGATATCCCGCCGGTCATCGTGGCCGAATTCAAGGAGATGGGCCTGTTTGGCCTGTCGGTGCCTGAAAGCTTTGGCGGGCTGGGGCTGACGATGGCCGAAGAGGCCGAACTGGTGCGCATCCTGTGCCGGGCCAGCATCACCTTCCGCAGCCTGATCGGTACCACGGTCGGCATCGGCAGTCAGGGCATCATGATCGACGGCACGGCGGCGCAGAAAGCCGAATGGCTGCCGAAATTCGCCACTGGCGAGGCGATTGCCAGCTTTGCGCTTACCGAACCCGGCGCTGGTTCCGATGCGGCCAGTTTGCGCTGCTTGGCGGTGCGCGAGTGCGACCATTACCGGATCAACGGCACCAAGCGCTACATCACCAACGCCCCGCGCGCCACCGTGTTCACCCTGATGGCGCGCACCGAAGCGGGCGTGAAGGGCGCAGCCGGTATCAGCGCCTTCATCGTGCCAGCCGGCAGCCCGGGCATTTCGCTCGGCAAGCCGGACCGCAAGATGGGGCAACGGGGGGCCAAGACCTGCGATGTGATCCTGGAAGACGTGATGGTGCCGGCATCCAGCATCATCGGCGGCGTGCCCGGCCAAGGTTTTCGCACCGCCATGAAGGTGCTCGATCGCGGCCGCATTCACATCGCCGCTGTTGCGCTGGGCATGGCCGACCGGCTGATCGAGATGAGCCTGAATTACGCCATGGAGCGCCAGCAATTTGGCCAGCGCATCGGCGATTTTCAGTTGGTGCAGGCGATGCTGGCCGACATGGAGGTGGACCGGTTGACTACCGCTGCCCTGCTCGAACGCACCGCGGCGCGCTTCGATGCAGGCCAGGCCAGCAATCGCGAATGTTCGGTGCTCAAGCTTCATGCCAGCGAAGCGGTGGGCCGCATCGCCGATCGCGCGGTGCAGGTGCACGGCGGCGCTGGCTATATGGCGGAATACAAGGTCGAACGCTTTTACCGCGATGTGCGGCTGCTCCGGATTTACGAAGGCACCAGCCAAATCCAGCAGACGATCATCGCCAAGGCCATGATGCGGGAGAGAGTCTGATGCGCCGGGCAGCAATTGTTTCACCGATCCGGACCGGGGTCGGACGTTTTGGCGGGTCACTGGCCGGGTTTCCGGCTGGGGAACTTGGCGCGATCATCCTCAAGGAATTGATGGCACGCACCAAAATCGACCCGGCGCGTGTTGACGACGTGGTGTTTGCCCACGGATATCCCAATGGCGAAGCACCGTGCGTGGCGCGCTGGTCGTGGCTGGCGGCAGGCTTTCCCGAAAGCGTGCCGGGCGTTTCACTGGATCGGCGCTGCGGATCGGGGCTGCAGGCAGTGATCGATGCGTCGATGCGCATTGCCACTGGCGCTGCCGATATTGTCGTGGCCGGCGGTGTCGAAAGCATGAGCCAGGTCGAATATTACAGCACCGATCACCGGAATGGCGCGCGCATGGGCAGCACTACCTTTCACGACCGGCTGGTGCGCGGCCGCGTCATGAGCCAGCCGATCAGCCGTTACGGCGTGATTTCCGGCATGATCGAAACCGCCAACAATCTGGCACGCGATTACGGCATCAGCCGCGAGGAATGCGATGCCTATGCCGCTCGCAGCCACAGCCGTGCGGCGCAGGCGTGGGCCGACGGCAAGTTCGCCGACGAACTGGTGCCGGTGGAAATCCCGCAGAAAAAAGGCGCGCCGCTGCTGTTTGCCGCCGATGAGGGTATTCGCGCCGACGCGGCGCCGGAGAGTCTGGCGCTGCTCAGGGCCATCGACAAAGATGGCGTGGTCACCGCCGGCAACGCCAGCCAGCAAAATGATGGCGCATCGGCGTGCCTGGTGGTGGCGGAGGAACTGCTTGAGCCGCTGGGGCTGGAACCGATGGCGTGGCTCACCGGCTGGGCTGCGGCGGGCTGTGATCCGTCACGCATGGGCATCGGGCCAGTGCCGGCGGTGGAGCGGTTGTTTGCGCGCACCGGCATGGGCTGGGGCGATATCGACTTGGTGGAATTGAATGAAGCCTTTGCCCCGCAAGTATTGGCGGTGCTCAAGGGCTGGGGCTGGAACGATCCCGACAAGCTGAATGTCAATGGTTCGGGAATCAGCCTTGGCCATCCCATTGGTGCTACCGGTGGGCGCATATTGGCCACGATGTGCCACGAAATGCAGCGGCGAAAGGTTCGTTTTGGATTGGAAACAATGTGCATCGGCGGCGGGCAGGGACTGGCGGCAATCTTCGAAAGGGCGTAACCAATAGCTCCCACAAGTTGTTAACTTCTTTCCGCTTTGTTGGCCTTTCATTGTTTGATAACAAGAGTGCCTAGATGATTCGTAGGAAGATGCTGCGGGCGGGCTTTGCACAAGCTCCTGCTACTTATTCCACCGAAATGGGGCACCAGCCCTGCACATTGACGACTATCCCCGGTCGGGGGCTAGTGGATAGATTCTAACGCTTGGTGCCCACGCTTCACGGCGGCGATGATTTTGTCGGGGTCTGCTGTCCAGACGAAGGGTTTCGGGTTGGCATTTTGCTCGGCGACGAAGCGGTTGATGGCGGCTTGCAGGTCGACGA
>NZ_JBDNFM010000125.1:0-5961 GCF_041689835.1 Sandarakinorhabdus sp.
CACTCCGCAGCGGCGGCCCCGCCAAAGCCGATGATGGCCTTGGTTTCGAGAAAATCGGCAAAGCCATGATCGCCCCATTCGCGGCCATTGCCCGAGTGCTTGTAGCCGCCGAACGGTGCCATCATGTCGCCAGCGGCCTGATTGATGTTGACCTGGCCGGTCCGCAGTTGACGCGCGACCTTGCGGGCGTGTTCGGGCTCGCCCGAGATATAGCCGGCGAGGCCGTAGACCGTATCATTGGCGATCGCCACGGCTTGTTCCTCGGACTGGTAGGACAGTATCGCCAACACCGGCCCAAAGATTTCCTCGCGTGCGATGGTCATATCGTTGCTGACATCGGCAAAAATCGTCGGCTTGACGTAATAGCCCTTGTCGAGCCCGTCTGGTCGGCCGGTGCCGCCACTGACCAGCGTCGCGCCCTCGTCGATCCCTTTCTGAATCAGCCCTTGGATCTTGATCCACTGCGTCTCACTGACGACAGGCCCCATCGCGGCGTTGCCATCGGGTGAACCAACAGTGGTCGCTTCGGCTGCAGCCTTGGCAATGGCCTTGGCCGCTTCCATCTTGGCGGCCGGGACCAGCATGCGAGTCGGCGCGTTGCACGACTGGCCGCTGTTCATCATCACCGACTTGACGCCGCCGGCAACGGCGACCTGCAGATCGGCATCATCAAGAATGATGTTGGGCGACTTGCCGCCCAGTTCCTGGTGGACACGCTTGACGGTCGGCGCGGCATTGCGGGCAACCTCGATGCCGGCGCGGGTGCTCCCGGTGAAGCTCACCATATCGACCTCATGGTGCGAGGACAGCGCCGCACCAACGGTGGGGCCATCGCCGTTGACAAGGTTGAAAACACCGGCCGGCACACCGGCGGCATGCATGACTTCGGCCCACAGGATCGCCGAGAACGGCGCGATTTCCGACGGCTTGAGAACCATGGTGCAACCGGTGGCGATCGCCGGCACGACCTTGCAGGCGATCTGGTTGATCGGCCAGTTCCACGGCGTGATGAAGGCGCAAACGCCCACGGGTTCATGGGTGATGAGCGTGGTGCCGCGCAGGTTTTCAAACTGGTAATTCTTCAACACCTCGATGCCGGTCATCAGATGGCCGACGCCGATGGCGGCCTGCGCCTGCATGGCGAGCCAGCCGGGCGCGCCCATTTCCTCGGTGATGGCCGCTGCGATTTCGGCAAAACGCTCCTGATATTTCGCCAGGATGTTCTGCAGCAACTCGACACGGTCGGCGCGGCTCGTTTGTGAATAGCTCGGAAACGCCTTGCGGGCGGCCATGACCGCGCGATCGGCATCGGCGGCGCTGCCCATTGAAATCACACCGGCCACGGCCTCTGTCGCCGGATTGATCACGTCGAGCAGCTTGGGCACCGCCGGATCGACCCATTGGCCGCCAATGTAGAATTTGGTGTAATCGCGCATGACGCATCCTTCCCGGAAGCTGGTTCAAGCCCTGTTGTAGCACGCCCTTGGGGCGATTGTGCGCTTGGGCATTTTGAGGGGGGCGTTATTTGGCCGGCATCAGCATCACGGCCGCCGCCGTCATGCTTTCAACCCCGGTCGCGATGGTCGGCGCTGGATCGGGTGCCCAGCCGCTGTTGTGCAGCGACGGGATGGCCGGGCCGCCCTTTTGCGCGGCATCCCACTGCGCCTGGCCAACGCCTCCCAGCCAATAGATCACCGAGGGGATTTTGGCCTTCAGCCCGAAGTACTGGAAATCTTCCGACGCCATCGACGGATCGAGATCGACCACCCGCGCCTTGCCCAGCTTGGCTTCGAACTGCGCTTTCAGCCGAGTCGCGAGCGCCGTGTCGTTCAGGGTCGGCGGGCCGAACTCGCCGCCGCGAAAGGTCGGCATCAGCCGGTCGGGGATGCCGGCCGCCATGGCTTCGCCGTTCACCACCCGTTTGATGCTGTCGATCAGCCGTTGCTGCTGGGCTGCTTCATAGCTGCGGATGGTCAATTGCAGCGCAACCTCATCGGGGATGATGTTGTGCTTGGTGCCGCCATGGATGCTGCCCACCGTGATCACCGCCGGCTTGAAGGGATCGTTTTCGCGGCTGATGATGGTTTGCAGCGCAGTGACGATGCGCGCCGCCAGTGCCACCGGGTCTTTCGTCGTCGCTGGATAGGCGCCGTGGCCGCCGATACCCTTCACCACGATATCCAGGCTGCTGATGATCGACAGCGCCCGGTACGGCGGCACGCTCACCTGGCCGGCGGGCAGCGTGCTGTTGTCGTGCAGAGCCAGCGCGAAATCGGGCTTGGGGAAACGCGCGAGAAAGCCATCGGCCAGCATCGCTTCTGCGCCGCCGCCGGCTTCTTCGGCCGGCTGGCCCACCATCACCACGGTGCCGCGCCAGCTTTTACGGTTTTCGGCCAGCCAGCGCGCCGTGCCGACCCACACCGCCATGTGGATATCATGGCCGCAGGCGTGCATCACCGGGGTCATCGGGCCAACGTCATATTGCCCCATTGCGGTGCTGGCATACGGGAGCCCGGTGGCTTCCTTCACCGGCAGCCCGTCCATGTCGGCGCGAATCAGCACGGTGGGGCCGTCGCCGTTTTTCAGCACCGCCACCACCCCTGTGCGGGCCACTTTCTCGGTCACCTCAAAGCCCGCAGCCCGCGCCTCTGCCGCCAGGATGCCGGCCGAACGGACTTCGTGAAAAGCCAGTTCGGGGTGGGCGTGGAGATCCTTGTAGAGCGTCACCAGATCAACCGGCGCCGCCCAGGCCGAGGTGGAGAGCAGTGCGGCGCTCAGCCAGACAAGCCCGATAATCCGTCCCATGCCAGTTTTCCCCCAACCAATATCATCAACACATGCATGATGGCATAGAAACGCGGGCCATCAACCCGGCGCACCAATACGGTGCCCGCCCAGGTGGAAAGCAGCGCCACCGGCATCAACGCGGCAGCCAGCCAAAGATTGTTCGGCGTGAACGCCCCCAGCGCCCAATAGGCCGGGACTTTCAGCCAGTTGATCAACGCGAAAAACACGCTGCTGGTGCCGATGAACACATCGCGCGGCAGTTTGCGCGGCAGCACATGCATCTGGAACGGCGGCCCGCCGGCATGGGCGATCTGGCTGGTGAAGCCCGCCGCCGCGCCCATGGCGACGCCTTCGATCGCGCCGCCCAAACCACCACGAATTCGCGCCGGCACCCCGCGCCGTTCGGCCACAATGCGCTGCACGCCAAAACCGAAGGCAATCACGCCCACTGCGGTTTCCACCGCCGGCACCGATACGAAGCGCGCCAGCGCCCAGCCGGCGATGATGCCCAAGCAGGCGCCAGGCACCATGCGTTTCAACACGGCGTCGTCACGGTGCGCGCCGAATGTCTTCACCGAAAACACGTCCTGCACCAGCAGGATCGGCAGCAATATGGCTGCAGCCAGCACCGGGCTCATGCCCAGCGCCATGATAGGCACGCCGAGCACGCCTAGCCCGGCAAAGCCGCCCTTGGCCAAGCCCAATATTGTCACTCCGGCCAGCGCGGCAGCCCAGAAGGCCCAGTCTTGGCCGCCAAGCAGGTTGGCGATCGGGCCGGCCACGTTCAGGCGGGAACGGTTCGGATGTCGATCAGCACCAGCCGTGCTGTCCAGCGCGGCCACGGCAGCGCAATGCGCCACTGGCCGGGGCCGATGGCCTGCAACACGCCAAGCTGGTCGCGCTGGCCATCCTCGCCATACCGCAAGCGGCCCATTTCACCGGCCAGGCGTACTGTGCCCAAGAAAATCAGCCGATCGACATCCGGATAAAGCGTGCCCAGATATTGCTGCGGGCCCGGCGCGGTTTCAAAACGCAGCACGATGCCATCTGCGGTCAGCCGGCACGGCGCCCACGCGCCCGCCTGCACAGCCGGCGCCGTGTGCGCTGCGCCCTGGTGCCAGCCCAATTGGATCGTGCGGCATTCATGCGCGCCGGCACGGGGGAAAACCGTATCGCCGCCGCCGCCATCCTGCGCCAGCGATTGCTGCACCAAGGATTGCTGAGCAACTGGGCCCAGCCTGGCCAAATCAGCATCGGCGCCGGCTGCGGAAATGTCGGCGCGGGCCTGCTCCCAGGCTTCGCCCAGACGCGACAGCCGGCCGCGATCGGCATCGGTGATCACCGCCTGCCACACGTCTGCCCGCCGCACCACCGCATAGGGGCGCAGGCCGTCTTCCCTGGCGCACCCGGCCAGAACCAGCACGGCCAGCAGAACCAGCCGCCGCATCATTCGCCCAGCATGCCGCGCACAAAGCCAGCAAGGCCAAGCTGACGTTTGCGGCGCAGGCGTTCGGCCAGCAGGATGGCGCGAATCTCGTTCAGGCAGGTTTCGGCGTCATCGTTGACAAGGATGTAGTCATATTCGCCCCAATGGCTGATCTCGTCGCGGGCGCGGGCCATGCGGCCGGCAATCACTTCCGGATGATCGGTGTTGCGGGAACGCAGCCGGCGTTCCAGCTCGCGCAGGTCGGGCGGCAGGATGAACACGCGCACCAGATCGTATGCGGCATCGGTTTGCTGCAACTGCTGGGTGCCCTGCCAGTCGATATCGAACAGCACGTCGCGGCCATCAGCCAGCGCTGCTTCAACCGGGCTGCGCGGGGTGCCATAGCGATTGCCGAACACCGTGGCCCATTCCAGCAGCGCGTTTTCCGCGACCATCGACTGGAACTGGTCGGCCGAAACAAAATAATAATCGACGCCGTCCACCTCGCCGGGCCGCGGCGGGCGGGTGGTGGCCGAAACACTCAAGGTGATGCCGCTGTCCTCGGTCATCAGCGCCCGCGACAAGGTGGTCTTGCCAGCGCCCGAAGGGGAAGACAGCACGAACATCAGGCCCCGGCGCAAGGGTGATCTCGCCGGCGCATCGGATCGGGCGAACTGCGTCACTTGCGGCGGAACCGATCAAGGGTGACGACGTTGCTGCCTTCTTCCTGCGGCTCGGGCGGCGACGGTTCGGGCGGCGGCTCCGGCGCTTGGGGCGGAGGCTCCTCGCCATCCTTGGGCGGGAACTGCAGCGCAAAATTCACCGCCGGATCAACAAAACCGACGATGGCTTCATAGGGGATCACCAAGCTGGATGGCATCTGATTGAACGACAGGCCGATGGAAAAATGATCATCGGCCACCACCAGATCCCAGTATCGGTGCTGGATGACAACGGTCATCTCGTCGGGATAGCGTTCCATCAGATGCCTCGGGATGGAAACCCCGGGCGCGCGGGTGCGAAAAGCGATGTAGAAATGGTGGCCGCCGGGCAGGCCTCCTTCATCGGAAATGCGTTGCAGCACGCGGCTCACCACACCGCGCAGCGCATCCTGGACGATGTCGTCATAGGGGATCAGGCTGTCGGGCGTGGTGTCGTTCACGAAAGCTGAGCCTTGGCTGAAAATGCTGCTGATATGTCGCCACCGATTGGCGCGGGGCGCGGCCAAGGTCAAGCGATATGCCCGGCGCGCACCGTGTCTGACATCGCAGCGTTCAGCCGCGGCGTGTCGAACATCGCACCATCCGCGCCGCCAAAAGGCACACAATGCGCTGACCGTGCGCAAATGAGGCCTGCCCGCCGCCAAGCTCCACAAGACGGTGACGAGGCTGAAAAAAGTGAGGAGGTTCTGTTGCCCGTCCCCCAGTTGTCTGAGGGTCGGGGTGCCTTACGGCGTACAAATTCGGTGAGGGGGTTCTGTTGCCCGGCCCCCCTCGGGCCGCTGGAATCCACTTCTGTTGCCCGGTGTGGCCCGAACCGCGCTTTCGGCCAGTGTAACTTAGTCCGTGAGGACCGGGTTACGCTGCGATTGCGAATGCCTCGTTATCGTTGGCATTTATGGTGTTTTGAACGGTTTTACGGCTCATTCAGGCCGGGCAAAAATATCGTCTTTGAACACACGTCGATTCTGGTTCGGCCCCTCAATTCACCCCGACAACGGGCTGGAAGAATGGTGGAGCCGCCGGGTA
>NZ_JBDNFM010000126.1:0-9072 GCF_041689835.1 Sandarakinorhabdus sp.
AAGACGGTCCCTGGATTCGGTTGTCACCCGGATGGTTATCGTTGTGGACGTCGTCATCACAAACCTCTTGTGCCGATTTGTACACAAGTTAGCACAGGAAAATCACAGGCGCAAGCTGGGGCTGCAGGCCCGCCCGAAAACGAAAGTGGGTGCAAGGCCCAGGCCCTGCCCGCCGGAGGCCCTTCTCCCGGCTACAACCGCCGCCTCAAATAATCCCGCCGCCCATGAACAACCGGAACGCGCCCACCACGATCACCACCAGATTGAGGTTCCGCCCGGCGTTTTTGCCCGACAGGAATCCCAGTCCCAGTCCGACCATGGCGAGTGGAATGATTGCCCAGTTGGCCCAGCCCAGAAAGGGCAGGAAGGCAAAAAACGCCATTCCGAGTGCGACCAGTCCGATCATGAGCGAGACGATGTTCAGCATGACTTGAATGTGGGGAGCACGACGCGCGGCGCAAGGTGTCGCAGCGGCAAAATTCACAGGCTTGCCGCGTCTTCGAATCGAGTTTACGTAAACGTTAACCACCGAGTTGGGGAGTAAGACCATGGACTTGAATTTCAGCGCCCAGGACGCCGCCTTTCGTGACGAAGTGCGCGCCTTCATCCGCGATGCCTACCCGTCGTATCTGCATGACAAGATCGATGAGGGCGAGGAGATGGCCAAGGAAGATTTCCTGGCCTGGCACAAGGTGCTGCATGAAAAGGGCTGGATCGTCCCGGCGTGGCCCGTGGAATATGGCGGCACTGGCTGGACCGCGACCCAGCGTTATATCTGGTCCGAAGAAACCGCCCGCGCCGATACCGTTCGGCTGATGCCGTTCGGCCTGTCGATGGTTGGCCCGGTGATCTACACGTTTGGCACGCCCGAACAGAAGGCCAGGTTCCTGCCGGGCATCCTGTCGGGCGAGGATTGGTGGTGCCAGGGTTATTCCGAACCCGGCGCCGGTTCCGATCTGGCTTCGCTGCGCACCCGCGCGGAGCGTTTTACGGGTGAAGACGGCAAGGAATATTACCGCGTCAACGGCCAGAAAACCTGGACGACGATGGCGCAGCACGCCGATTGGGGCTTCTTCCTCGTCCGCACAAATACCACCGTGAAGGCGCAGGAAGGCATTTCGTTCCTGCTGATCGACATGAAGACGCCCGGCATCACCGTGCGCCCGATCATCACGCTGGGCGGCGAGCATGAGGTCAACGAAGTCTGGCTGGAAGACGTGATCGTGCCGGTGGACAACCGCGTGTTCGACGAAAACAAGGGCTGGACCTGCGCCAAGTTCCTGCTGGCCCACGAACGCACCGGCATCGCCGGCGTCGCTGCATCCAAGCGCGGCGTTGAACGTATCAAGGATGTCGCCCGGAAGACCGAAGATGGCGGCGAAGCATTGATGGCCAACCCGTTCTTCAAGCGCAAGATCGCCGAACTCGAAGTTGATCTGGCCGCGCTGGAATATACCGAACTGCGCACGCTTGCCGGCGAAAGCAGCGGCAAGGGCCCCGGCCCGGAATCGAGCTTGCTCAAGATCAAGGGCACCGAAATCCAGCAACGCCTCACCGAACTGGCGCTGGAAGCCGCCGGCACGTACGGCGCGCCGTATTTCCGTTCGATGGGCGAAGGCGATAACAGCTTCGCCGTCGGCCCGGACAGCGGCCGCCGCGTCGCCCCGGTGTATTTCAACATGCGCAAAACCAGCATTTACGGCGGATCCAACGAGATCCAGCGCAACATCATCGCAAAGATGGTGCTGGGACTTTGATTCAGATGCCCCGGCAGCGCCGGGGCATCAACTTGGGGACGGAACATGGATTTCAATTTCAACGAAGAACAAACCATGCTGCGCGACATGCTTTCGCGTTACCTGGCTGATACCTACACGTTCGACGCCCGCCAAAAGGTCGTGCACGGCGGCAAGGGCTGGAACCCCGCCGTGTGGCAGGCCTTTGCCGAAGAACTCGGCGTGCTCGGTGCGCCCTTTGCCGAAGCCCACGGCGGCCTTGGCGGCGGCGCGGTTGAAAACATGGTGGTGATGGAAGAAATGGGCCGCGCCATCGTGCTCGAACCCTATCTCTCCACCGTGGTCATCGGCGGCGGCGCCCTCAAGCATGTTGGCGGCGCGATTGCAGATGCCGTGATCCCCACGATCATCGCCGGCACCACCCGCATCGCGCTTGCCGCGTATGAACCACAGGGCCGCTATTATCTGAACGACATCACCACCACGCTGAAGGGCGGCCAGTTGAATGGCCACAAGGCCGTGGTCGAAGGCGCTGCCCACGCCACCCACCTGCTGGTGACGGCGCGCACCGCCGGCGGCCAGCGCGATGCCGGCGGTGTGGCGCTGCTGCTGATCCCGGCCGACGCCAAGGGCATCACCCGCCGCGATTATCTCACCGTGCACGGCACCTCGGCCAGCGAGGTTTATTTTGAAAATGTCAGCATCGGCGCCGAACATGTGCTGCGCGAAGAAGCGCTGCCGCTGATCGAAGCCGTCATCGACGAAGCCACCGCCGCCCTGTGCGCCGAAGCCTGCGGCGTGCTCAAGGTTCTGCACGCCTCCACCCTCGATTACGCCAAGCAGCGCAAGCAGTTCGGCAAGGCGATCGGCGATTTCCAGGTCATCCAGCACCGCATGGTCGATATGTTCATGGAAGTCGAACAGGCTGTTTCCATGACCATGATGGCGACGCTCAAGCTGGACACCGCCGAACGCAGCGCCGCCGTATCGATGGCCAAGGCCAAGGTTGGCAAGGCAGCCAAGTTCGTCGGCCAGAACGCCGTGCAGGTTCACGGCGGCATCGGCATCACCCAGGAACTTGCCGTCGGCCATTATTTCAAGCGCGCCACCCTGATCGAAAACCAGTTCGGCAGCGTGGATTTCCACCTGTCCCGCTACGAAGGCATCGCACTGGCGGCATAAGCGCCGGCTGCAACGCCAACGGAAAAGGCCGGGCCAGGGCGCCCGGCCTTTTGGTTATTTGGCGCCTAGTGGTCAAAATGTGACGCTTGGTACCCATTGCAGTGAAGACCGCTTTCGACCCAGTTTCGGTCGGTCGTCGTTGGGCTTGGGAATGACTGCTTGTGGTGGTGAGCGGTCGGTCGGCTTCTAACCGCTTAGACGCTGGTGCTGCTCCCACCTCAGTGCGGCGCGAGTCCCAGTTCGACGCCAGTCTTGTCGTGCAATGCGAAGCGGTCGACGATGTCGGCGCTGGCATGGTTGTAGCCGACTACCTCTACTTCGCAACCGTCGCGTCGCAGGCGCGCGACGATCTTGTCGAGTGCGCCGACGCCGGAGATGTCCCAGAAATGCGCCCCGGTTACGTCGATTAGCACCCGGCGAGCGCTACTCTCGGTCTGGAATGCCCGCGTGAAACGATCGACGGACGCGAAGAATATCTCGCCCGCGACGCGATACGTCGCCTGCTCACCGTCGGCTGACACGTCGCGCTCGACCGAGAACATCCGCTGCACCTTGCCGGCGAAGAAAATGCCAGACAGCAACACGCCGGCGAGCACACCGAGCGAAAGATCGTTAGTGGCGACCACCACCACGACGGTAGTCACCATCACCACGGACGACGTTGGCGGGTGACGGCGCAGGTTCGGGATCGAGTTCCAACTGAAGGTGCCGATCGAGACCATGATCATCACAGCGACGAGCGCCGGCATAGGTAGACGCCCGACGAAGGGGCCGAGAACCGCCAGCAGGAAAAGGAGAAAGGCTCCTGCCACGAAGGTGGAGAGCCTGCCGCGCCCGCCGGATGTCACGTTGATGACTGACTGGCCAATCATGGCGCAGCCGCCCATGCCACCAAACAGCGCCGCGACGATGTTGGAGCCGCCCTGGCCGGCGCATTCCTGGCGCTTGTTGCTGTCAGTGTCGGTCATGTCGTCCACGATCTGGGCCGTGAGAAGCGACTCGAGCAGGCCGACCGCAGCCATGGTCAGTGAATAGGGAAGGATGATCCGCAGCGTGTCGAGCGTCAGTGGGACCTGTGGCAGCACAAGGCTTGGCAGCCCTTCGGGAAGCTTGCCCATGTCTGCTACCGTGTTGACGGACAGGCCAAGGCCGATGCTGATCGCGCTCAAGACCAGGATCGCCAGAAGCGGAGACGGTATCGCCTTGGTGAGCCGAGGGAAGCCGTAAATGATCGCCAGGCCGCCGGCGACCATGGCATAGGTCTCCCAACCGACGTTGGTGAGTTGCGGCAGTTGCGCGATGAAGATGAGGATGGCAAGCGCGTTGACGAAACCGGTAATAACCGACCGCGACACGAACTGCATGACGAGGTCGAGCCGAAGCAGGCCCGCGACGATCTGGATGAAGCCCATCAGGATCGTCGCCGCGAACAAATACTCGACGCCATGGTCGCGTACCAGCGGGACCACCAGAACCGCGACCGCCGCGGTGGCGGCGGACACCATGCCGGGTCGACCACCGATCAGCGCAATGGTCATGGCGATCGCAACCGACGCATAGAGACCGACGCGCGGATCGACGCCCGCGATGATGGAGAAGCCGATCGCCTCCGGAATGAGCGCGAGCGCAACAACGATGCCGGCCAAGACGTCGCGGCGGGCGGCGGGGCCGTCAGTGAACCATTGGCGCCGGTAATCGAGGAAATTGAATGTCATTGATTATCCACAACAGGGCACATGCGCCGAATGGCGTTTCAGAATTGCGTGCGTGTGGTTGTCCGGCGGGTCGGCGGCCGGAATAGCCACCCGGATTTACACCGGGTCCTTGCGAATGCTGGTTCTATACCGGATCAGCATTCGAGAAAGCAACAAGCTGACGGACGCGTCTTGTAGAGAGAAGCGGCTTTGTCCGTTAGCGGCCGCTAATGGCGAAAACTGTCGTTCGTCGTAGCCTTAGTGAATGGCAATTAAGTCCCAGCTCCCGTCATTCGCACACCCATCATGACGGCAACCAAACCGCGGCGTTGCCCTCTAGATCAGATCGCCCCCCGCCGCCGACGCCGTCGTGCCGTGCGCCTGATACGCCTTGATCACGTTGCGGCCCACCGTCCAGCGGTGCACTTCGTCCGGCCCGTCCACCAGCCGCTGCGATCGGATGTGCGTGTACCAGCTCGCCAGCGGCGTATCCTGGCTGTATCCCAGCGCGCCGTGCAGCTGGATGGCGGTATCCACCACCTTGTGCACCATGTGCGCCAGGAACACCTTGGCGATCGAATTTTCCTGCCGCAGGTCCATGCCCTTTTCGGCCTTGTAGGCGATGTGCAGCAGCATCAGCCGCGCCATGTAAAGTTCGCTGGCACAATCGGCGAGCATGAACTGCACGCCCTGGCGTTCATGCAGCGGCTTGCCGAAGGTTGATCGCTGGGTGACATGCGCGGTCGCCAGATCGAGCGCGCGCTGCGCCATCGCGACATTGTGCATCCCGTGGCGCAAGCGGCCATAGGCCAGCCGGTGCTGCCCCATATTGAAACCATTGCCTTCACCGCCGAGCAGATTTTCCGCCGGCACCACCAGATCCCTGATCTCGATCTCGCTATGGCCGCCGCCCATCACCTGGCTCAGCGGGCCTTCGATGGCCATCGTCTTGATGTCACGCTTGATGACATATCCGGGGTTGGGCAGTTCGACGATGAAGGTTGAAAACTGGCGGTGGCGCGGGGCATCCGGATCGGTGCGGGCCATCACCACGGCCAGATCGGCAGCACTTGCGGCCGACGAGAACCATTTTTCGCCGTTCAGCACATAATTTTCATTGCCGTCCTTCACCGCGGTGGTGCGCATGCCGGTGGCATCGGCACCGGCGGCCTTCTCGGTCATCGAATAACAAACGCGCTTGTCACCGTTCAGCAGCGGTTTCAGGAATTTTTCCTTCTGATGATCGGTGCCGTGCGCCAGCAGCGTCAGCATCGTTGCATCATCCGGCCCCTGGCTGTTCATCGACAGCGCGCCGAGGTGGCTTTGCCCCAGTTCCATCTGCACCAGCGCATTGGCCAGCGGGCCCAGCCCCATGCCGCCATGTTCCACCGGGATGAACGGCAACCACAGGCCTTGGCTGCGCGCCTTGGCCCGCAGCCGCGCCAGCACGGTCTTGTAGTCGCCGCCGTCGTGAAGTTCCGTTTCCGCCGGCCGGCATTCATCGTTCACCCATTGGCGCACCCGTTCACGAACGGCCTTGGCTTCGGCTGGAATTTCGAAATCGATCGACATGGCTTTGGCTCTCCCCGCCGTTTTTCAGCGGCCAGCTTACTCGGCAGGCGAGGACCCGCAACCTATTACCTCTCCCCATCGGGAGGAGGTTGAGAGACGCCGCAGGCGGCCCGGGAGAGGGGCACGCGACACCACGCCGAATTGCAGCACGCCTCCGCCCCGGCCACACCCGCCGCCATGACCACCCTCATCCCCATCCTCGGCGATCAACTCTCCCACAGCCTCGCCAGCCTGCGCGCCGCCACCCCCGCAAGTGCCGTCGTGCTGATGATGGAGGTGACCGAGGAAGCCACCTACGTCCCCCACCACCCGCAGAAAATCGCACTGTTCTTCAGCGCCATGCGCCATTTCGCCGACGAACTGCGCAGCCTCGGCTGGACCGTGGATTACGTCGCCCTCGACGATCCCGCCAACGCGCAAGATTTCGCCGGCGAAGTCTCCCGCGCCGCCGCCCGCCACGCCGCCACCAAGATCGTCACCGTGGCGGCCGGCGAATGGCGCGTGCTCGACAGCCAGCAAACCTGGGCCGACCGCACCGGCTTGCCGGTGAGCATCCTCGACGACGACCGCTTCATCTTCAGCATCACGTCGTTCATGGCCTGGGCCAAAGGCCGCAAGCGCATGACCATGGAGGATTTCTACCGCGTCGTGCGCCGCCAGACCGGCCTGCTGATGGACGGCGACCAACCCATCGGCGGCCAGTGGAATTTTGATCAGGAAAACCGCAAATCCGTGCCCAAGGGCCACCGCTTCACACCCCCCGTCCGCTTTGCCCCCGATGCCGTCACCAGCGATGTGATGGCGCTGGTTGCCGGCCGTTTCGGCAATCATTTCGGCAGCATCGACGGCTTCCGCTGGGCCGTCACCCGCACACAGGCACTCGAAGCCCTCGATGATTTCGTGCGCCACCGCCTGGCCGGCTTCGGCGATTATCAGGATGCGATGGTCACCGGCGAAGATGTGCTCAACCACAGCCTGCTCTCGCCCGCGCTCAACACCGGGCTCCTGTTACCGCTCGAAGTGTGCCAGGCCGCACAGGCCGCCTACCACGCCGGCACCGCGCCGCTGAACGCCGTCGAAGGCTTCATCCGCCAGATCCTGGGCTGGCGCGAATATGTGCGCGGCCTCTATTGGTTTGCCGGGCCGGATTACACCAGCCGCAACCATCTGAACGCTACCCGCCCGCTGCCCGCCGCCTACTGGGGCGCACCCACCGGCCTCAAATGCCTGGCCGAAGCCGTGGACAACACCCGCCGCAACAGCAGCGCCCACCACATCCAGCGCCTGATGATCCTGGGCAATTTCGCCATGCTGGTCGGCACAGATCCCGCGCACGTCCACCGCTGGTACCTCGCCGTCTATGCCGACGCGCTGGAATGGGTGGAGGCGCCCAACGTCATCGGCATGAGCCAGTTCGCCGACGGCGGCCTGATGTCCACCAAGCCTTATGCGGCCGGCGGCGCCTACGTGAACCGCATGAGCAACCACTGCAAAAGCTGCGCCTACGACGTCAAACAACGCACCGGTCCCAAAGCCTGCCCACTCAACAGCCTCTACTGGGATTTCCTCGCCCGCCACGAAGACGCACTCAAAAACAACCAACGCCTGTGGCGCATGTACGACGGCTGGCGGCGGTTTGCGCCGGACGAACAGGTGCGGATCAGGGAACAAGCCGCCGATTCCATGGCCACCCTCGCCTGACCCTGATTTTCCCGTCACCCCGGACCGTCACCCCGGACTTGATCCGGGGCCCCGCTTCCTCCTCCGAGGCACCCACCCCATGCCCAAACGCACCTACCCCGCCGACGCCAGCCGCATCATCGTCGCCGACGATCTGCAAGACGCAGTGCACGACAAACGCGAAGGCTGGCGCGCCAACCCCACCAAAGCCCGCCGCCGCCAACGCCGTTACACCGGCCTGCTGACGCGGGAACTGATGAAACAAGGCGGGGTGGAAGCGGAAGAGTAAGGAGGGCCTCCGGCGGGCAGGGTCGCAGACCCTGCACCCGATTTATTTAGGGCGGCGGTGTTGAGGGAGTTGCGGGGCCTTAGGGGGAATATCAACATGTTATCGCCGGGATATGTGGCCCCGGAACAGCGCAAAGCGACTCCATATCAACAGCTTAGCGTAAGTAAATGGAATCTAACGAAGATTCTTGACTTAAGGTCGCCCTTGTGTGATTTTGCTTGTGGTGGTGAGCTGGCTGTCGGGTCGCAGGTATTCATATTCCAGCGGCGTCATCTGAAACGCTTGACGTTTGATGTTGGGCTAAAAGGTCAGTTGTTAAACGCTTCCGGGCACCACCACTGTCGTGGATAACCGTAATGACTAAAAATGGCAGATTGGTCGGCGTCGAGGTTGGCCTTCTGCATGCTCGGTAACAACTTGACACCAAAGCCCGCTATCTGACCTTGGGCCTGATCGGGATACCGTCCCATTCGGGGCGCAAGCAGTTTGGCAAACTGAGGGTCGCAAGCGCCTGTATCATACTTATCGCAAGCCTTGAAAAAGGCGCTGGCCACAACATCCGCAAGCTGCAACCCATCACGATCCAAGTGCGGGTACACTTTAAGCAAATCTGCCTGCATAACTTCCCATTGAACCCGGCCCCACGGCAAATAGGGGTTGCTCTGCTTCATCCGCATCCACTCATAATAAGCCTGCATTGGACTGTATTTGAGGCCGCCACGCGCACTATACTCGATGCGCAGCTTTTTCGCGGCACCACACTCCTTCATTGATTTATCTAGCACGAACCTTGTGACCCTCTCCAGCAATAGGCGGGTCATCCAGCAGTAAAACCAATTTGATGAAGGTATCTTACCTGCGAATGGGTTTTGATAACCTTGCATATTCTTTTTGTTAGATGCGACGACAAAATATCGCG
>NZ_JBDNFM010000127.1:0-2666 GCF_041689835.1 Sandarakinorhabdus sp.
GCTGATCCACGGCGGGCTGCGTTATTTGGAATATTATGCCTTCGGGCTGGTGCGAAAGGCGCTGGCCGAACGCGAGGTGCTGCTGGATATCGCGCCGCACATCACCTGGCCGCAGCCGTTTGTGTTGCCGCACGCGGCTGGCATGCGCCCGGTGTGGATGCTGCGGCTGGGCACGTTCCTGTATGATCATCTGGCGCGGCGCAAAATGGTGCCGGGCTCGCAGCGCATCGATCTGCGCAGCGAACGCGCCGGCCGCGCGCTCGACACGCGTTATCGCACGGCGTTCCGTTATTGGGATGGCTGGGTGGATGATGCCCGGCTGGTGGTGGAAAATCTGAAAGACGCCGCCGCGCGCGGGGCAACCGTGCTGCCGCGCACGCCGGTGGCGCGCGCCGAGCGCAGCGATGGCCTGTGGCGGCTCACCCTTGAAGATGGCCGCACGCTTGCGGCAAAGCGCCTGATCAACGCCGCCGGGCCGTGGGCCGAAGATGTCGCCCGCCGCGTGATGGGGCTGAACGATGCGCCGCCGCTGCGGTTGGTGCAGGGCAGCCACATCATCACCCGCCGCGTGCATCTGGGGCGCGATGCCTTCATGCTGCAACAGCCCGATGGCCGCATCATCTTCATCATCCCGTACGAACATGATTATTCGCTGATCGGCACCACCGAAGCCGATGTCGCGCGCCCCGAAGATGCCAAGGTGAGCGATGCCGAGGTGGAATATCTGCTGTCTGCCGCCAATCGCTATCTCGCCCGGCCATTGACGCCCGACGACGTGGTGCACCGCTTTGTCGGCGTGCGCCCGCTGATCCTCGAAAGCGGCAAGGACGACCCAGAAAGCTCCCGTGAAACCACCCGCGATTACCGTGTGGTCGAACATGACGGGCTTGATGCGATGACCATCGTCGGCGGCAAGATCACCACCTACCGCGTGCTCGCCGAAGACGTGCTGCGCCGCATCCTGCCCAAATCCAGAAGCTGGACGGCCGCTGCCCCCCTGCCCGGCGGCGCCATCGAACGCGGCAAGGGCGAAAACGGCCAAACCGCGTTCAAGCGCTGGCTCGAACAACTGCAGGCGCGCGAAGCCAATTATGATCCAAAGCTGGTCAAGCGCCTCGCCATGACCTTTGGTGCGCCCGCAGCCGATATGCTGGCGGGCGGCCTTGGCCGCAATCTTGGCGGCATCTTCGAAGCCGAGCTGATATATTACCGCGACCATGAATGGGCCACCACCAGCGCCGACGTGCTTTGGCGCCGTACCAAGCTGGGTCTCCACCTCGATGCCGCCGCCCAGGCCGAAGTCGCGCGCTGGTTCGGCGAGGAACCCGCCCCCGCGCGCGACATCCCCACCGGCCACCGCTTCGCCCGTCCCGGGGTAGAGTAAGCCCGGCTCCGCATTGAACCTTATGTTGTCTTCGCGGTGGCTGAGGCACCATCATCAGCTTGGCAGACCCGCCAACACTGGGGGAGATGGGGGCGATGGGAACGACGGGCAGCCAGGGGGCCGTGCAGGTCAGCCGCAACCTTGAATGGCGCGACCTGAAAGCCGCCCTCGCCGCCGGCTGGGCCGATTACCGCGCCGCGCCGCAGTTCGGGATTTTCTTTGCCGGTATCTACGTTGCCGCCGGGCTGGCGCTGGGCTGGGCGCTGGCCACTCAATCGGCGGTGGCCTGGCTGGTGCCGGCGGCGGCGGGCTTTCCCTTGCTGGCGCCGTTCTGCGCGGTCGGGCTTTATGAAGTCAGCCGGCGCCGCGAAGCCGGCCTACCGCTGCGTTGGGGCGGCGTGCTGGGTGCGCTCCGGGGCCGCGGCGATGATCAGATCTTGTCGATGGGCGTCATCATCTTCGTCGCCTTCGGTTTCTGGCTGATGATCGCCCACGCCATCTTCGCGGTCTTCCAATCGGATAGCGGCACCGAATCGCTGGCGTTCCTCCTGAGCGGCACCGGCATCGCCATGCTGGCCGTGGGCAGCGCCGTGGGCGCGCTGTTGGCGGCAGGCTTTTATGCCGTCACCGTTATCAGCCTGCCGATGCTGGTCCACCGCGATGTGGACTTCATGACCGCCATCATCACCAGCCTCGCCAGCGTGCGCGACAATCGCCTGATCTTGCTGGGCTGGGCGGTGCTGATCGCGGCCAGCCTGTTCGCGGCCATGCTGCCAGCGTTTCTGGGCCTGCTGGTGGTGCTGCCGGTGCTCGGCCACGCCACCTGGCACCTGTATCGCCGCATCGTCACCTAAAGCGCGCCGGCTTCGCGCAGGCACGAAATCAGCACTTCGGGATCGATATTGCCGCCCGAAAGCGTGGCAATTACTGTTTTGCCGGCCACGTCCACCTTGCCGGCCAGCAGCGCTGCCAGCGTGACCGCACCGCCGGGTTCCACCACCAGTTTCAGTTCGCGAAAGGCAAACGCCACCGCGCGCGCAACCTCCAGTTCGCTCACCGCCACGCCGGCGGCGCCGTGGTGGCGCAGCGTTTCAAACGTGATTTCGGCCATGCGCAGCGTCTGCAGCGCATCACACCGCGTCGGTCCGGGATTTTCCACCGGCAAGATGCGCCCAGCCGCCAAGCTGCGGCACACATCATTATAGCCTTCGGGTTCCACCACCACGATGGGCAACTGGCTGCCAGCGGCAAACCCGCCCGACAGGCCCCCGCCGCCGCAGCA
>NZ_JBDNFM010000128.1:0-31112 GCF_041689835.1 Sandarakinorhabdus sp.
TACCGGGAGGCTCCACCATGCACACACGCCGACAATTGCTCGCCATGGCATCCGCTGCCGCGCTGGTGCCGCGCCAACTCGCCGCCCGGCCGCTGCCCGATCAGCTGGTGCTGCTCGGCACTGGTGGTGGGCCGACTCCGAAGGCGTTGCGGGCGGCGCCGGGGATGGCGCTTGTCATCAACGGGCAGTTGCACATCGTTGATGCCGGCAACGGGGTGGCGCGGCAGGCGGTGTTGGCGGGGTTGCCGCTCAAAGCCCTCGCGCATGTGTGGATCACGCATTTGCACAATGATCATGTGGCGGATGCCTTCACCCTGCCGTGGCTGGCGTGGAGTGGGGCGTTGACGACGCCGGTGACGGTGCATGGGCCGCGGGGCATGGGGCGGATGGCGCGGGATTGGTTGCGGTTTGCGCGGGTGGATATCGAGACGCGCATGGCGGATGAGGGGCGGCCGGATTTGCGCAGGCTGCTGCGGGTGGAGGAGGTGCAGCCCAAGGCTCAGCAGATTGTGCTGATGGACGCGGGCGGGCTGAGGGTGACGGCGGCGCGGGTGGAGCATCCGCCGTTGGTTGACTCGTTTGCCTATCGTTTTGATTGGGCGGGAAAATCTGTGGTGTGGTCGGGCGATACGCGGCCGTGCCAGGCGCTGATTGATCTGGCGCGCGGGGCTGATGTGCTGGTGCACGAGGTGATGTATTTGCCGGCGATGGAGCGGCTGATCGCATCGGAATCGAACGCGCCGAGTTTGCGGGCGCATCTGTTGGCCAGCCACACGCTGGTGGAACAGGCCGGCGAGATTGCGGCGGCGGCGGGGGTGAAGACGCTGGTGCTCAGCCATTTCGTGCCGGGCGGCGATGCCAGCGTGACCGATGAAATGTGGCAGGGCGCGGCGGCCAAGGCCTTTGCCGGGCGGATCGTCGTGGGCCGCGATTTGCAGCGGCTGCCGCTTTAAACCCGCGTCTTGAACGGGGTGAAATCGGTGTTGGTGTCATAGACATCCACGCCCTCCACCCGCTTGAACCAGCCGACAACGGCATAGGTGACGGGGGTGAGCACCACTTCCCATAGTACTTTGAGCACATAATTGGTGGCGGCGATCAGAGCCACGCGTTCAATTGGCCAATCAGCCTGGCCGAGGAAGGCGAGCGGGTAGAAAATCAGGCTGTCCACCCCCTGCCCCACCACGGTTGAACCGATGGTGCGCATCCACAGGTGGCGGCCCTGGGTGAGCAGTTTCAGCCGCGCCAGCACGAAGCTGTTGGTGAATTCGCCGGCCCAGAACGCCAGAATCGATGCGATGAAGATGCGGGGCGTCTGCCCGAACACGGCGGCGAGCGTTTCCTGCCCGCCCCACCCCGGCGCCGGCGGCATGGCGACGACCACTGCGCACATCAGGGCGGTGAAGGCAGATGCAGCAAAGCCCACCCACACCACGCGGCGGGCACGGGCATAGCCATAGACTTCGGTGAGAACGTCGCCGAGCACATAGCCCAGCGGGAAAAACAGGATGCCGGCGCCGAAAATGAGCGGTTCCGCGCTCCACGGCAGGGTGATCGCGGCCTGTTTGCCGGCGCCGATCAGATTGGAGCAAATCAGGATGACGGCAAAGGCCGCCATGCAGAAATCATAATAGCGCAATTGTCGGCCGCCGAGCGCATCGGCGGAAACGGCGCTGATGCCGGCAGGTTCGTGTGCCGCGGCTTGCGCCAGCAGGGCGCGGGTATCGGGATCGGTCGACATGAGCGGTAGCATACATGCTGGTTGCGTGCGCGGAAGGTGCCGGATGACGCAGTAAATTTGTTCTTTATTTGTTCTGTTTATGCTATGGATGGTGCATGGCCGATTCGTTGCCCTTGCGCTGGCTCTATCTTGATCTCAACAGCTATTTCGCCAGCGTTGAGCAGCAACTGAATCCGGAACTGCGCGGCCGGCCCGTGGTGGTGGCGCCGGTGATGACCGACAGCACCAGCGCGATTGCGGCCAGCTATGAGGCCAAGGCCTATGGCATCCGCACGGGGACGAAGATCTGGGAGGCCAAGGCCCTGTGCCGCGACTTGGTGGTCGTGCCGGGCCGGCATGATGAGTATGTGCGCTTTCACCACAAGATGATCGAGGAAGTGAACCGGCACGTGCCGGTAACCAACGTGTGTTCCATCGACGAGGTGGCGTGCCGCCTGATGGACAATGAAAACAGCCCAGCTGCGGCCGCCGACCTCGCAGCGGCGATCAAGGCCGGGCTGGCCGCCAATGTGGGAACGTGCCTCACGGCCTCCATTGGCGTTGCATCCAATCGGCTGCTGGCCAAGATGGCAGCCGACATGAAGAAGCCCGACGGGCTGACCATCCTGACCGACGAGGTGCGCCGCGCCCGGCTGGAGCGGTTGCCGCTTTCGGACATTCCGGGCGTGGGCCGCGCGATGGAAAAGCGGCTGGCCGCCGCCGGGCTGGTGACGATGGCGCAATTGCTGGCGATGAGCGCCGGCGAGGCGAAACACGCGTGGGGCAGCGTGTGGGGCGAACGGCTGCACCGGCTGCTGCAGGGCCATGAAGTGGCTGATGTGCCCACCGTTCGGCGCAGCATCGGGCACAGCCATGTGCTGGGGCCGGAAAAACGCCCCCTGCCCATCGCCCGGCTGGTGGCGCGCCGGCTGGCGATGAAGGCCGGCACCCGCCTGCGCCGCGCCGATAGCCGCGCCGGCTGGCTGGGCCTGTTCGTGAAGGGCGAGGCGCGCGGCACCAAGTGGAAAGCCGGGGTGAAGCTGCCGCAAGTGATGGATTCGATCAGCCTGGTCGAAGCCGTGGAGGGCCTGTGGGCGCGCATGGCTGCCGAATTCCCGCACCGCCGGCTGCTCCAAGTGGGTGTGGTGCTGGCCGAATTATCGGCAGCCAGCAGCGCGCAGGCTGACCTGTTGGATGGCGATGCGCTGCTGGGCGCGCGAACCGACCAGCGGCGGCTGGCGCTGAGCGCGGCGATGGACAAGATGAACCAGCGTTTCGGCCGCGATGCGGTGACGCTGGGCCACGATGCCGACGGTGCCACCCGGTCACGCGGGCCGGCGATCGCCTTCACGCGAATCCCGGAGCTGGCGGAGTTCCACGAATGATCGGTTGATGGCGCGCCTGAGGGCTATACGGTTTATGATGAACTTATTATTTTCAACTTAATTTTACCGTTGCAGCTGCCATAATGTGCATCTAAGCGAGAAATTCTGTAAAAGTATCTTTTGGGGGGCCCCATGATTTATCGTTCGATCGCTGCTGCTGCGCTTGCAGCTGCTCTTCCTGCATCCGCGCTTGCGCAAGGCCATCAGCACACCACGACCTGCGGACACCAGTTCACCGAGCATCAGGGTACTCTCACCGTTAACTCCCGTCAGCTGTCGGCAAATGCTGCCAGCCAGTCTTCACCGGGGATGACGTTCATCTTGAACGATCTGGGCGGCGTTGGCGCCGGCACCCAGGCGCTCGCGGGATTTCAGATGGCCGCTGGCATGTGGTCCAAGGTATTGAAGGACCCGATCAGCATCAGGCTCGACGTGCGCTTTGCCGCGCTTAACCCGGGTGTCTTGGGATCGACTGGTTCGACCACCAACACGGTCAATTATACCGGACTGCGCGGCTTGCTCGCAGCCGACGCAACCTCGTTTTGGGATGGCCGCGCCGTTGGCTCCCTGCAAACCGGTCCGCTGTCGTTCATCTCCAACGAACCGCCGTTGGCTGGCGCCATTGATTCGCGCCTGCGTTTCCTCGACAACAACAACAGTTTCGATAACAATAACATCAACATCAACACCGCGCAGGTGAAGGCACTGGGCTTGGCTCCGGTGTACAACGTAAACAGCAACCCCAACGGCCGCGACGGATCGGTATCGTTCAGCACTGATTTTACGTGGGATTTCGATCCGACTGACGGCATCACGCCCGGTTCCTTCGATTTCGTTGGTGTTGCCGCTCATGAAATTGGCCACGCATTGGGTTTCCGGTCGGGCGTCGATCTGGCCGATGCCAACGCCTTGCCAAACCGTGCTGGGCCCAACGGCGCCCGCGGTCTCAACAATATCGCCTGGGGAACAGTGCTTGACCTGCAGCGGTATGGCAGCTTCGGCGGCAGCCCCACGCTGGATTGGTCTATTGGCGGCACTTCGTGCTTCTCGGTCAATGCCGGCCAGAGCTGCCTCGCCAGCCTGTCCACCGGCAGGTTCAATGGCGATGGCCGCCAAGCCAGCCACTGGCAGGACGACATCATCACCGGCAACCTGCCGCTGGGCATCATGGATCCGACGGCGACCGGCCCGGGCGGCATCCGGCCGTTCATGCAGATCTCGCGCTTTGATCTGATTGCTTTCGATACCATGGGCTATGATCTGGGCGTGCCGGAACCGTCGAGCTGGGCGATGTTGATCGCCGGCTTTGGCCTGACTGGTGCTGCAATGCGCCGGCGTCGCCGCACGGTTGCTGCCTGAACTTGACCATGCAACGACAAATTGCGCGGCTGTCGGAAACGGTGGCCGCGCTTTTTGCTGCCTCTCCAACGACGTTTATCCGCACCGTCACCAGTTGGTGCCGAGCGGGTTCGCGAACCTCAGTGCAGCTTGAGCTTTGGCCGCACCACCTGGTTCACATGACCCATGAGGATCAGGAACAGGCCCTTCAGCCAACCGTGAATGGCGATCAGGTGCATCCGGTAAAGCGATGTGTAGACAAAGCGTGCCAGCCGGCCTTCGATGGCCATCTTGCCGCCGACCAGATTGCCCATCAAACTGCCTACGGTGGAATAGCGCGCCAGATTCACCAGCGCTCCATTATCCTGATAGATGAAAGCTTTGAGTGGCTTGCCGGCGACGGACGCCTTTATGTTGGCAAACACCGTTAGCGCCATCTGGTGCGCGGCCTGAGCGCGCGGCGGGATCGGCCGCGCTTCGCCGGGCGGCGTGTAGCTGGCACAATCACCGATGGCGAAAATGTTGTCGTCAAGCGTCGATTGCAGCGTGTCACGCACCAGTAGCTGGTTGGTGCGCGCGTTTTCCAGGCCGCCGATCCCACTGAGGAAATCGGCACCCTTCACGCCCGCCGCCCACACCTTGATATCGGCCGGGATGATGGTGCCATCCTTCACGTGAATGGCATCGGGCGTGGCTGCCACCACTTGGGTATTGGCAAGCACCCTGACGCCAAGATTTTCCAGTTCGGCATGCGCGGCCGCCGCCAGTTTTTCCGGCAGCAGCGGCAGGATGCGCGGCCCGGCTTCGAGCAGCACCACTTCGAGCCGCTTGCCGTCAAACACTTCAAGGCCATAAAAGCCCAGCGCATCGGCGGCGGAATACAGTTCCGCCGCCAGTTCGACGCCGGTGGCGCCGCCGCCGACGATCACCACTTTCACCGTGGCGTCACTGCTCGCATCGGCCACCATTGCGCGCGACACGCGCAGGCACTGGTTGAGCAATTTACGGCGGAAACGATCGGCATCGATGCGGGTTTCAAGCGCGAGGCAATGGTCTTTCACGCCGGTGATGCCGAAATCATTGGATACGCTGCCAACCGCGAGCACCAGATAATCATAACGGATACGGTGGCGGCCGATCACTTCGCTGCCGTCTTCATCCTTGATCGGCGCGATGACCACCTGCTTGGCTTCGCGGTCGATGGCTTCGAGAGCGCCGTCGAAATAGCGGTAGCCCCAGCGATAGGCGTGGCCGCGATAGCCGACCTCATCGAGATTGGCATCAAGGCTGCCGGCGGCAACTTCGTGCAGAAGCGGCTTCCATATGTGGGTGGGGTTGCGATCGACGAGGATGATATCGAAATCATCGCGCGGGAAATGCGCGCCAAGTTTGGTCACCAGCTCAAGACCGCCGGCACCGCCGCCAACGACGACAATCTGCGTTTTTTTCCCGTCTGCGCGCGTGCGTGACATGGCCGCCCTTCAATCTGTTGCACCGCGTCATAGCGGGGGCGCGGTGATTGCGGAAGATGGGACAGCGCCCCGGTAGCCGGCAGGCATCTGCGGCAGCACAGATTTGCCGCTTGCCCGCATGACAAATGCGCGCCGCCCGGCTATGCGCGCGTCCATGAGCAGCATCACCGCCGAAATAGTCGCAACTCATGGCTTCACGCCAGAGGAATATGACCGCGTTCTTGCTGCGATGGGGCGCGAGCCCAACCTGCTCGAACTCGGTATCTTTTCGGTGATGTGGTCGGAGCATTGCAGCTATAAATCCAGCCGCATGCATTTGGCCAAGCTGCCGACCCAAGCCCCGTGGGTGATTTGCGGCCCGGGCGAGAATGCCGGCGTAATCGACATTGGTGACGGTGATGCCGCCATTTTTAAGATGGAAAGCCACAATCACCCCAGTTTCATCGAGCCTTATCAGGGCGCGGCGACCGGCGTGGGCGGCATTTTGCGCGACGTGTTCACCATGGGCGCGCGCCCGATCGCCAATCTGAACGCGCTGCGGTTTGGTGACATCGATGCGCCCAAAATGCGCCACCTAGTGAAGGGTGTTGTTGCCGGCATCGGCGGTTATGGCAATTGCGTCGGCGTGCCTACCGTGGGCGGCGAGACAATTTTCCACCCGAGCTACAACGGCAACATAATCGTGAATGCGATGACAGTGGGCATCGCCAAAGCAGACAAGATTTTTTATTCCGCCGCTGCCGGGGTGGGCAATCCGGTGGTGTACGTCGGCAGCAAAACCGGGCGCGACGGCATCCACGGCGCCACCATGGCCAGCGCCGAATTCGATGAAAACAGCGAGGAAAAGCGCCCGACCGTGCAGGTTGGCGACCCGTTCACCGAAAAATTGCTGATCGAAGCCTGCCTGGAGCTGATGGCATCGGATGCGATCGTGGCGATTCAGGACATGGGCGCCGCCGGGCTGACCAGCTCGGCGGTGGAAATGGCATCCAAGGGCGGCGTGGGTATCCGCCTCGACCTAGACAAGGTGCCGTGCCGCGAAACCGCCATGACGCCGTATGAAATGATGCTGTCGGAATCGCAGGAGCGAATGCTGATGGTGCTCAAGCCCGGTGCCGAGGCTTTCGCGCAGGCGATTTTCAAGAAGTGGGAACTGGATTTCGCGGTGATCGGAGAAGTGGTCGATGGCGGCGATCTGACCATGACCTTCCATGGCGAAATGGTGGGCCGCATCCCGCTCGATCCGCTGGCCGATGCCGCGCCGAAATATGACCGTCCGCACGTGCCGACGCCCAAGCGCGCACCACTAGCCGATGTGCCGCAAAGCGCCAGCATCATGGGCGACCTCAAGACGCTGATCGGCAGTGCCGATCTATGCTCGCGCCGCTGGATCTGGGAGCAATATGACAGCCAAGTCGGCGCCGACACGTTGCAGCGGCCAGGCGGTGATGCCGCGGTGGTGCGCGTGCACGGCACCCGCAAGGCGCTGGCCATCGCCACTGATTGCACGCCGCGCTATTGCTTTGCCGATCCGTATGAGGGCGGCAAGCAGGCGGTGGCAGAGACGTGGCGCAACATCATCGCCGTGGGCGGCAAGCCGCTGGCGATCACCAACTGCCTGAATTTTGCGAGCCCGCAAAACCCGGTAATCATGGGGCAATTGGTGGGCTGCATCGAAGGGATGGCCGAGGCTTGCCGGGCGTTGGATTATCCGGTCGTGTCTGGCAATGTCAGCCTTTACAACGAGAGCAGGGCAACTGGCGGCGGCAACGCGATCCTGCCGACGCCGGCCATCGGGGGCGTGGGCCTGCTGGTGGACTATGACAAGCAGATGGACCTGGCCTTCAAAGCCGAAGGTGACGTGATCTGGCTGATTGGCGGAGCGGGCACGCATCTGGGCCAGTCGCTGTGGCTGCGCGAATGCCATGGCCGCGAGGATGGCCCGCCGCCGGTGGTCGATCTGGTGGCCGAGCGTGCGGCCGGCGAGCAAGTGGCGGCGCTGATCGAAGCGGGCACGGTCACCGCCGTGCACGATCTGTCGGATGGCGGGCTTGCCGTGGCCGTGGCTGAAATGGCGATGGCAAGCGGGCTGGGGGCGACTTTGGAACTGGCGCTAGACGCTGCGGCGGCTTTCGGCGAGGATCAGGGCCGTTACCTCGTGACCGCGCCAGCCAGTGTTGCCATCGCCGGCGCCGTGCGCATCGGCACGGTTGGCGGTGACGCGCTGGTGCTGGGCGGCGACAGCGTGACACTGGCCGAGCTGAAGCGCATCCATGAGGCTACTCTGCCGGCAATGATGAAGGGCGAAATCTGATCCGCTCTTGAATGCTGTAACACAGGGGCCAGATTGGCGGGCATGAACCAAGCCCGATTCAATGCCGTCACCGCCCGCCTGCCCCGCACCGATGCTGCATCAGCGCTGGTGCGCATCGAACGGCTGGAACGCCTGCTGGAAGGTGCGATCCGTATTCCCGGCCTCTCGCGGCGCATCGGGCTTGATGCCATCATCGGCCTGGTGCCGGGGGTGGGTGATGCCGCATCCGCCGTGATGGGGCTGTATGTGGTGTGGGAGGCGCGCAATTTGGGCCTGCCGCGCTTCACGCTGCTGCGCATGATCGGCAATGTCGGCGTGGATGCGGTCATCGGCAGCGTGCCGGTGGCGGGCGACCTGTTCGATTTCTTCTTTCGGTCAAACACCCGCAACTTGAAATTATTGCGGCGTCACCTCACCCGCGCGGCAACCTGAAGCGGATCAGGATGGTCGCCGCCACCGCGAGCAGCAGGATGGCGGAGGCTTCGAAGATGATCGATTGCGGCGCCATTTCCTTGCCCTGCAGCACGATCAGCCGCGCCAGCGCGGTGATGGCAATGAAAATCGGATAGATCACTGGCGCCTGGCTGTTGGCATAGAAGGCTGCGACCATACCGATTACTTCGGTATACAGGAACATCAGCAAGATATCGGCGAGATTGATGTTCTGTGCCTGCCAGACGCGCACCAGTTCGAGCGCGACTGCGCCGAGGGTGAGCACGGTGATGAGGAACAGCAGCCCGCGCTCGACAACGCTGAAGGCGGCAAGCGCGCGAGCGCGATCGGTGGGACTAAGGCCATCGCTGGGTTCCGGTGTCATGTGAGCAGCATAGCGGGAGGGTCAGGCGAAATCGAGGCCGATATCGGACGCAGGCGCGCTTTGGGTCATGCGGCCGACGCTGATGTAGGTGACACCGGCTTGCGCGATGGCGCGGATGGTGTCGAGGCGGACGCCGCCCGAGGCTTCGGTGGGAACGCGGCCGGCGATGAGGGCGACGGCGGCTTTGAGCGTAGGCACGTCCATATTGTCGAGCAGCAGGCGATCGGCGCCGGCGGCCAATGCCGGCTCGATCTGGTCGATGCGGTCAACCTCCACCACCACGCCGGTCAGCCCGGCCGCCTTGGCAGCGCGCACCGCGGGTTCCACGCCGCCCGCCACCGCGATGTGATTGTCCTTGATCATCACGCCGTCATCCAGCCGCAGGCGGTGATTGGTGGCGCCGCCCATCCGCGTGGCATATTTTTCGAGCGCGCGCAGGCCGGGCAGGGTTTTACGGGTGTCGAGCAGGGTCGCCCCGGTGCCGGCGATGGCATCAACATAGGCGCGAGTAAGCGTGGCGATGCCGGTGAGATGCTGCACGGTGTTGAGCGCCGAGCGTTCGGCGGTGAGCAGCGCGCGGGCGTTGCCGGCGATGCGCATCACATGGGTGCCGGCCGGAACGGCATCGCCATCGACCGCCAGCAGGGTGATGGTGCAGGCAGGATCGAGCGCGCGGAAGAAAGCCGCCGCCAGCGGCAACCCGGCCAGAACCGCGCCATCGCGGCTGTCCATGATCGCCGTCAGTTGCGCGTGGGCCGGGATGACGGCGGCCGACGTGATGTCGCCGCCGGTGCCCATGTCTTCAGCCAACGTGGCAGCGACGAAGGCTGCCATATCGAAACCGTCAATCACCGCGCACCGGCACGGATGATACATTGCCCGCCATTTCCAGCATGCGATCAAGGCTGCGCTTGGCGCGCAACCGCACATCTTCAGGGACCTCGATCTGCGGCGTCAGATCGCGCAGCGACAGATAGAGTTTTTCCATCGTGTTGAGCGCCATGTACGGGCACATGTTGCAGCCGCAATTGCCGTCTGCGCCGGGGGCGCCGATGAAAGTCTTGTGCGGGGCGGCTTTGCGCATCTGGTGGATGATGTTGGGCTCGGTGGCGACGATAACGGTCGGCTCGGGCGAATTCAGGGCATAGTTCAGGATGCCGCTGGTGGCGCCGATATAATGCGCCAGTTCAAGTATGGGCGCCGGGCATTCTGGGTGGGCCAGCACGGGCGCCGCCGGGTGCTGCGCCTTGAGCTTGAGCAATTCCGTCACCGAGAACTTTTCATGCACTATGCAGGTGCCATCCCACAACAGCATGTTGCGGCCGGTCTTGCGGTTCAGCCAGGCACCCAGATGCTTGTCGGGAGCGAACAGGATCTTCTGATCGGCGGGCAGCTGATTGATGATTTTTTCGGCCGAGCTCGACGTTACGATGATGTCGCTCTCCGCCTTCACCGCCGCCGAGCAGTTGATGTAGGTGAGGCTGATATGATCCGGATGGGCGCGGCGGAAGCGGGCGAAGGATTCGGGTGGGCAGCTGTCTTCCAGCGAACAACCGGCCTTCAGATCGGGCAGGATCACGGTCTTTTGCGGGCTGAGTATCTTGGCAACCTCCGCCATGAACTTGACGCCGCAGAACGCGATGACGTCGGCGCTGGTTTCCGCTGCTTTGCGCGACAAATCGAGGCTGTCACCGACGAAATCGGCGATGTCCTGGATTTCGGGCGCCTGATAATAATGCGCGAGGATGACGGCGTTACGCTGCTTACGCAGGCGGTTGATCTCCGCCTTCACATCGATGGCAACGCCGCCACCGAGCAGGTTCAATAGCGCGTCCATCACGCTTCTCCCAACACGTGCCAGTTGTCGCCGGTGCGGCTCACTTTCCCGCGCCGCTCCAGATCGATCAGATGCGCCAGCACGCTGAGGCCGGCGGCGGGGTGCAGGCGTTTGTCGACCATGGCGTACATCGCCCCCACCATCTGCGGAACCGTCACCAACCCTTCGCCAATCGCGCGTACCACCTGCGTCTCGCGCTGGCGGCGATGGCCGAGGAGGTGCTTCACGAAGCGCTGCGGTTCGGTGACCGCTTCGCCGTGGGTGGGGTGATAGATAGCGTCGTCGCGGCCCAGCAATTTCTGCAAGCTGGCCATGTAATCCGCCATGTCGCCATCGGGCGGCGCGACCACGGTGGTGCTCCAGCCCATGACGTGATCGCCGGTGAACAGCGCCTTTTCTTGCAGAAGTGCAAAACACAGATGATTGCTGGTATGACCGGGCGTCGCCACGGCGGTGAGGGTCCAGGCCCCGTCACCTTGGCCGCCGGAAACGCTGTTGCCATCGGCCATTACCGTATCGGGAGCATAGCTGGCATCAAAGCCGGCATCGGCGCGTGGGCCATCCTCGCTCAGCACCAACGGCGCGCAGCCGACGATGTGTGCCCCGGTCGCGGCTTTCAGCGCCGGGGCGGCGGGGGAATGATCCATGTGGGTGTGGGTGATGACGATGTGCGAAACGGTGTGACCGGCCAGCGCGTCGATCAGCGCGCGTATATGCGCCGGATCATCGGGGCCGGGATCGATCACGGCCACCGTGCCGCCAGGCTCGCCCACCACAAACGTGCCGGTGCCGGTGAAGGTAAATGGCGACGGGTTCTTCGCCAGCAGCCGGCGCACCAGCGGCGAACGCGGTACAAGCAGGCCGTAGGCGGCGGTGTCGGGGTGGTTGGCCATATCCATGAACGTCATGTGGCAGCGCGCTCCCCGGATGTGAAGGGGTTCTTCCGCAACAACCAGGCTTGGCAAGGCCGCAGCGTTGCCGCATGCCAGTGCCGATACGGGAGGACGTGATGCGCTTTGATGTGGTGATTGTGGGCGGCGGGCACGGAGGGGCGGCACAGGCGGCGCAGCTGCGCCAGCGCGGCTTTGCCGGCAGCATGGCCATCATCACCGCCGAACCCGAACTGCCTTATGAACGCCCGCCGCTGTCGAAGGACTATCTGGCCGGCGAGAAGAGTTTCGAGCGCATGCTGCTGCGCCCGGCTTCGTTCTGGGCCGAACGCAATGTCGAGGTGTTGACGGACACGCAGGTGATCGCCGTGGATCCGGCCGCGCATCGGCTGACAACGACCGCGGGTGATGTGGGTTATGGCCAGTTGGTGTGGGCGGCGGGCGGTGATGCACGGCGGCTGAGCTGCCCTGGCAACGATCTGCCCGGCCTGCATGCGATCCGCACCCGCGCCGATGTCGATGCGCTCAAGGCCGATCTGAAGCCCCAATCGCGCGCGCTGCCAGCTCGCGTGTTGATTGTGGGCGGCGGCTATATCGGGCTGGAATCCGCCGCCGTGCTCAGCAAGCTAGGGCACAGCGTGACAATTCTGGAGGCGCTGGACCGCGTGCTGGCGCGGGTGGCGGGACCGGAATTATCCGCCTTTTACCAAGCCGAACACGCCGCCCACGGCGTTATCATCGAAACGAGCGCGCAAGTGGTAGCTTTGGCAGACGTCGGGGGCGGCGCCAAATTGGCAACGCTGGCGGATGGCCGGGACATGACCGCCGATGTGGTGATCGTAGGCATCGGCATCGTTCCTGCCGTCCAGCCGCTGCTCGATGCCGGCGCCGAGGGCGGCAACGGAGTGTTGGTGGACGATCACTGCCGGACCGCGTTGCCAGATGTGTTCGCCATCGGCGATTGCGCGCTCCATGCCAACGCCTTTGCCGGCGGCGCGGAAATTCGGTTGGAATCGGTGCAGAACGCGGCAGACATGGCGGCCACGGTGGCCCGGGTCATCACCGGCGATCCCGCGCCGTATCTTGCGGTGCCGTGGTTCTGGTCAAACCAGTATGACCTGCGCTTGCAGACGATGGGGCTGAGCCACGGCCACGACAAAACGGTGCTGCGCGGCGATCCGGCAACGCGCAGTTTCTCGCTGATTTACCTGAAGGAGGGCCGCGTCATCGCGCTGGACTGTGTCAACGCCGCTCGCGACTATGTGCAGGGCAAGGCGCTGGTGGAGCGCGGCGTGGCGGTGCCGGTGGCCGCGCTGGCTGATGCCGCGACACCGCTGAAGAGCTGGCATCCGGCCTGAGGGGGAACGGGAATGGACATTTCACGACGGGGCTGGCTGGGGCTGGCCGCAGCAGCAAGTGCAGCCGCACCCGCGCGCGCCATCACGATCCGGCCGATGCTGACCGATCCCAGCGGCTTTGCGCCAGCGCCGGGCATCGCGCATCTCAAATACAATGAAAATCCGCTAGGGCCGCCGGCATCCGCGCTACAGGCCATGGCCGATCTGGCGCGGCAGGCGTGGTATTATGCCGATGATGCCGAAGGCCTGCTGGCAGCGATGATCGGCAAACGGCTGGGCGTGCCCGCAGCGCATGTCGTACTGGGCCACGGCAGTTCGGAAGTCATCACCAGCGCCGCACTGGCTTGGGGGCGGCGCGGCACCATTTTGGTACCGGCGCTGCAATTCGATGAGCCTTTGCTCTATCCGATAGCGCAGGGTCTGAACTATCGCCGCGTCGCCATGGCGCCCGATCTGGGCATCGATCTGGGCGCACTCGGCCGCGCCGCCGCCGCGCCGGATGTGGCGATGATCTATCTGTGCAATCCCAACAATCCGACTGGCATGATGCTGCCGGCGGCGGATCTGCTGGCGTTTGCGCGCAGCCTGCCGCCGCGCGTCACGTTGCTGGTGGATGAGGCGTATATGGAATTGGCCGACGATCCAGCGACTTCCACCATGCTACCACTGGTCCAGTCTGGGGCAAACATCATCGTCACCCGCACTTTTTCCAAGCTGTTCGGCATGGCTGGCCTGCGCATCGGCTATGCCGTCGCTTCCCCTGCCAACGCCGCCGAACTGAAGCGGCACCGCCTCACGATCAGCCTCAACGCGCCCGGCCTCGCCGCTGCGATCGCCGCATGGGATGATGCCGCGTTCCAGCAGCAAAGCCGCGCCCAGATCAGCGCCGCGCGCCACGTGCTGCAAGCTGCCGTGGCCCGCGCCGGCACCATCGCCCTGCCCAGCCAGGCCAACTTCCTGTTCGTGAAGGTGGCCAACGCCGACCGCTTTGCCGCAGCCATGGCCCAGCGCGGCATCCTGGTGCGCGGCGCCTGGGGGCCAGCCTGGCCCGAATGGTCACGCGTGTCGACGGGGCGCATGGACGATGTCGCGCGCTATGCTGCCGCGCTGCCGGAACTGGTGCAGGCCTGATCCACTCGTTCCCCCTACCCAAGCTGGCGGTTTGCGCGCGACTCATAAGCGGGTTAGCGTGGCTCGAAGCAAAATTCTTGGGATTTGGGTCATGAGCGAACCGTTTGATTTCATCATCGTCGGCGCTGGTTCTGCCGGCTGCGCGCTGGCCAATCGGCTATCTGCCGATCCCGGCACGCGGGTGGCGCTGCTGGAAGCCGGCGGTAATGACAATAGCATGCTGATCCAGATGCCAGCCGGCATCGCGCAGATCATCCCTCCCGATAAGCCAAGCCCCTATGATTGGGGTTTCTGGACCGAGCCGCAGGCTCATCTCGGCAATCGCCCGCTGTACTGGCCGCGCGGCCGAGGGCTGGGCGGCTCATCCTCGATCAACGGCATGGTGTATATTCGCGGCCATGCCAGCGATTATGATCGTTGGTCGCAATTGGGTCTGACGGGCTGGGGCTGGGACGATGTGCTGCCCTATTTCCGCAAGGCCGAGGATTCGGAACGGGGCAGCGATGATTTTCACGGTGCCGGCGGCCCGCTGCACACCAGCCGCAAGGGCGCCCTGCCCAATCCGCTCAATGCGGCCTTCGAAGCATCGGCTGTGCAGGCCGGTTACAAGCGCACCGACGATTTCAACGGGCCACAATTCGAAGGTGTTGGCCGGTATGACGCCACCATCAAGGATGGCGAACGTTTCTCCGCTGCCAAGGCCTATCTCACCGCTGAAGTTCGCGGGCGATCAAATTTGCAGATCATCACTGGTGTACAGGCGCGGCGGGTGCTGCTGGAAGGCAAGCGCGCGGTTGGCGTTGAATATGCGCGGGGCAATTCCGCGCAAACTGCCATGGGTCGGGAGATCATCCTGTGCGGCGGCGCTGTGAACAGCCCGCAATTGCTAATGCTGTCCGGCATCGGTCCGGCTGAGCATCTGAAACAATATGGTGTGGAGGTGGTTGCCGACAGCCCTGATGTGGGCGGCAATCTGCAAGACCATCTGGATGTGATCGTGCAATGGCATTGCAGCCAGCCCGTCACGCTCAATAACAACAGCAAATTGATCAACAAGATGATTGCATTGGGCAAATGGGTGTTCACCCGCACCGGTAATGGCGCTCATATGCCCACACCGATGGGGGCGTTCCTGTCTACCCGCGAAGGCTTGGCCGCGCCTGATATTCAGATGCACTTCATGCCGGTACGCGGCAATCCGCATGGCCGCGGCGAAATGGATGGCCGCCACGGCTATCAGGTGCACGTATGCCAGTTGCGCCCGGAAAGCCGCGGCACCGTCCGGCTGAAATCGGCGGATCCGCTGGCACCGCCGGCCATTGATCCCAACTACCTATCCGCCCCCGAAGATGTGGAAACGCTGCTGCGCGGCGTTGAAATGGCGCGTGAAATCGGCCGGCAGCCGGCGTTTGCGCCCTATAACGACGGCGAAGCGTGGCCGGGGCCGGTCGTGAGCGACCGCGCTGCCCTGCTCGAGAAAATGCGTGGGTGGGCCGAAACCATTTATCACCCGGTCGGCACCTGCCGCATGGGCGTTGATGAGCGCGCGGTGGTCGATGGCCAATTGCGCGTCAACGGCGTCGAAGGTCTGCGCGTGATCGATGCCAGCGTGATGCCGTTCCTGGTTTCGGGCAACACCAACGCCCCCACCATCATGATCGCTGAAAAGGCGGCCGATATGATCGCCAGCCGCGTGAAGCTGGAACGCAAACTGGGGCTGGCCGCATGACCATCAGCTCGTTCTCCATTCCGGTGGACGAGGCCGAAGTTGCCTGGATTCGGGACCGCGTCGCCGCCTATCGCTGGTTTGAGGAACCGCCGAACGCCGGTTGGCAGCACGGGGCCAACCGCGATTACATGCAGCGCTTGCAGGAATATTGGCTGAACATATTCGATTGGTCGGCAGCAGTGGCCCACCTGAACCGCTTGCCGCACCAGCGCGTCGTGGTTGGCGAGGATGGTGGCCAGCCCTTCCATCTTCACTGCGTTCACCTGCGCTCCAGCCGGCCCGATGCCCAGCCGCTGCTGATCGCGCACGGCTGGCCTGGGTCAATTCTGGAATTCGACGCGATCATGGAGCGGCTTGCCGAGCCGGAAGATCCGGCTGCTCCAGCCTTCCATGTCGTGGCCCCATCATTGCCGGGATATGCCTGGTCGGATCGGCCGAGTGCGCCGATCGGCCCGCGCGAAGTCGCCCGCCGCTACGACAGGCTGATGGCAACGCTCGGCTATGAGCGCTACGTTTACCAAGGCGGCGATTGGGGGTGCGTCATTGGCGGCTGGATCGGTCTCGATTCGGCGCGGGTGGAGGCCATCCACCTCAACGGCTATGGCCTGCGCAGTGCCGACATGCTGGCCAAGACGCCGGAAGAACAGGCGTGGATGGCAAAGGCAGTAGTAGTGCGCAGCGCCGAAACCGCCTATCTCCAGTTGCAAGGCACCAAGCCGCAAAGCCTTGGTTTTGCCATGATGGATTCACCGATGGGCGTTGCGGCCTGGATTGCCGAGAAGTTCGTTGGCTGGTCGAAGAGCTCAGGCGATGCCGGGCGAGGCCACTATACCGATCCACCCTTCACCATGGATCAAATGCTCACCAACATCATGATTTATCTCACGACGCGCAGTTTCTTGACGGCGACGTGGATCTACCGCGGCATGTTCCTCGAAGGTGGGTTCGCGATGCCGGAAGGCCGGCGCGTCGAGGTGCCCGTGGGCGTCGCCACTTTCCCGCGTGATCTACTGGCATTTCCGCCGCGCGCCATGGTCGAGCGCGGTTATAATGTCGCGCACTGGACGACAATGCCACGGGGCGGCCATTTCGCCAGCCTTGAGGAGCCCGAGCTGTTTCTGGCAGATCTCAGGGCCTTCGTTGCCGGCCTGTGATCCTTATCGATCCGGTCTGGGAGGTGACGCCCGGTCTCACGGCTTATCCGGCAGCATTGGCCCGGATGCAGGCGATGGCGGTCAGCATTCGGGAGGGCGGCGAATCAGAACGGATCTGGTTGGTCGAGCATCCGCCGCTTTATACAGCTGGAACCAGTGCCGACCCGGCGGAACTAATTGATCCTGAACGATTCCCGGTCTTCATCGCAGGTCGCGGCGGCCGTTACACCTATCATGGGCCAGGCCAACGGGTGGCTTATGTCATGCTGGATTTGGCTGCGCGTGGCCGTGATGTTCGACGATTTGTCGCAGCCATGGAGAGCTGGTTGATCAAAACGCTGGACGATTTCGGGGTTGATGGGCGAATCATTCCGGGAAAGGTGGGGGTTTGGGTGGATACGGCTGCAGGTCCGGCCAAGATTGCAGCGATCGGCGTGCGCGTGCAGCGCTGGGTCAGCTTCCACGGCATGTCGCTCAATGTCGCGCCTGACCTCAACGATTTCAATGGCATCATCCCGTGCGGTTTGTCAGATCCCGTTACCAGTCTGGCAGCGCTGGGCCGTGGTGCGACAATGACCGACGTCGATCGAGCGCTTGCCCGGCATCTGCCCGCCATGCTTGCACGTCTCGCCGCATGAAATCGGCCTTTTGCAACGACCCGCTTGCAGGATTTCGCGGGTATCGCTAAAGTCTACCTTAGTTGGGGGATTAAGGCCGAGCCAACCCAACTCGTCCTGGGTTCAGGCGATACCGTCCATGGAGTTTGAAAAATGACCATCGTTGAAAAGCTGAAGACTGCCTCGATCATTGCTGGTGCCGCTCTCCTCGTCGTCGCTTGCGGCGAAAAGAAGGCTGAAGAAGCCCCGGCCGCTGAAGCTCCGGCCGCTGAAGCCGCTCCGGCTGCTGATGCCATGGCCCCGGCCGCTGACGCCATGGCGCCGGCCGCTGACGCCGCTGCCTCGGCTGATGCCGCTGCCGCTTCGGCCGATTCCGCTGCTGCTTCGGCTGACGCCGCTGCTGCCGCTCCGGCTGCGCCGGCTGAGCCCAAGTAATTTCGACTTTTCGTCGAATTGCACTAGGAAGGGCCGTCCCGTTTGGGACGGCCCTTTTTAATTGGGGAAGGAAATAGCATGAGCCTTGCACAGATTACCGAAACCATGGTCGAGCGCATCGGCGCTGGCGGCCAATTCAAAAAATCAGTTAAGTTCGATTTCGGCGCCGACGGCCTCGTGCGGATCGATGATACCGTGTCACCCGTTGTGGTGAGCAACGAAGATGGCCCCACCGCTTGCAGCGTTAAAGTGACAATGGCGGATTTCATGGAAATCGCAACCGGCAAGCAAAATGCTCAGATGGCGTTCATGATGGGCAAGCTCAAGATTGAAGGCGATATGTCGGTCGCACTGTCATTGGGCAGCATCTTGGGCTGAACTGGTCATTAAGGCTTACTGGGCGGGAAAATTACCCAGCCCGGTAGCCTGAAGACACGGTATATTGAATGGGTAAACGATGCGTTTGGCTCTGTGGTTGGCATTGACGAGCGTGTTGGCAGCAGGCGGAGCTTGCGCTGCCCCGCGGAAGGGCAATAATCCGGTGCGAAAGCGGCCGGCTGTTATTCCAGGCCCAACCTTGGCCATTCCTGCTGCACCCAAACCGCTCACCACGCCTGGCATCATGGTCCCCAAGCCCGTCGTTCTCATCCGGCCAACGCCTGCCGAGGCTCAGGCTCACGCTGTGTGGACCTTGCGCGCCGCGCTAAACGTCGCCGCGCTGCAATGCCAATACTCACCATTTCTGCGCACGGTCGATAACTACAATCAGATGCTGAAGAAGCATGGCAGTGATTTGTCGGCGGCCCAGACGATAATGATGAGCCATTTCACCCGCACGCTGAAACGCGGCGGTATGGCCGCCTTTGATCGCTACAACACTCGCAGCTACAATAGTTTTTCGACGCTGGATGCCCAGTATAATTTTTGCTGGGCTGCAGGCCAGGCCGGTCTTGGCCTGCGTGTTGGCAATGTTGGCGCGATGACGCGCATCGCTGAAGCCATGCTGCCGGATGTGCGGGCCGCTCTGGGCCATGTTCCCCCGGCGGCCGGACTAAACGTTCCGCCGTTGCCGCCCTTGCCGGATGCACGCCCGGATCTTGTTGACCCGACCGATGATTGATCGCCCGTTACGGGGCTGATTGCTTTCAGGACCGGCGGCAGCGCAGGCCGGGCTTTACCTGCACATTTCATTGGACAGCGGAATACAAAAAGGGGGAGCGGCGTAAGCCACTCCCCCGATGTTGTTCAGTCTGCTGGCCGATTATTGCGGCTGGCAGGGGCCCGTTGGGGCCGGCGCCGGGGCGCCGCTGAAGGTGATTTCCACGCGACGGTTCTGCGGTTCACGCACGCCATCGGCGGTTTCGACCAGCGGACGGCCTTCACCGAAGGCTTCGGTTCCCATCGCATCTGCGGGAACGCCCTTGCCGGACAGGTAAGCCTTCACGGCGTCAGCACGGCGCTGAGACAGCTTGACGTTGTAATCGTCCTTGCCGGACTTGTCGGCATGGCCGGCAAGCGCAATGCTGGTCTGACCAGTGGCAGCGAACTGCTCA
This sequence comes from Sandarakinorhabdus sp., assembly GCF_041689835.1. GTDB lineage: Bacteria > Pseudomonadota > Alphaproteobacteria > Sphingomonadales > Sphingomonadaceae > Sandarakinorhabdus. The sequence continues at coordinate 19,751 of NZ_JBDNFM010000128.1, forward strand.
GCAGCACGGTCCAGGATCGCAGCGGCTTCGGCCGTGATCAGCGACTTGTCCCAATCGAAGAACACCAGGAAGGGACCCGGGGTCACGGCGGCCACCGGGCACGGTGGCAGCGGCGGGGCCGGCGGCGGAGCCGGCGGAGCTGGCGGAGGCGGAGGCGGAGCTTCCGGCTCGAAGAAGTTGTACGTCAAGGTCAGCAGCAGGCTGTGGCTGCGGAACTTGTTGGACACAGGCAGGCCATTGACGGTGAACGTGTCAACCGAGTTGACGTTCATCCAACGATACTTCAGCCCAATGTCAACATGATCGCTGATCGGCTTGTAGACGCCAGCCAACAGATTCCATGCGAACGATGTGTCGGAGTCATCGTGAAAAACCAGGCCCGGGTTGCGCAACCGGGCAAACTGATTGACGCGAGCGATACCCGCACCAGCGCCAACATATCCACCAATGTCGTTACCCTTGCCGCCGAAATCGACGAGGCCATTAAGCATGAACGCCAGAGCGCTGGCCGTACCACCAGCATTCGGATACTGACCCGCCAGCGGGCTAGCAACGTTGTTGGTGCCGTTGGCAAGCGTGAACGGAATGGCCGGCGGACGGTTCAACACTGACGATTCGCGATTTTTGTCACGGATGTAATTCAGTGCGAATTCAGCGCGGAAGCCGCCAAAATCATAACCGATGTTACCGCCGACATCGAAGCCGGGGAAATAGGTGTGTGAAATGGCGTTTTCAGTGGTCGTGGCGCCATTGGCGGTCGAAATATCGAGCCGCTGCTTCTGCAGCAGGTTCACACCCGCCTCCAGACCAATATACCAAGCCTTGTCCTTCGCAGCGGCAGCGCCTGAAAGCGCCGTGGCAGCGAGAGCGAGGCCGATCGCAAATTTGCGCATCGTCATCCCTTTCATGCAACGCCAGTACTATTGCTGGCCTCAGATCTGTCTGTATCGCAGCCAATCGCGAGGATGCAAGTCTGGAGTGCCAAAGTCTGTTGCCCATTCGCAACAGGTTAATCGTGAAAGCCTGTAAATTGTCGCATGTGGTCACAGCAGGATGCCTTGTTGCTGCAGGGCAGCGAGCAGCGCCGCCAGTGCCGTTCGCGTTTCGTTGTCCACGGTTGCGCCCCCGGTAGGCGGCGACACCGAGACCGGGCTGGCCGCGAGCACGCTGCGCCCGGCGATCGCAAAGCCGGAAACCGGCCAATTTTCCCGCCAGCCGCCGCGGTGGACGATCATGACGGATTCATCTGCGATCAATGCAATCTGGCCGTCGCCAGCCGTCTCCGCCAACCAGGCGGCGCCCTGCCAATGCAACAGGCTGCCGGCCGGATGCCCCCAAGCCACCACTCCCGCTGCCGGCACGATGTAGCACGCACCCAAGGCCGGCGTCGTTGGCGGCGCCGGTACGCTGCGCGACGTTACAGCCAGCGCCACCAAGCGATCAAGCGCCAGCACGGCCTGGTTATGAGTGACATCCTTCTGGGTCTGCCCAGCGGCGATCAACGGAAGGGCCAAGCGCGGTGTTTCGGGCATTTCAGTCTCCTGATCCGGGGATATGCAGGGTTGCGGTGCTGCCCAGCGCGGCGCCAAGCTGAGCCACGTCCAGCCACAACGGGCCAGCGCGATCGGGCACTGACCAAACCGGCGCGGTCACTTCGGTGTCGGCTATCATCCCGACGGCGTCGCGCAGCTTGACCCGAAAAGCCAAGCGCGCCTCGCCCATCGGCACATCGGTCTGGTCTGGCCAGCCAAAGCCGGACCGGCTCTGAGCAATCCAGGCAAAACGCAGCGTTCCGGCGGAACGGTGCCAGCCCAGATGTACCGGCGCCAACGGCCTGATCGCGGCTCCGCCAACAATCACCGGCAATGCGGCGGCTGCACCGTCGCCGGAACCGGTGGCGCGCAGCCTGATGGCCTGACCCAGCCGCTCCAAAGGCAGCGACAGAGGCAGCATCGCCGCCTGGTCGAGCAGCACGAACCGCTCGCCGCTGGCATGGCCGACCACGGCAGCCTCGGTGCCGCGCCGGCCGCGCAACAAGCCCGACAGGCTAAAACGTCGATTGCCAAGCGCCTCGGCGACAGCAAACTGAATGATCTCCTCGCCCAACAAGGCAAGGTTGGCGCCCGCCAGCACGGTGGCCTCACTGCGGCTCTCCAGCCACATGGTATCAGCGAGCAGCTCTATCTCCACCCGGCTCGAACGATCCCATCCGGCGGGGCTGGCAGACGCCAACGGCGAGACGGCGTGGCCCATCGGCACCGGCGCCGGCAGCAGCCCGATGGCTTCGTAACTGGCGCCCTCGTCAAAGCTGATCGCCACGCCAGCCCGCCGCCAACCCGGCGATGCGCCGGCTCCAGCGAGCCACAGTCGCGGGCTGTCGGGCAGTTCGCCCGGCAACGGCGGCAGATCCAGCACCATCAGGCTGCTAGGGCCGGCGGCCTGATCACCGTGGTCGAGCGCACGGCCAGAATCACTGGCCAAGGCCCGCGCCGAAGTGGCTGCAACACGCACCAGTTCCAGAGAGAATACAAATCGTTCGAATCGCGTTTCGCGAACCTGCCAGTCCAGCCCGTCCAGCCGCAGCACATCGCCGGGCGTGATGCCCAGAAAGCGCCACGGCAAGTTCAGGGCACGTTGTTGCCGCCCTGCCGCCAAACGCAGCAGGCGATCGTGGCACAATTGTTTGGCGGCCGCGGCCGACAGCGCCAACGGCAAACCATCCCGGTCGACACGCACCCCGGCGCGCAGGCGAGCCCGTTGCAGACCGGGCTGATAGTCCCGATCAACGTCGTAATAGCCAAGTTCTATGGCGTCGGGGGTCGAGGCGGCGGCGCTGCGGCGTTGGCGTTCCCGGGCCTGCTGGCGGCCATCGGCGCGCGCATCGGCAGCGCCGCCCGGTTCGATAGCCAACGGCGGCCGGCCCGTCCCGGTCAGGGCCGGGCCGGCCGAGAGCGCGCCGCCCGTGGCCTTGAGTATCGGTGCAAGCGTATCCGCAAGGGGGGCTGCCGCGCCGACATAAAGCCCTGTAACGTCGGGAAAATCGCCACTCACCGGCAGAAACACGTCGGCGCTGGCAGCCAGATCGGCCAGCGCCGCGCCCAGCGGCACAGGGCCTTCATCAGCGATCAGCTCGAAGGCCAAGTTGGGCAAGCGATTGCCGAAATCGGCCAACGGCAGATCCTCGAACACCGCATACACGAGTCCGCGAAAAGCCGGTGCTTCACCTTCGGCAGCTGCGATCAACGGATCGGGCGTCTGGCGCTCGCTGCCGGTATGAAGGCGCATCGTCACCGGTTGCAACCACTGGCCGCCGCCATCACGCAGCAGCTTGCCATCGGCCCACACCCGGCCGATGCCGATGATTTGCCGCGCGGCGAGCACCACCGCAAAGCTGGCCGAATAACTGTAGCCGGTGGTGGCCGCGCCGCGCTTGCCGCCGCTGCGCATGGTCGTCTCGCGGATTTGTGCAGCCCACACGATATTGCCGCTCACCCGCATGCGGCCGCGCACCACCGGGATCGGTTCGCCGTAGCTCGCGGCCTGGATTTCAGGATTGGCAAGGCGCGACCCGCTGCGGCCACCGCCGCCGCCGAACAGCCGTCGATCGACGGCATTTCCCAGCAGCGTACCAACAATGCCGCCCACCGGGCCCAGCACCGCCCGGCCAACGATGCCCAATACCAGAGTTGCCATGCCAAATTCCTATCTGAGACCGGGCAGCGCCCACCGGGCGACCACCGGCCAATCTGCGGGGGCCGGCCCTTCCACCACCCGGCCCAGTCCGGCGTGGGCATGCAGGATGCCGCGATCAGTTATCAGTGCGAGATGGCGATGACCGGAAACCAGCGCATACTCCACCATGTCCGCGGGTTGCGGCCGCCGAACCCGGCGCAAGCCCAAAGCCCGCAGCGTTTGGGCGATCAGCAGATCGTGATCGCCGCCCAGCGCATAGGGCGGCACCGGCCCCAGGCTGAGGCCGGCCCCGGCCGCCGCCAGCAGCACGACGCCCACGCAATCCAGCCCGTTCCCTACCAGCCGCCCCTGCGCGCGAAAGCGCGTGCCCAGCCCGGCGCGGGCGGCGGTGATCGCGGCCTGCCGGCGGCGCGAGAGGGCGCGCTCAGACAGCATAGCGGGTCAACAGGTCGGCGCCCGGCACATGCGGTTCGCCGCGGAAATTGCGGGCGTTGCCAAAGCGGTCGCGGCAGGTGGCAAAGCGCTTGTCGCAGCCCTCACCCACGTGGACACGGGTGCCCACGGCAAGCGCCAACGGCTCATCCAGCAGCAACCAGCCGGTATCCTCGGCCAGAATGCGGCGGATCAGCCCGGCTTGGGGTCCGCTGAGCACCGCCAGTTCGCCTTGCACATGATCGGCCGCGATGATGCCGGCCAGTTGCACGCGATCAGGCAGGGCGGCCGTTACGCTGGTCAGGCGTTCGCGCCGGCGCAGATCGACCCGGCAACGCGCATCGCCAAGCTCGGCCCGGCATTCCGGCGAGCAGATTTCAACCACGCTGGCCGCCAGCGCTGCGCCAGGCCCGATCAGTTCCGCCATGAAGCCAGCGTCGGCGCCGGTGCCAACCGCGACATCGCCCAGCGTGCCTTCCGCCAGCCACTGCCGGCCAGTACCGGGATTGCGCCAATCGACGAGGAACAGATCAAGCCGCGCACCATCCCAACGCCCGGCCAAAAGATCGGTGGCGGTCAATGCACCGGCTGAAAGTGCGCCTGCCACCTCCATGTCATCGACCGTCACACCGTCGCCCAGAACGACGGCCGAAGGTGACATGCCGGGCCGGCTTTCATGCCGCAGGCCATTCACCAGCAACGGTCGATCATGGCTGGTGAAGCCCAGCGCCGCGCCGTCGCGCCGCACCAGCCGCCAGCACAGGGCCAGGTGGGTCAATTCCTCCGCCAGCACGGCGGGCGGCAAGGTCGGCAATGCGGTCATGGCCTCAATCCTCCCTGATCTCGATCAGTGGCACCGATGGCAGTTCGCCGGCACGCCAGCCGGCAATCGACACTTCGATGCGATCGGTGGCAAAGCGCACCGGGACGTCGAAGCGGAAACCCGCCGTCACCACGGCTGCAATCGCCGGGGCCGCTTCGAAATCGACATACCCCCCCGGCGCCAGCGTCCAGCCGCTGGTCTGGGCCACACCGGCAACCGCCACCGCCACACTTTCAGGCCAGGGGCGAGAGATGCGGCGGGTCTGCGGCGGTTCATCGGGCAGCGCCGCATCGCCATAGGTCTTCACCAGCGCAAAACGGGTGGTGCCGCCATCGCCGATGCCGAGCGGCTGATCGAGGGCGGCCGGTTCACCGCCATCGGCAGCGGAGCCGTTGTCGAGCGGATCGAGGAAGCGAAAGCCGTGTGCCTGCCCGCGCCTGGCGCGGAAAAAACCAACGAGGCGCTTCAGATCGGCTTCGGACCGAATGCCCAATCCGGCATCATATTCAAGCCGCGCATCGGCCCATTCGGCGTTTCGCTGCTCTGCTCCCGACGCTGTCACCACCACCAAGGTGGAAAAGGCCGGGCCGCCGGCGGCGCCAAAACCAAGTTCCAGCGGAAAGCGCACATCGTGAAAACTTGCCATCGCATCCTCCGCACCGGCATCATCAATCAGAAAGGGGGTAAAGCCATCGCGCGCCACTTGCGGCCAAGCCCACACGAAGACTTCCGCGATGCCCAACGCGCTGGCAGCGGCGGCGGCATCGGCAACCAGCGGCCATTGCACCTCGGCATCGGCCTGGCTCAGAACGAACCCGGCCAGATAATGCTGGCGGCCACGCGGGTAGCCCAATTGCGCTTCCACCAGCGCGCGGCCCCGGGCCTGGCCGGCCTGGTTGGCGCTGGTCACGAAGGTGTAATCCTCCAGTTGCAGCACATCGAACGCCGGATACGCCCAGCCCGAAGGCATGTTTGCGCGGGCCAGATCGGGGCGGTCGGCCAGCAGCACTTGCGGGGTGTAGAACAGCAGGTGCGTGACCACCGCTGGCGCCGCGGCGCGGGCAGCGGCCGACATGCCAGCCGTCGTCTCGGCCAACCGCTCCCCGCACCAATCGAGATAGGCGCGCTCGGCAGCCGACTTGGCGCCACGGATGTCACTCATTACTGGCGGCGGGCTGCCGCGTTCAGCCTGCCAGCGAGCGGTGGTGGCGGCATCATAAAGGCAGGGCCGGCTGTTTGGCCCGACCCACCACCACGGTTCGCCCACCTGAAACGCCGGCGCGATCCCTGCCGCTGCGGCCATACCCATCGCGGCGGATGTCACCGCCTGCAACCACGCCTGCGCCGCCGGTTGGCAAGGGGACAATAATGCCGACGGCGGCGACCAGCCGGTGAGCCCTTGAGCGCCTGTCGCATCACGCTGCGCCCAAGTGGGCGGGCAATGCATGGCGAGCAATTCCATTGACAGGGACAATATGGGCGCAAAACCCAGGCTGCCAGCGCGGGCGAGAAAATCCTGATGCCACGCGGCCGCTGGGCCACAAAAGGGCCGCACCGGATCGACCACGTAACCGCCCTGCCCATCGGGCAGGAATGCCATGAAATGGCTCATTCCCAAATAATGGGTGATGGCCCCGCGCCAGCCCAGCAGCAGCGCCTGTTCCAACATGCGTTCCGGCGTCTGGTTATAAAGGTCATCATACGCAGTGCACAGGCGAACGGGATGCGGCGGCAGCAGCGGCTGCCCGGCCTTCAGCACGCTCCCTGCCCCGTCCACCACCAGATTGGTCAGCCGCACCTCGCCGCTGACCACGGCGGCCAATGGCGCATCAATGCCGTCATAACCGGGCGGCACCAGGCTGATGAACAACCGGTCGATATCGCCGGCCCACACCGGATCGGCTTCCCCAGGCAGCAGGAAGCCGCCATTCAGCGCATCGAAATCGATGTTGATCCGGGCATCCGTGGGCGAACCGCTGGCATAGTTCCACAGCCGCACATACCAGGTGCGCGGGCTGCCTTCGGCATCGCGGCCCTCGATGGTGAGCACCGGGCCATTCACCGCGTTGAGCGGCAGGACCGCACCCGACGATTGCCAGCGGAACTGCCAGATCAGTCCGTGATAATCGCGCCGGGTTGCCAGCGCACACAGCGGATGGTTCCAGCGATCAGCCGATTCCCAGATCAGCCCCGCCAGATCGGCGCGGCGCTGAAATTCCAGTTTCACCACCACCGCGTCAGGCCCGTCCGTCACGACGCTGGCCATCATCGGGCGCGGGAAATCCACCAGCCACCAGCGCGGATCAAAACGCTTCACCCAGCGTTTGGCGCCTTGATCGGCCTGGCCCGCCAGCCACCAGCGCATCATGGCCGCGCCCGATCCAGCGCCCGGGCAACCGCCCGCGCCACCTGATTGCCGGTTTGCTGCATGGCGGCCGGGCTGGCGTCGCGCGGGCCAGCGACATTCACGGTGACGTTGACCATGCGGCCGCTGCCCCGGCCCGGATTGGCCTCCACCCGGCCGGCGGCGGTGGGCACGAACACTTCAGGTCCGCGCTCACCCACCATATAGGCGCGCCCCGCCGTCACCGGGCCACCCGTGGCGCGGCCGGGCAAGCTTAGCAAGCTGCCCACTAACCCGCCAAGCAGGCCCTTCCCGCCGCCACCAAGCAGCCCGCCCAGATCAAGTCGCAGCGCGCCTTGGGCAATATCGGCCAACGACGACAACGCCAGGCGCTTGAGATCGTCAAAGCCCAGCTTGCCGTCGGACAAGGCTCGGCCCAGCGCTCGCGACAGGCCGGAACCCGCCCGGTCGAGGCCGGCTGCAAACGGGCCATCCAGCGTGCGCTGGATATCGTTCACGCCGGCCATAAAGCCGCCGGTATCGGCGCGCACGCGCACCACCAGATCGTCGATCTGTTCAACATCCATCGGGAAATTGCTCCATCAGGCCAGCAAGCAGGCCGGCATTAACCGGGGCCTCTGCCGGCGGCACATCCAGCCCCAGCGCAGTGACCAGTTCAGCCGGGGTGGCCGCCCAGAATTCGTGCGGCCGCCACCCCAGCACCGCAGCGGCCACATGGGCGGCGCTGCGTGCGGCATCAGCAAACATCATTGCAGCCATCAGGTTCCGGCCAATATCTGGCCCAACAGCACGCGCAGCGCCGGCGTCGCATTGGCCAGGCCGCCCGTTACCAACGCCTCGGCAAAGGCCTCACGCGGGGTGCGCTCGGCCAGGCAATGCCACAGCAGCGCTGCCATCTCCGCCAGGGTGAGCTGGCCGGCCGCCGCGCGTTCGCACAGCGCAAACAGCGGGCCCAATTCGGCTTCGGCCGCGACCAGCGCCGTGAAGGTCGGGCGCAGCCGCAGCGTCTGGCCGTCCAGCACCAGTGCCGCCTCGCCGCGCATGGCGTTGGAGAGCGGCGGGTTGGCGATCACGACGCCACCACAGGGCCGCTGCTTTCCAGCTGCAGACTGTAGGTGCGCTCGCCGTTGAAATCGCCGGCATAATCCAGCCGGGCAATCTGGAACCGACCGGTGATCGTTTCACCGCTTTCGAATTGCACCCGGTAATCATCGATCTGGCCCGACAGCGCGGTCGCCTTCACCCGCTGTTCGGCGCCCGACCCGGTAAACACGCCCGAACCCGACAACGACACCGAACGGACCCCGGCCTCCGACAACAATTCGCGCCAGCCGCCCGAGCCCTGGTTGGTCACCACCACGGTTTCGGTGTTCACCGTCAACTGCGTCGTGCGCAGCCCGGCCACGGTGGCAAACACCGGCACTGCCGCGCCATTGCCCACCTTCAACAAGAAGGCCGAGCCTTTTTCCATCGCCATATCTTGGTTCCCTTTCGTTCAAAGCTGCTCGCTGCGCAGCCGCATCTCGATCACGCCCGGCCGCCAACCATCATCAGCGTCGCCAACGGTGGCCCGCACCAGGCGGGCATTGACGATACGATGCCCGTTCCACTCGCCGCTCAGCGCGCGCAGCCGCGTTTCAGCTGCGCCGATCAACGATTTCAGCCGGGCTACGCCGGGCCGATCATCCCAGATCGTCACCAGCACCCGGTGCTCATGCGCCACCTCGGTCTTGGTGCCGGCATCCAGCACAAGATCAGGCCCGATCACCGCATAGGGCGCCGCCGCGTCGGCGGGCGGCCCATCGAACACACCGGTCAATCCCGGCAGATCGGCCATCGCCGCCGCCACTGCCTTCTGCATGGCAAGACTTGCCGCCATCATTTGTCTCCCGGCCACAGCAACAGCGGATCAGGCAGGTGCTGCCGCGTGCCGCGCCGGCGGCGGATCAGCCCCGGCCCGGACAAGCGCAGCGCATCGCCGCGATCATCGATGCTGCCCACATTGTGCCGACGCTGCGCGACCTGGCCCTTCAATGCCTGCGCCGCGGCCTTGGCCAGCGCCGCCGCGCGCGCCTGCAATTGGGCGATAAGCGCCGCGCTCATGCCGGCCGCCCGTCGCACCACAAGGTGGCATAGTCACGCCGCCGCGCATCACGCTCCACGGCGCGCACCGCCAATATCTGATCCCGCCAGCGCAGCCGCACGGTCAGATCCAGATCGTCGCGGTCGCGCAGCAACACCTGCCAGCGCCGGCCAGACCGCGCCGCTTCGCCTTGTTGCTGGCGGCCAGGCGCACCATCGCGGCTGATGGCGGCAAACACCGTCTCCACCGGGGCCCAGTTGCCCACATCGTCGGCAGCGGCGTCGCGCGCAGCCTGCCAAATTTCGATCGTCACGCGCTCGTCCAGCGCGCCAGAGCGTTCCTGTCCCCGTTCATGCATCATCGCGTTCACCCCAACTGCATCCGCCGCCACGGCCGCCACAGCGCGGCGACAGCAGCCGGCGGCGGCCCACCATCGGCCGCATCGCGGTGGCTGAACAAATGGCTCACCAGCCGCACCACCCCGGCGCGCAGCGGCTCCGGAACGCTGTTCCAATCAGTGCCCAGCCCAGCGCGAAACCGCATCACCAGCGTGGCCGGCGTTGCGCCGGGGGGCAGGCCGATCAGCCGCACCCAGCCGCTGCCGTCGGCGCCGATGTCGCTTTCCCAGCCCGCCGCCAGCGCTTCGCCGGCCAGAAACACGCCGGTGATGGCCTGCACTGGGCTTGCCTGCAGCTGCTGCCAGGCCAGATCGCACGCCAGCCGCTGCTCGCCCTCACGCTCGATCAGCCACTGGCCGATGAACGCCTCGCACAGCGCCATGGCCGTGCGAATATACCCGGCGAGCACGCCGTCCTCGTCATCACGCTCCAGCCGCAGCGCGGCCTTGCATTCGGCAAGGCCCACCACCAGCGCGCCGGCCTCCATGGTCACCACCGCCATCACCGTTCCTCCACCCGCACCACCAGGGTGCGTTCATCGCTGCTGCCATCCGACAGGGTGACCCGATTGCTCAGCCGATAGACCGTGCCGGCGATCCCGCCCGTCACGGTGATGGCGGTGCGCCCGCCAGACTGGCGCGGAGCCGACAGAATCAAACCCGGCGGCAGCACGGCCCACATTGATTGGCTGATCAGGCGCCCGGCCAAATAGCCGGCATCCCAATCGGCGGCGTGCTCGATCACGCCGCCCGGGTCTTTCAGGAAAATGCTCATACTGGCCTCACTTGCCCGAAGGAGTGGCGCGCACCCGATTTGCGTTCATAGGGGCGCACCGATTTCCACCTGCCAACTCGCCACCTGCAGCGGGCTGCCCGCCAACAGCGGCTGCGCCGGACACGTGGTGACATAAAGCAGCCGCTGGCCGCCTTCATCGATCAGGGCGACGTGATTGGCCGTGCCGGCGGCCTGGGCAACCAGCCCGGACCGTTCGGCCACCGTGAGCCGCCGCCCACCGCCGCTGCCGGCCGCCACGGTGAAATTGGCCGGCGCCATGGCCGTCGTGGCCAGCGCCGCTGCCACCGCGGCGGCAAAGCTGGCCGGCTGGCCATCCAGCAGCACCATCCGGTTGGCGCCGGCCACAACGGCCAAAGCGGCGTCCTGCACTTCATTGCTGGCGAATTTCGCCATTGTCCTGTCTCCCTTGTCGGCTGTTCAGCGTTCGCGAATGGTGAGTGCAGACGGCGCGGCGCGCACCGGCAGCGCCGGCACCAGCGCCAGTTCAAGCCGGTCGCCACTAATCAGCGGCCCGCTGCTGGACAGGGCCAGCACCCCCGGAGCGGGGCTGATGGCCAGGCTTGGCGACCCGATCAGTGCCAGAAAATGGGTGAGGATCATGCCTGTCCTCCCTCAGCTTGCGGTTATCGCCAGCGATTTCTCGCGCAGCACGGTGGTGCCGTCCGGCGCCATCAGGCGCACCGTGATGGTGCGGCTGCCGGTGAACCGCTCCGTCGCCAGCAGCCGCACAGGCCCGCGCCCTGCAACCGCCGTGCCGGCCACGCCGGCACCGA
>NZ_JBDNFM010000129.1:0-30184 GCF_041689835.1 Sandarakinorhabdus sp.
GAGTTCGGGACCGCCGGTCATGCGCGGATCAGCCGCCCTGCGATCGGCCCGGCTGCCGCCGCCCAGCGCATGGTCCATGGCCAGCGCTTCCAGCATGCTCAGGCCATCAAGACCGCCCGGTTCGCCAAGGGATTTGGGCAACTGGCTCATGCCTCGGTCCCTTCCAGCAGGGTGCGCATGCGAATCAAGCCGCGCCGCACCCAGCTTTTCAGCGTGCCCACCGGCACCTGTTCGCGCGCCGCCAGTTCATCATAGGTGGCGCCTTCGAAGTAGCAGGCGCGAATGGCGGCGGCATGGCGCGGTTCCAACGCGGCCAGCGCGGCAGCAATGCGCCGCGCATCCTGGCTGTGCATCAGGCTGGCATCAGGGGCCGGGCCATCATCGGCCAGATCAAACGCCTGCTCCACCGGCACATGGGCGCGCGGCGGGCGGGCGCGCAGCCGATCGATGGCGCGGTTGCGGGCAATGGTGGCCGCCCACGTGATCGGGCTGGCCTTTGAAGGATCAAAGGTCGCGGCCTTGCGCCAAATACTAAGATAGACATCCTGCAACACGTCTTCGGATTCCTGCCGTTCGATCAATATACGCAGGATCGCGCCAAAGAGTTTTGCGCTCGTGCGATCATAAAACGCCTGGAAGGCTGCGGTGTCGCCATCGGCCACACGCGCCAGCATCGCCGACAGTTCCGCGGCACCAGGTGTAACACCTTGATTTGGATGGCTCATTTGCGTGCCGCCGGCATCTGGATCGGGCCATCGGCGCTGCCGGTAATGAATTGGCGCACATACGCGTTTTCGCAGCCATCAAGGCTGTCCAGCGGACCCTGCCAGATGATCGTTCCCGCGTACAACATCGCAACCCTGTCAGCCACTTTCCTCACGCTCGCCATGTCGTGGGTAATGGTAACCGCGGTTATTTTCAAATCCGTAACCAGCGTGCGGATAAGATTGTTGATCACCGCCGCCGTGATCGGATCAAGCCCGGCGGTGGGCTCATCGAAAAAGATGATCGGTGGGCGCGCTGCGATGGCGCGGGCGAGCGCGACGCGTTTCTGCATTCCGCCCGACAATTCGGCGGGCTTCAGATCGGCCACCTCTGCCGCCAGCCCGACGCGCGCCAGATTGTCGATGGCTGCTGCCTTGCGGTCGGCCACGCTGCCGGGCAGGGCAAATGCGACATTACGCCACACAGGCAGCGAATCAAACAGCGCGCCGCCTTGAAACAGCATCCCAAACCGGGCGCGGTGGGCATCGAGCGCGGCGCCTTTCAGCCCGGCAACTTCCTGTCCATCGACCCGGATCGAACCGGCATCGAGGGGGATGAGGCCGAGGATGCATTTGAGCGTAACCGATTTTCCGGTGCCGGATCCGCCGATGATGACCAGGCTTTCTCCCGGTGCCACTGCAACCGACAGGCCATCCAGCACCTGCCGACTGCCAAAGCGTTTCGACACGCCGGCCAATTCGATGCGCGAGGTGATTGGGGGGCTCATGAACCGAACACAATCACGGTAATGATCAGATTCGACAACAGGATCAGGATGAAGCTGGACACCACGGCATTGGTGGTCGCCCGCCCCACCCCGGCCGCGCCGCCGCCGCTGTGATAGCCGTGATAACAGCCCATCAGCGCAATGAAAAAGCCGAACACTGCTGCCTTGACCAACGACGACACCACATCGTCCACCTCCAGATAGCGCTGGGTCGTGGCCAGATATTGCGCGCTGTTGAAGCCCAGCCGCTGGGTCGCCAGCAGCCAGCCGCCCATCACGCCCAGCGCATTGGACACCATCACCAGGAACGGCATCACCAGCACGGCCGCCAGCATGCGCGGGGCCACCAGCCAGCGAAACGGATCGGTGCGCAGCGTCACCAGCGCGTCGATCTGTTCGGTCACCCGCATGGTGCCCAGTTCGGCGGCCATGGCGCTGGCAACGCGCCCGGCCACCATCAGGCCGCCCAACACCGGGCCAAGCTCGCGCACCACGCCGATCACGGTAACCGCCGGCACGGTGGCGGCGGCGTTGAAACGGCTGCCGCCGATGAAGATCTGCTGCGCCAGCGCCGAACCGGTGAAAATGGCCGTGAGACCAACCACCGGCAACGAAAGCCAGCCGATCACCAGCATCTGCTGCGCCACTTGGGCGGGATACCACGGCGGCTGCAGCAGCCGGGTGAGCGCGGTGACGGCAAAACGCGTAAGCCGGCCGATGCTGGCCAGCGCCGCCAGCACCGGCGCGCCAATGGCAGCAAGCGCCCCAATCATGCCCACACCCGTTCAAACCGCTGGCCCAGCGCCACCAGCAGTTCATAGCTGGTGCGCCCCGCCAACCCCGCCATGGTTTCGGGATCGAAGGGAATATCGAGCCAGTCGCCTTCGGCCAGCGGCGGTGCATCGGTGACGTCGAACGCCGCCAAATCCATCGACACACGTCCCGCCGCCGGGCAGCGCACGCCGCCGGCCGTGGCCCAGCCAACCCCGGAAAGGCCGCGCGCATAGCCATCGGCATAACCGAGCGCCACCGTGGCGATGCGACTGGGCCGCGCGGCGGTGAAGGCAGCGGCATAGCCCACTGTGCCGCCCGCCGGCACATCACGCAGCTGGATGATGCGTGCCTGCATGGCCGCAACGGCGCGCGAAACACGGCCACCTGGCATCAACCCGCCGCCAAACAGTCCGATGCCGGGCCGCACCAGATCAAGATGATAGCCCGGGCCCAGCAAGATGCCGGCCGAATTAGCCAGCGCATAAGCGCCGGCCGGCACACGTGCAGCCACTTCTGCAAAACAGGCGCGCTGAACCTCATTCAAGGGGTGCGCCGGATTGTCGGCACACGCCAGATGGCTGTGCAGCACCGCCACATCCATGCCTGCAAGCACATCGGCAGTTTCGCCCGGCGCAAGGCCAAGCCGGTTCATGCCGCTGTCCACCATCGCCTCGCAGGGGCGCCCCGTTTGCCGCCACACCGCAGCCTGTGCGGCCGTCACCAGCACCGGGCGAGCCGGCAGCGCCAGCGCAGCGGGCATTTCACCGGCGGTAACCCCGTGCAAAACGGAAAGGGTGATGCCGGCGGGCAGCGGCAACAGCGGCGGCACTTCCTGCCAATGCGCCACGTAAAAATGCCGGCAGCCCACCGCCGCCAATCGCAGCAGCACCGCGCGCGCGCCCAGGCCATAGCCATCGGCCTTGATCGCCGCGGCGCACGCCGCCGCCCCAACCGCGCCAGCAAAATCCTGCCAGTTGGCGATCAGCGCGGCGCCATCGAGCAACAGCCGCGCTTGCGGGGGAGGAGGAGGCGGGGACGACACACGCTTGGATTAGCGATGTTGTTCATGGCGGCGCAAGCCATTCCCCTCTATCAAGGTGTCATGAACCGCACGATCATCACCGCAACTCTTGGTGCCCTCGCCATATTGGTGGGCAGCAGCCTGCTCGTGGCCCCGGCCAACGCCCAGGCCCAGCCCAAGCCCGACACCGAATTCTGCGCCAAGATGCGCGCGAACGACCCGGGCGGCATCTGCACCGCCAAAGGCGAGTATGTGACGCCGGAAAAGGTCTATGTGCCCGATGGCCGCGTGATCAACCGTTCCACGGGCGATTGAGGCAGGCGTCTCAACGCCGATCAGTCAATCTCGAGGCGCTGCAACGCCGATCAATCAAAAAGACTGCTGACCGAGCTTTCTTCGGCGGTACGGCGCATGGCTTCGGCCAGCAGCGGCGCAATCGTGATGCGGCGCACCTTTTTCGCGCCCATCACGGCGGCAGTGGCAGCAATCGAATCGGTCACCACCAGTTCCGACAGCGCCGATCCATCGACTCGGGCAACCGCGCCGCCCGAAAGCACGCCATGCGACACATAGGCGATGGCGCTGGTGGCTCCGGCTTCGAGCAGAGCGGCGGCGGCGTTGCATAATGTGCCAGCCGAATCGACGATATCATC
This sequence comes from Sandarakinorhabdus sp., assembly GCF_041689835.1. Classification (GTDB taxonomy): domain Bacteria; phylum Pseudomonadota; class Alphaproteobacteria; order Sphingomonadales; family Sphingomonadaceae; genus Sandarakinorhabdus. The sequence continues at coordinate 3,941 of NZ_JBDNFM010000129.1, forward strand.
AATCAGGATGCAGCGGCGGCCACGCACATCGCCAATGATGTTCATCACTTCTGATTCGCCGGGGCGTTCGCGGCGCTTGTCGACAATGGCCAGCGGCGCGTTGCCCAGCCGGCGCGCCAGTGCCCGGGCGCGGACCACGCCGCCCACATCGGGTGACACCACCATCAGGTCTTCCAGCCCCATGCGGGCGGTGATGTCGGCCGACATCACCGGCCCGGCAAACAGATTGTCGGTGGGGATATCGAAAAAACCCTGGATCTGGCCGGCGTGCAGATCAAGACTGAGCACGCGATCGGCACCGGCGGTAGTGATCAGATTGGCCACCAGCTTGGCCGAAATCGGCGTGCGCGAGCCGGATTTGCGGTCTTGGCGGGCATAGCCGAAATAGGGCACCACCGCTGTGATCCGCTTGGCCGACGCGCGGCGCAGCGCATCAATGCAAATCAGCAATTCCATCAGATTATCGTTGGCCGGGGCGGCCGTGGGCTGCACCACGAACACATCTTCACCGCGCACATTTTCATGGATTTCCACGAAAATCTCTTCGTCGGCAAAGCGCCGTACCGAAGCGCTGGTGAGCGGAATTTCCAGATAGGCGGCAATCGCCTTGGCCAGTTCCGGATTGCCATTGCCGGCCAGGATCTTCATTTCGCGCGCCCTTCGCAGTGATGACGCGGGGCATAGCCGCCCTGTCACATACGTGCAACCTCGGGCAACGTCGTTGCCATCGTGGCCGCCAGCAAGGCTGCCACCAAAGGCACATCGGCCGGCGGCATCGGCAGTGCCGCCATTGTGCCGGGCCGTTCCCAGCGCAGTGCCTGCCCGTCGCGGCCGCGCGGCTGACCCTGCCAGCGCCGGCACCAGTACAGCAGCATCACGAGGTGGAAATCGGGATAGGCAAAGCTCACGAAGGTGAAAGGCTCCAGCCCCTCGGCAACAATGCCCAGTTCTTCGTCCAATTCACGCACCAGCGCGGCTTCCGGCGTTTCGCCGAGCTCCAGCTTGCCGCCGGGGAATTCCCACATCCCGGCCAGCGATTTGCCTTGTGGCCGCTGGGCCAGCAGCACGCGGCCTTGCGCGTCCACCAAAGCCGCAGCCACAACATGGACGATCTTGATCAGCGCAAGGTCACCAGTTTCACGCGGTCGCCGGCTTTGAGCGTGGCATTGGCGCTGAGCTGATTCAGCGTCAAAAAGCGCGCCATCCGGTCGTCGCCATAGGCCATGCGATTGGCCAGGCTCTGGACCGTATCGCCAGCGCCAACCCGCACCACCTGCACGCGGCGGCTGCGGATGCCGGCAATTTCCTGCGGGGTAAGGCGGCGCACGCTGGCGGCCACCGGGGCCACGCCGCCGGCCTGGCCTTGCGGCGCCATGCTGATCAGAGTGAGCGCCATCTGCGGCGACCAGCGATAAACGGTGAGCGTGGCATCCACCGGCCCAGCCTGCGAGCCGGCGCGAATGCTGCCTTCCAGCGCCTCCACCCCGTTGATGCGGGTGGCGCGCATCGGCTGAGCGGCCACGCCCAATTGCTGCCAGCGGGCAGCGGCAACGGCGTTGAGATCGGCGCTCCGCGCATCAGCGGCGCGCAAATCGAAACGCAAATTGCCCGCGCCGCTGCCAGTGATGGCCTGCGGCGAATTGGCGACGGCAAAGCCCTGCGGTGCATCCAGCGCCAATCCCATTCCGCCATGGCGGAAACTGTTGCCCATCACCACGCCTTCGGCTGGATCATCATCATAAATCATGCCGTCAATAGCACCGAGAAACGCATCGCGGTTGAGGGCGCGCGCGCCAGAGCGTGCCGCCAGTGCCCGCGCTTCGGTGCGCATGCGCGCCACACGCTCGCCGCTGGGCGGATGAGTGGACAGCCATTTCGACGGTTCGGCGCCGCCCTGGCCCTTCAGGCGTGATTCCAGCGACGTCTGCGCGGCCAGCGCGGCCAGGCTGTCGGTGGCGGCATCCGGATCATAGCCGGCAGTGGCGAGATAGCGCACACCCAGCGTATCGGCCTGCCGTTCCTGTTCGCGGCTGTAACCCAGCGTGGTGAGCCCGGCCACCAGGCCGGCCCCGCGCCCGATCAGATCCGAGCCCGTAAGCGCCCCGGCGACGCCCGCCAGCACGTTCGACAGAGTCGCCCTGTTCTGCCGCTTCTGGCCGTGCCGGGCGGCAACATGGGCAACCTCGTGGCCCATCACGAACGCCAGTTCAGCTTCGTCGTTCATCAGCGCCAGCAACTGGCGGGTGATGTAAACATAGCCGCCGGGGATGGCGAAGGCGTTGTTGACGTTGGAATTGAGCAGGGTGACGGTGTAATCCTGCGCCCGCGCACCGCCGCCAGACTGCGCGGCAATCTTCTGCCCGACCCGGCGCACATAATCCGCCGTCGGCCCGCTCATGGCGCCGCCGAATTGCTGCAATATCTGTGGGTGAGCCGCGGCGCCTGACCGGCGCTCTCCGTCGGTCAGGCCGGGGGGTGCCTGCGCGAGCGCGGGGGCGGCGATAAGGGCGGACAGGGCGAGAGCGCGGAACAGGATTTTCATGCATTCAGCATAGCCTGAGAGCAGGCCGCCGCGCCAGATGGCAGCGCCAGACAGTTCAGAGATTGCGGCCCATCGCCAGATATTTGGCGCGGCGCGCCTTCACCAAAGCGGCCGGCGCCAGGCCCAGCAGCGGCTGCAGTTGGCTGGCAATCGCCATCGACAACGATGCGATGGCCGCAGCCGGATCGCGGTGGGCGCCGCCGAGCGGTTCCGAAACGATGGTGTCGATCACGCCCAGCGCCTTGCAATCAGCCGCCGTCACCTTCATTGCTTCAGCGGCGTCGGCGGCGCGATTGGCCTGCTTGTCGGCGCTGCGCCACAGGATCGAAGCGCAACCTTCCGGCGAAATCACCGCATAAACCGCATGTTCGAACATGATCACCCGGTCGGCCGCAGCGATGCCGATGGCGCCGCCCGACATGCCTTCGCCGGTGATGGCGGTGATGATCGGCACCGGCGCACCCAGAAAGGCGGCGGTGGCTCGCGCAATGGCTTCGGCCTGGCCGCGGGCTTCGCCATCAACGCCGGGATAGGCGCCGGCGCTATCGACCAAGGTGATCACCGGCACGTGGAAACGCGCAGCAAGTTCAACCAGCCGGGCCGCCTTGCGATAACCTTCGGGCCGGCCCATGCCGAAATTATGGCGCACGCGGCTGGCGGTATCAGTGCCTTTTTCATGGCCAATCAGCATTACCGGCACATTCAGCCCGCGCAGCCGGCCAAGGCCGCCAACGATGGCCAGATCTTCGCCGTAAGCCCGGTCGCCGGCCAGCGGGGTAAAATCCTCCACCAGCACCTTGGCGATATCGGAAAAATGCGGCCGCGCCGGGTGACGGGCAACCAGCGTTTTCTGCCACGGCGACAGCCGCGCATAGGTTTCGGCCAGCAAGCGGCGGGCCGCCCCATCGGCGTGGCGGGCGCCGGCATCATCGCCGGCGGCGCGATAATCCACCGCGCGCTGGGCGATCTGGGCGATCGGCTTTTCGAAGTCGAGATACTGGCTCACACTGGCCGGCCTAGGCGAAATCACCCGCTGCGGTCAATGGCAGCAGGGTTCACGCTAGGCTTCACGGAAGGGCTCACTGGCGCTGCCAGCGGAAATACCACACCTCGTGGCCCAGCCGCCGCGCCTTGGTTTCATATCGGGTTTGCGGCCAATCGGCGGGCCGGGTCTGGAAATCGGCGGCGGCGTCGCCCAGCCACTGAAACTCGCGGCGCTTGCCCATCTGCATCAGCGCCCAGCGGCAATACACCGGGTGATCGGTGCCAAAACGGAACTCGCCGCCCGGTTTCAGCACACGGGCAATGCGATCAATCGGGCCTGGGTTCATGAACCGCCGTTTCGCGTGCCGCGTCTTGGGCCAGGGATCGGGATGCAGCAGGAACAGCCGATCAATGCTGGCGGGTGCCAGCCGATCCAGCACGTCGAGTGCATCGCCATTATAGATACGAATATTGGGCAGTTCCCCATCGCGCACCGCAATCAACGCGCCCACCACACCATCGACAAACGGTTCCGCGCCGATCAGGCCCACGTGGGGGTGCATCGCCGCCTGCCCGGCCATGTGCTCACCCCGGCCAAAGCCGATTTCCAGCCACAGCGGGCGATCGTCGCCAAACAGGCGTGGCGCCGTGATCGGCCCTTCCGGCGGCAGCGCGATGCGCGGCAACAGATCGGCCAGCAACGCCGCCTGGCCTTGGCGCAGCGTGTGGCCCTGCCTACGGCCGTACAGCCGGCGCATGGTGGTGGGATCGGAAATGCTTGATTCGGCCATGGGCCACGCCCCTGCCCGATTGCGCGCCTGCGGAAAAGGGTGGGCCGGCGGATTGATCCAGATCAAGGCACACTGAAGATTGTGGGCCGCCGCCAAACCGCCCGCTTGCCGCAGCGAATGCGCGCACAGTGCCGCTGCGGCTTGCGCACTGGCAGGTGTTTGCCGCAATAGGGCCGTGGATGGCAGCGGGGCGCTGACCGAGGTGATGCACAACATGGCAATGATGTCGGGTATGAAATCGCTGGTGATGGGCGGCCGCGAAGTGTGGCCGCTGGTTGAAGGCGGCAAGGGTGTTTCCGCCACCAACCACGCATCGTCGGGTGCGTGGGCATTGGCCGGCGGCGTCGGCACTGTCTCCGCCGTCAACGCCGACGGTTTTGATGATGAAGGCCGCGTCATCCCGCAGATCTACCACGCCGCCACCCGCCGCGACCGCCACGAAGAACTGGTAAATTTTGCCATCGAAGGCGGCGTTGCCCAGGTACAGCGCGCCTATGAAATTGCAGCGCCCGAACTGCAGCGCGGCATCGGCGGCATCAATATCAACGTGTTGTGGGAAATGGGCGGGGCGCAGCGCGTGCTGCACGGCGTGCTGGAACGCACCAAGGGCTTGGTCAACGGCGTCACCTGCGGTGCGGGCATGCCCTACAAGCTGTCCGAAATCGCCGCTCAACACGGCGTGCATTATTACCCGATCATCAGTTCGGCCCGCGCCTTCCGGGCGCTGTGGAAACGCGCCTATTCCAAGGCGGCGGAATGGCTGGGCGGAGTGGTGTATGAAGATCCGTGGCTGGCCGGCGGCCACAACGGCCTGTCCAACGCCGAGGATCCGCGCAAACCCCAGGATCCCTATCCCCGCGTCGCCGAATTGCGCGCCTCCATGCGGGAGCTTGGCGTGCCCGAATCAGTGCCGATCGTGATGGCCGGCGGCGTCTGGCGGCTGGACGAATGGGCCAACTGGTTTGATAATCCCGAATTGGGCCAGGTCGTGTTCCAGTTCGGCACGCGGCCGCTGCTCACACAGGAAAGCCCGATCCCCGACGTGTGGAAACAGCGCCTGTTCGATCTGCAAAAGGGCGACATCCTGCTGCATCAGTTTTCGCCGACCGGCTTTTATTCTTCGGCGATCCGCAATCCCTACCTGCGCGCGCTCGAAGCCCGCAGCGAACGGCAAATCGCCTTTTCCACCACGGCAACCGGCGATCACGCGCTGCAACTGGATGTGGGCGTTGGCACCAAACGCTTTTTCGTCACCCGCGATGATCTGCTTCATGCCCGCGAATGGTACGGCGCCGGCTTCACCGAAGCTCTGAAAACGCCGGACAACACACTGGTGTTCGTCACCCCGGCCGAACGCGCCGACATCCGCAAGAACCAGGCCGATTGCATGGGCTGCCTGTCGCACTGCGGCTTCTCGGCGTGGGCCGACAACGAAGGCAACAGTACCGGGCGGCTGGCGGATCCACGCAGCTTCTGCATCCAGAAAACCCTGCAAGACATCGCCCACGGCGGCGACCCTGACCAGAATCTCGCCTTCGCCGGCCACACCGCCTATCGCTTCGCCAGCGACCCGTTCTATTCCAACCGCTTCATCCCGACTGTGAAGCAGTTGATGGAGCGGCTGCTGACGGGGGCGTGAAGCAGGGCCTCCGGCGGGCAGGGGCGAAGGCCCTGCACCCGTTTGTCTGGGGCAGCCCTCAAGGAACACAGTGCGCCCTCAGGCCTGCGCTGCCTCAGAGCCGCAGGCAATCAGCCTCTCAGCCAACGCCATCATGACGAATCACCAGCGCCGGCCAAAAACAAAAGTGGGGGCAGGGCCTCAGGCTCTGCCCGCCGGAAGCCGTTCCACGTCTTCAAATATCGATGCAGATCTTGCCGAAATGCTTGCCTGATTCCTGGTGCCGGAACGCCGCGCCCAATTCGGCGAGCGGGAAGTGTGTATCGATCACCGGGCGGATGCCGTTCTGGTTGATGGCGCGGATCATGTCCTGCTGTTGCCGCCTCGTGCCCACCGTGATGCCGATCAGCCGGATTTGTTTCCCCATCAGCTGCACGGTGGAGATCGGCCCGGCATAGCCCGCCAACACGCCGATCAGGCTGATGTGCCCGCCCACGGCGCAGGCGGTGATTGATTCGGGCATGGTACCGGCGCCGCCGATCTCGACGATATGGTCCACCCCGCGTCCCTGCGTCAGCTTCATGGCCGCGCTGCCCCAGCCGGGGGTGGATTTGTAGTTGATGACATGATCGGCGCCCATCGCCTGCAGCCGCGCCAGTTTTTCATCGCTGGAACTGGTGGCGATCACCGTTGCGCCCATGGCCTTGGCAAATTGCAGCGCAAAGATGGAAACGCCGCCGGTGCCCTGCACCAGCACCACGTCGCCTGCCTTCAGATTGCCTTCCGGCACCAAGGCCCGCCACGCCGTAAGGCCGGCGCAAGTGAGGGTGGCGGCTTCGGCATGGGAATAACCGAACGGCGCGTGGGTGAAACTGGTCGCCGGAGCCACTACTTCCTCCACGGCATAGCCATCGGCCCCGTCACCCGGCACACCGGCGAATCCTGCCATGTTGGGCCGACCGTCGAGCCAGGTCGGAAAAAAGGTGGAAACCACCATGTCGCCGGCACGAAATTCGCTCACGCCCTCGCCCACGGCCAGCACCTCGCCGGCCCCGTCGCTCATCGGGATGCGGCCATCGGGGGTGGGAATGCCGCCAACCACGACAATATAATCGTGATAATTCAGGCTGCTGGCCTTGATTCGCACCTTGATCTGGCCGGGGCCGGGACCGGCCGGTTCGGGCATGTCTTCGTGGCGCAGATTGTCAATGCCGGCGGGGTGGCGAAGGCGGATGGCTTTCATGGTGTGGCTCCTTGGTTACCGGCAGCCTAGCGCCGCTCGACCGCCTTGGCTTCCCTCCCCTTCACGGGAGGGGCCGGAGGTGGGGCTTACGCCCAGCCTTCTAAAACAATATCCGGCGGCCGATGGCCATCCACCCACACCCTGATATTGGCGATCACCTTTTCGCCCATTGCCTGCCGGCCTTCGAAGGTGGCGCTGCCCATGTGCGGCAGCAGCACGACGTTGGTCATCTGCAGCAGGCGCGGATCGACCGCGGGTTCATGTTCGAACACGTCAAGGCCGGCCCCGGCGATCTGGCCAGCGGCAAGCGCTTCGCTCAGGGCGCTTTCATCGATGATCTCGCCGCGCGCCGCGTTGATGAGATAGGCCGATTTCTGCATCAGGCCAAAGCGGCGCGCATCGATCAGGTGATGCGTGTCCGGCGTGTGCGGGCAGTTGATGGTGATGATATCCACCCGTGCCAGCATGGCATCAAGATCGGCCCACCAGGTCGCTTCCATCTCGGCCTCCACGCTGGCGGGCAGGCGGTGGCGGTTGTGATAATGCACCGTCAAGCCAAAGGCGCGGGCGCGGCGGGCGACGGCGCTGCCGATGCGGCCCATGCCGATGATGCCCAGCCGCTTGCCGGTGATGCGGTGGCCGAGCATGCCGGTGGGCGACCAGCCGGCCCATTCGCCGGCGCGCACCAGTTTTTCGCCAGCCCCCAGCCGGCGCGGTACCGCAAGGATCAGCGCCATCACCATGTCGGCGGTGTCTTCGGTAAGCACGCCGGGCGTGTTGGTGATGACCACCTTGCCCGCGTGGGCGGCATGCAGATCGATATGATCGACGCCCACGCCGAAATTGGCGCACAGCTTGAGCCGGCCGCCGTCGGCCGCAGCGGCAAACACCGCCGCATCGATATGATCGGTGACCGTGGGCACCAGCACCTCACAACGGCGGGCAGCATCGGCCAGCCGGTCTTGCGAGAAGGGCGTATCGGTCAGATTGAGTTCGACATCGAACAATTCGGCCATGCGGGTTTCCACGGCCTGGGGCAGGCGGCGGGTGACGATGACCTTGGGGCGCGGTTTGTTGGGCATGATCGGGTCCGAAATCAGCAACGATTGAACGCGCCAAGGCTTGCGCGGCAACGGCCAAACGGTCAAGAGCAAGGCCCATGAAGAAAATGCTGCTGCGCCCATTCACCCTGCTTGCGGCGACACTGGCCGCTGCTGCCGCCGCTGCTGCCGGGGCCGCCGAATTTGCCGATGGCACCACCGATCTGCGCAAACCGCGTTTTGTTTCGGTCAAACGCGGTAGTGCAATGATGCGCACCGGCCCGGGCGAGCGTTTCCCGATCATGTGGGAATACAAGCGCCCCGGCCTGCCGATGGAAATCCTGAAGGAATATGAAATCTGGCGGCAGGTGCGCGATCCCGATGGCGTCACCGGCTGGATGAACAAGGCGCTGCTCACCGGCCAGCGCACCGGCATTGTCCGCGATCAGGTGCGGCTGCTGTATGTCGCGCCCGACATGAAAAGCCGTATCGGCTGGCGCATCGCTCCGGACGCGGTGGTGACCATCACCCTGTGCGAGGATCTGTGGTGCCGGGTGAGCAAGGACGGCAAATCCGGCTACATCCTGCGCAGCCAGATGTGGGGCACCTACCAGCGCGAGAAAATCGAAGGCTAGATTTTGCCGCCGCCGCGCACGAACAGCATCAGCAGCAGCCCGGTCGCCAGCAAGCCTATCACCGGCACAAAACCCGATGCCTGGGTGCCGCCAAACCTTGTCGCCTGTTCCACCAGCAACGGCCCCATCCACATCGTTGCCGTGCCGGACAGTGCATACAGGCCAAAATACGCCCCCAGCCGATCCGGCGGCACCAGCCGGGTGAGCAGCGTGCGTGACGAGGCATAAGCCGCCGTGACGGTAACGGCGAGGCCGCAGCCCAGCCCCAGAAACACCAGTTCAGGCAGAGAGGTGAACATCGGCCCATCCCACAGCGGCGCGGCCGATGCCGGCTGGAACAGGATGCGCTGCGCCCCCGAACCCAGCACCAGCGTTTGCACCGCGATGAGCAGCAGCAATTCCAGCATCAACGCCATCCTTGGCCCCAGCCAGCCATCCAGCCGCGGTGCCAGCAGCCCGCCCACCACCGCCGCACAGCTCAGCACGATGCCATAGCCCAACATCTGAAGCGTGCCCCAGCCCATGGTGCCCGCCGCATAAATGCCGCCAAACAACAGGATGGCGGTGAGGCCGTCGGTGAAAATCATCCGTGCCAACAAATAAAGCAGCGGATTGGCATTGCCGCGTGCACCCCGAAACAGGCGCCACAGATCGCCGGCACCGCCCACAAAGGCGCTCCCCAGCCGGGCGCCAGTGCGCAGCTGATCGGGCACAAAGCGAAACAGCGGGATGCTGCCCACCAGCATCAGTGCGCCCACGATCGGCCCGGTGATGCGCGCCGGTTCGCCCAGCGCGGGATCGAGGCCCAGCAGCGGCGCCGCCGGCAACCACGCCCAATCCACAGTGCCGGGCAAGGCAAAGGCCAGCAGCACCAGCAGCAGCAGCCCCACGCTCATCGCATTGCCGCCGGCCAGCCCCAGCCCGCTGGCGCGCGCGGCCCCGGCATAACCCGCCGCCGGCACCAACAGCGAATTGTGCAGCATCTCGTGGGCGGAAAACAACCACGTCATCACCGCACCAGCCGTAATCACCCACAAGACGCCCAATCCGGCGCTGTGGCCGCCCGGCCTCGCCGGCATCACCCACCACAGGCTGGCAGTGATTGCCGCCATCGCCATGATCACCACCGCCAGCGCCGGCTTGCGCGGGCCAAGCCGATCGATCATCGCGCCCAAAATCGGCATGGTCAGCATCACTGCCCAGCCGCCCCATTTGCCGCCTTGCGCCGCCAAGGCCTGGCCCTGCACCGGATCGCCCACCACGGCGCGCACAAACCACGGCATGAAGATGTAGATGGTGACCAGGATGACATAAGGATCGCGCACCGCCTGGGCCAAAGCCCAGGCCCGCATGGCCCGCGGGGAAGCGGTGTCGGTCAGCGCGCCGACGCCGGGGATACGGCAGGGGCAGGCAACGGCGCAGCTGCGGCGAATTCCAGAGCCGCCAAGGCGGTTTCACCGGCCAGCAGGCGATCAGCCGCTGTCAGCCAGCCACGTACCGCAGCATTGCCGCGCAGCGCCGTCGCCCGGCGCAGCGCGGCAGCGGCCGCCGCCACATCGCCCCGTGCCAAGGCGACCTGCGCCTGCGCCACCGGGCCAGCGCCCTCGCTGCCGGAAAAAGCGGTTTCCACCCGGCGGCTGAGTGCTTCCCACCAATTGGGGCGAGCAGCGCCTGGCGCGGCATCAGACAGGCCGGCCAGATCACGCGCCAACCGCGCCCGCGTCACCGGCGTGGCCGACAGCGCCGCCAGCGCTGCCACGTCGTCGGTATAATTTTCCTCGAACAGGCGGCGCGTGGCAGGCAGCAGCGCATCAAGCGTGCGGCCATCCGCCACCGCGCGGCGCAGCAACAGCACGGTAAGCAGCGCTTCGGCACGGTTGGCGGCGCCCTGGCTGGTGGCCACCAAGGCGGCATCGCGGGCTTCCTCGGCCGCCACCCGCGCCATTAGCTCGCCGAGCTGGCGGTGAAGCTCGTCGACGCGCTCGGCATCGCGCTGGATCTGATCGTTGCTGCTTTCCACCTTGGCTTCGGTGCGGGCCAGCCGTTCCGAAGCCGCGGCCGGCGTCGTAAGCTTGCGCTGTTCAAGGACAGCCAGGCGTTTTTCCAGCGCCCCGTCGCCCAAGCGATCGGCAGCTGCGGCCACGAGCGGCAGCCGGCCACGCACCGTCTGTTCAAACCAGGGATTGGCAATCAGGCCGGCAGCAAAGGCAAACAGCCCGGCCGCCACCGCCCACGCCACGCCGTTGCGGCGCGGGGCCGGGGCCTGGCGGTCAGTCCCCTGCGTCATCAAACGCGCGCGCAGCCGCTCGGTGGCGGCCAGGCTCGATTCCCCGATGTCGCTGCGCTCGAAAGGATCGTTCATGGGGCCTTCCTACAAGGCTTTGCGCAGCATCGCCAGCAAGACCGATTCGGTGGGTTCGGCGGCAACAGCAGCCTGTTTCCATCCGCTTCCTGCCGCCGCCAGCGTGGCCGCACTGATGGCAAACAGCTGCACCGCGCCGCGCTGCCCGGCCAGCCGGTCCCACTCCGCCGCGAATTGCGCGGCCGTGCGCGGCGAGTGCAGCAGCACAGCGTCCACATCCGGCAGCGCCGGCAGCGGCAGCAGCGGGGTTTCATAAACGGTTACGCGCGTGAGGCTGAGCGCGGCCGGAACCGCAACCGGCGTCAGGTCTGCCCCGGCCAGATGCAGAAAGTGCCGCGCCGGGCCAGCCAACAGCCCCGCCAGCAGCGCCTGCATGGTGCCCGGCCCCGCCGTGACCGCAGCCCAGCCGGCAGCGCGGGCGGCAGCGGCGGTGGCGTCACCCACGGTATGCGCGGGCAGGCCTTTCAGCGCATCAGCCACCGGCCCGGCATGGCGGACGGCGGCGGCGCTGGACAGGATCACGGCATCAAAGGTTTGCGCCGGCAACGTCCACGCCGTAGCCCGTGTTTCCAGCAGCGGGTAAACCACCGCTTCGTGCTCCAACGCCGCCAGCCGACCGGCGGTGGCGTTCGCGCCGGGCTGCGGGCGAACGACAAGGATGCGCATCAGGTCGTGAACAACCCGCGCACTGCCGGCCCGGCACGGCCGAGCAGTTCAGCGGCCAGTTCCGCCGCGCGCTCATGGGCCTCGTGCAGCGGCGCATCGAAGCCGCCTTCATGCACTTGGCTGCCGTCCTCGGCGAGGATTTGCCCGCGAAAGCCGACAATCGCACTGGGGCCTTCGCCTTCCAGCCGCGCCAGCGCCGCCACCGGCGAATGACAGCTGCCGCCCAGCGCCGCCAGAAACGCCCGTTCCACGGCCACGCACTGAAAGGTGGGCAGATGGTTTATCGGCTCCAGCAGCGTCAGCACTACCGCATCGCCGTCGCGGGCGGTGATGCCAACCGCGCCCTGCGCGCTGGCCGGCAGCATCTCGTCAATTTCGATCAACGCGCCCACAGTCTGCCCCAACCGGTCCAGCCCCGCTGCCGCAAGCAAGGTGGCATCGATCACGCCGGCTTCAACCTGGGCTAGCCGGCGCGCAACATTACCGCGCAGGATTTCGGTCACCAGATCGGGCCGCTTGGCTTTCAACTGCGCGGCGCGGCGCGGCGACGATGTGCCGATACGTGCGCCGTGCGGCAGGGCGGCAATGCTGGTTGCTCCAATCAACCGTTCGCGTACATCGGCACGCGGCAGCATGGCGGCAAGCGCGATCCCGTCCCTCAACAGGGTTTCGACATCCTTCATCGAATGCACGCCGATATCGATGCGGCCGTCGATCAACGCCGCGTCCAGCTCCTTAGTCCACAATGCCTTGCCGCCGATTTCGGCCAGCGCCCGGTCCTGCACCTTGTCGCCGGTGGTCAGGATGATGATGATCTCCACATCGGCTTCGCCCCAGCCATGCGCGGTACGCAGCGCAGCCGCCGTCATGTGCGCCTGCGCCAATGCAAGGGGAGAACCCCGCGTGCCGATCTTGAATGGAGTGCCGATCTTGAAGCTCATGGCCCATGCCAATGGCGCGGCCATTGCGGATTGGCAAGACTGGCCCTAGCTGTGCGCCATGGCAAATCCGCTTGTTCTCGGGATCGAATCCAGCTGCGATGAAACCGCCGTGGCGCTGGTACGCGGCGATCGCACCATCCTGGCCCAGCGCATCGCCAGCCAGAACGACGCACACGAACGCTTTGGCGGCGTCGTGCCCGAACTCGCCGCGCGCGCCCATGCCGATCGGCTGGCGCCGATGGTGGAAACGGTGTTGGCGCAGGCTGGTATCGCGCTGGCAGATGTGGACGCCATCGCCGGCACTGCCGGGCCGGGCCTGATCGGCGGCGTGATGGTTGGGCTGGTCACCGCCAAGGCCCTGGCGTTTGCCGCGAACAAGCCGCTGATCGCCGTCAATCATCTCGAAGGCCACGCGCTGTCGCCGCGCCTGGCCGATCCGTCGCTGCACTTTCCCTATCTGCTGCTGCTGGTGTCGGGCGGGCATTGCCAGTTGCTCGGCGTCGAAGGCGTTGGCCGCTATCGCCGGCTGGCCACCACCATCGACGATGCCGTGGGCGAAGCCTTCGACAAATCCGCCAAGGTGCTGGGGCTGGGTTTTCCCGGCGGCCCGGCGCTGGAACGCGCAGCCAAGGCCGGCAACCCGGCGCGTTTTCCGCTGCCGCGGCCGCTGGTGGGCTCGGCAGAACCGCATTTCTCCTTTGCTGGCCTCAAATCCGCCGTGCTGCGCGCCCGCGCTGCCATCGCCGAACCGACCGCCCAAGACATTGCCGATCTCGCCGCCAGTTTTCAGCAGGCCGCCTGCGATTGCCTCATCGACCGCACGGCGCGTGCAATTGCCGCCTTCCCGCAGGCCACGGCACTGGTTGTGGCCGGCGGGGTGGCAGCCAATCAGGCCATTCGCGGCGCGCTGGCAGGCCTCGCTGCCCGCAAGGCGCTGCCGTTTGTCGCGCCGCCCATGTGGCTGTGCACCGACAATGGCGCCATGATCGCCTGGGCCGGGCTGGAGCGGCTGGCGTTGGGCGATATCGACGATCTCCACGCTCCCGCCCGCCCGCGCTGGCCGCTCGATCCCGCCGCCGAAGCCGTGCGCGGGGCGGGAGTGAAGGCGTGACGAATTTTGGCGTCATCGGCGCTGGTGCCTGGGGCACGGCGCTGGCGAGCACGCTTTCCGGCAACGGCCCGGTCACGCTATGGGCGCGCGAAGCCGAAGTGGTGGCTGCCATCAACCAAACCCGCCAGAATCCGCTGTTCCTGCCCGGCATCGCGCTGCCTGCCGGCATCACCGCCACCGCTGATCTGGCCGACATTGCCGGCTGCAACATCATCCTCGTCGTCGTCCCCGCCCAGCATCTGCGGCCAACGCTGACCAGGTTGCTCGCCAGCGCCGCCATCCCTGCTGCCATCCCTGCTGCCACGCCGCTGGTACTGTGTGCCAAGGGCATCGAAGCCGGCAGCCACGCACTGATGGTGGACGTGGCGCGCGCGGCTGTGCCCAATCCCATCGCCATCCTGTCTGGCCCCAGTTTCGCCGCCGAAGTCGCGCGCGGGCTGCCGTGCGCTGTCACGCTCGCCTGCTCGGATAGCGCGCTGGCCGAACAACTGGTCGCCGCGATGGCCCGCCCGACGTTCCGGCTCTACCAGTCCGACGATGTGGTGGGGGCGGAGATCGGCGGCGCCGTCAAGAACGTGCTCGCCATCGCCTGCGGCGTCGTCGAAGGCGCTGGCCTCGGCCTCAATGCCCGCGCCGCGCTGATCGCACGCGGCTTTGCCGAAATGATCCGGTTTGGTGTCGCCCGCGGCGCGCGGGCCGAAACGCTCGCTGGCCTGTCGGGCCTTGGCGATCTCGTCCTCACCTGCTCATCGGAAAACAGCCGTAATTTCCGGCTGGGCATGGGCTTGGGCCAAGGCCGCCCCGTCGCCGACCTCCTCGCCGGTCCCGCCGTGGCCGAAGGCGCCGTAACCGCCCCGGTGCTAGCTGAGGCCGCTCGCGCTGCCGGCGTGGAGATGCCGATCTGCGCCGCCGTCGCCGCGCTGCTCGCCGGTGCACCAGTGGGCGAAACGATCAGCGCCTTGCTCAATCGGCCGTTGAAGGCCGAATAGCACCGTTCTTCAGAAATCGACTGCGATGCCGCCCTTTTCCCAGTCGCCGTAGCGCACCGGATCAGGCCCCTTGCGGCCGCCGACCTCCTTGTCGCTGGGGGCCGGGGGCGGAACGACCGGCTGCTTGTCGCGGGGATCAATCTTGGGATCAATCTTGGGATCGGGCTTTGGTTTATCGTTGTTCATCCGCCAGAGTTGCCACCGCTGCCGCCTTGATGGCAATGGGGTGAGGTGTAGCAGGGGGGGGCAAGCATGTTTGAAGGCAAGGTAATCGCCATAACCGGGGCCGGCAGCGGCATCGGGCGGGCGCTGGCGCAGGATTTGGCGGGGCGCGGCGCGGTGCTGGCGCTAAGCGACAAGGACGCGGGCGGGCTGGCGGAAACCAAGCGCCTGCTCGGCAACCTGCCAGCAAGCATCACCACCCTGGATGTGACCGACACCGCAGCGCTGAACGGCTGGGTGGCGGGCGCGGTGGCCGATTTCGGCAAGCTCGACGGCATCATCAACAATGCCGGGCTGAGCGTGGTGGCGCCGTTCGCCGACTGCCCGCGCGAGGATTTCGATCTGGTGATGGCGGTGAATTTTACCGGTGTCGTCGAAGGTTGCCGCGCTGCGCTGCCGCATGTGCGCAGCGCGGCCGCCAAGGACGGCGTAGGCTGGATCGTCAATATTTCCAGCGTGTTCGGCATGATGGGATACCCCACGCAAAGCGCCTATAACGCCAGCAAATATGCCGTGCGCGGCCTCACCGAAGCGATGGCGCTGGAGCTGGCCGTCACCGATCCGAACGTCGCTGTGATCCGCGTCCACCCCGGCGGCATCAAGACCAACGTGGCCAAAAACAGCAAGCGGGTGGCGCTGCTGCCGGGGCAGGACCCGGACACCGATTTCGCCGCCGAGTTTGAGAAAAATGCCCCCACCACGCCCGAACAAGCGGCCGAGATCATCATTACCGGCATGGCGCGGCGCAGCACCCGCGTGCTGATCGGGCCCGATGCGAAGTTCATCGATTGGATGGTGCGCCTGTTCCCAGTGTCCTATTTCAAGGTGATCGGCAGTTTCCTCGGGCGCAGGAAGTAGCAGGGGCCGACGGAAAGTGATGGGAAAGCGGCCCGGTTTGCGGCAAGGGGCAAGCGATGAACCTGCCCCCCAAGTCTTCCCCCAAGCCAGAACGCAAACCGGAGCGTTCTGGCCGCCCCGCCACCAACCGTGACGATACCGGCGTCGCCGCCCGCCGCGCCGCGCTGAAAATCTGCCAGGCCGTGCTTGATCGCGGTGCGCCGTTCGATGCTGCCACAAATGCCGCAGACGAATTGGCACTCGTGCAGGATCGCGGGTTGGCGCGGCTGCTGGCGCTTACGGTGCTGCGCTGGCTGCCCGAACTCGATGACCTCATCGACAGCGCCACACCGCGCCCGCTGCCGGCCGATGCCCGCGCGCGTCATGCCCTGCGCGTCGGGCTTGCGGGCTGGCTCAAACTGGGCACGCCGCCGCATGCCGTGGTCGCAACCGCGCTGCCGCTGGTCGAAGGCGGGCCGCGCCGGCTCGTGCACGGCGTGCTGGGCAGCCTGATCCGCCGCCCGGCCGTGCTGCCGGCCACCCCGCGACTGCCATCGCCGTTCGATGTGTATTGGGCGCGGGATTGGGGTGTGGACATGGTCAATGCCGCCAGCGCTGCCCTCGCCGAAGAGCCGGCAACCGACCTGACGCTGAAAGACCCGTCGAAAACCGACCATTGGGCCGCCGCGCTGGAGGGCATCAGCCTCGCGCCCGGCCATGTCCGCACCGCGCGCAAGGGCAGCATCACCGAATGGCCGGGCTTTGCCGAAGGCGCCTGGTGGGTGCAGGACTTCGCCGCCAGCCTGCCCGCCCGCCTGCTCCCGGCGCAAGCTGGCGACCATGTGCTTGATCTGTGCGCGGCGCCCGGCGGCAAGACGCTGCAACTGGCGGCGCGAGGAGCCCGAGTGACGGCGCTGGACATGTCGGATCACCGGCTTGAACGCGTGCGCGAAAATCTCAGCCGCACCGGGCTCACCGCCGATCTGGTGGTGGCCGATGCGCTCCGCTGGCAGCCCGACGTGCTGTTCGATCACATCCTGATCGATGCGCCCTGTTCGGCCACGGGCATCTTCCGCCGCCACCCCGACGTGCTGCATCTGAAAGGCACCACCGATCTTACCCCAGTGACGCTGTTGCAGGCGGCCCTGCTGCGCCGCGCCGCCGGCTGGCTGAAACCGGGCGGGCGGCTGATCTATGCCACGTGCAGCCTGTTCCCGCAGGAGGGCGAGCGCATTGCCGAACGCGTGATTGCCGGCCTGCCGCGCGAAATGATCGGGGCCGATGAACTGCCCGCCGGCCTGACGCCCGCCGCCGATGGCTGGGTGCGCACGTTGCCGGGTCAGGTGGAGGGCGGCCTCGACGGCTTTTTCATCGCCCGCTTCCGCAAACTGGCTGCGTAAACGCCCGACCAGACGTACCACCAGACGCAAAAGGGGCGCCGCTGGGTCAACCCAGGCGACGCCCCTGAAACTGCTGCCGGCAAGCGGCGAAGCGCTTACTTCAGATATTGTGCGATGAACTTGTTCATTTCGAACATCGTGCACTCGTCCTTGCCAAACACAGCCTTCAGATTGGCATCGGCGACGATCACGCGCTTGTCGGTCGGTTTTTGCAGATTGTGGGCGCGGATATAATCCCACATCTTGGCAACAACCTGGCCGCGCGGCAGCGGATCGCTGCCCACCACAACGGCAAGCGGGCCTTGCGGCGTCAGCGGCTTCATCAGCGCCGAAGTGTTACGACCGCTCTTGGCTTCAGTGGCCATTATAATCCCCTTCCAGAGTGTCTGCCCCGCTGGCGGAGCCAATGTGTATCAGTGGACCCTGATGGATGACTTAAAGCGGGGATGATACCCAAGGTGCAAGCATAATTTTGTCACCGTGCCGCAATAAAGTCTCCAAACACCACAAATCGTGACTTTCAGGCCAATTCGCACTCGTTAAAAGCGGCGGTTGAAGCGGAGCTGCCACCAGCGCGGCGGGTTCAACGTCGGCAGGCCGGCCACCGCGCCATCGGTCAACGTCTGGTCAAGGCAGTTCTCGCATTCAAGGCTGATGAGCCAGCCGCCATCCGGAATTTCCAGCTGCAGCGCCGCCGCCGCCTGCCAGCCGCCCGAAGCTATTCCGTTTGCTAATCCATTCACAAGGCCCAATACCGGCCCCGCCGCCACCGCCATCGCGCTGCGCCAGCGCAGGCCCACGCGCGGCACCAGAACCGAACCCGTGCCCACCAACGGCTGCCGCCAAACAGCCGACAGGCTGGCCGTGGTGTCGGGCGCATACAGGGGCCGAGCCGGCGCGCCGGGCGGCAGATTGGCCAACACCGCACCTGTCCAGCGCGCCTGCTGCCACCCCAGCGCGGCAGCCAGTTCCAGCTGCTCCAGCGGACGCGCCTGCACCGTCACGTCCAGCCCATGATTTTGCATGTCGAGCCGGGGGATGGCCGCCAGCGCCAACGGATCGATGCCCAAAAGCGGCGAAACCAGCGCCCGCGTGCGCGCCGCAAACCCGCTGGCATCCAGCCGCAGCCGGCCGCTCCACAAATCGGCTTTCACCCCGGCTTGATGGTGCCACCCGGTTTCGGCCGGCAGCAGTTGCAGTTCGGCACTGGTGCGGGCAAGCAGGTTCCAACCCGGCAGCCGGGCGCTGCGCGCGCTGCGGGCAAACAGCAGCCACTGCGGCGACGCCCGCCACGACAGCGCGAATTCGGGGGTGAGGAGCGTTTGTTCCTGCCGGGCAGGGCCAGGCGGCGCCAGGCAGGGCGCGCAGCCGGCGCGCCGGTCGGTCACATCAAGGCCGAGCGTTTGCCGGGCCGCCCGCACCCCGGCTTCCAGTGCCAGCCCGTGGCCGGGCTCCAGCCGGGCCTGGGCAAACCCGTGACGGCTGGCCATCGACTGGACGAGGCGGCGATCGGCGAGCACCGCGCCAGCTTGCGTATCGGCCTGATCGCGGCGGCGGCGCGCCTCGCTGAAACCAGCGCCGCCGCGCAGCGTGAGCACGCCCAGATCGACCGCCGCGAGCAGATCGGCGCCGTGCTGGCTGTCGGTGGTGCGGGCGATCAGGCCATAGCCGCCGCTGGCCAGCCCCGCCGGCCCCACCAGCCCCACCAGCCCCTCCAGCCGCCGGCCATCGGCCAGATCAAGGCCCAGCCGCCCGGTCTGGCGCGACAGGCCCGCCGCCAATTCCAGCCGCAGCCGCTGCCCCTGATGCACCAGCCGCAGATCATATAGCGCCAGATCGGCACGTTGGCCCAGCGGCTGGCCGGCGAGATCAGCCGAAATTGGCCCCCAGCTCGGCGCCAGCAGCGGCGGCCGCGCCAATTGCCCGGTGCTGGCAAAGCGCCCGCCGCACATGGACGGCGCGTTTGGGTTGCAGGCAAAGGCGGGCAGGTTTCCGGCCTGGGACCGGGCATGAACACTTGTAAGCGCAAGGCTGAGCGTTGGCCCCAGATCAAGGTCCAGCGTGCCCGAAAGGCCTGCGCGCTGGCCGCGGTTGAGGCGTTCGCCGGTGGTGGTGTTCCGCAGCCAGCCCAGATCATGCTGAAAATGACCGCCCAGCCCGAGCCGCGCGCCCCCGCCGGTACTCCTGCCCAGCGGCACATCGATGCGGGCCAGCACGCGCCGACTGCCGAACGCGCCGGCAGCAAACTCACCCAGCCCGGCCAGCCTGTCGCCCGGCCGGCGCAACGACAGGCTGATTTCCCCGGCCGCGCTGCCCAGCCCGCCCGGCGGCGCGGCCAGCAGCAGATCGGTATCGAACAGGCCGGCAAGCAGCGGCGGCAATCCGGGCTGGCCAAGTGTCCCGATGCGCAATTCCGGCTGACTGCGGCCGTGGCGCACGATCAGCGCGGCGCTGCCATTGCCGGGGGCAGGGGTAAAAATCAGGCCCGGCACACCGCTGAGCGCTTCAGCCAGCGTGTCGGGCCCGCTGGCATCGCGCTGCGCCGGGCCGGCCCACCACAGGCCGGCGGCCACGTCTTGCGCCGCCAGGCCATGCCAGCGACCATCGAGCCGGGGTTGCGGTGAAGGATCGGCAGCCGCGACCGGGGAAGCGGCCAACAGCAGCATGAAGGGCAGCAGGCGCATCGCGGCCGCAACGATCAGCGCGGGCCGTCGCGTCCCGTCGGCTGGCCGCCCAGCGGGCCACCGGCGGAACCCACCTGGCCCACGTTGCCAAACAGTTCCTGCAAAAAGCTTTCCGATTTGCCGCGGGTTTCGGTCTTGTCGCCCGACGGATTGATGCGGGCGATCTTTTCCATGCCGCGGCGTTCCACCCTGGCCACGTTGCCCTGTTCATCAAAGCTGACAATCAGGATCTGCTGCTGCAGGGTTTTGGGCGCGGTAAAAGCATATTGGCCGGTGAGGCGGCTTACATAATACCAGCTGCCGGTATCGAACTGCGCAGCAAAGGTGGGGCGGCCCAGCGTGCGCGACACCGATTCGCGATTGTCCACACCCGGCAGGATCGAGGTAAACAGGGTTTCATCGATGAGATAACCCTGCTGCGCCTTGATGCGCGAGCAGCCACTGGCGGCCAGCGCCGCGCCAATCAGAGCAATAGTGGCAAGTCCCGTCTTCATTCCACACTCCAGCCGCAACGCCCCGCTGCGACACTCCTGTTGGCCAAGTTCATTATGTCAGCCGGCACGATTATGCTAGCGCGTCATCGCATGGGAATGTTTGCCAGCCTGAAACGCCTTGTCGGCGGCGCGCCGTCGCCCGTGGAGCAGCTTTATGCTGCCGTCGTCACTCAGGCGCGCCGGCCGCAATGGTACGTCGAAGGCGGCGTGCCCGACAGCATGGATGGCCGTTTCGACATGGTGGTGCTGGTGCTTTCGCTGCTGATGCTGCGGCTGGAGGAGATCACCGGCGACGACGCCCGCCACCCGGCAGCGCAATTGTCTGCCGATCTGGCCGATCGCTTCATCACCGATATGGACGGCAACCTGCGCCAGGACGGCATCGGCGATCAGGCGGTGCCCAAACACATGGGGCGCATGGTGGCGGCGCTGGGCGGCCGCATCGGCGCCTACCGCGCCGCGCGCAGCGATACTGGCGCCATGGCACAGGCGCTGCGCCGCAACCTGTATCGCGGCGAGCCGGTGGCCGATGCCGCCCTCGCCTTCGTGACCGGCGAGGCGCTGCGCCTGTCGCGCCAGCTGGGCGAGACTGCCTTCACACACCTGGCCGCCGGCCACATGGAGCCAAGTCATTGAGCCTGTTACCTCCAGAATTCAGCCACATCGTACGCGCACACGAGATTGGCGGCCTGCCTAAACGCCTGATGCTGGAAGCGAATGAGGCAGAGCGCGCGGCGCTGGCGGCGCGATTCATGCTGCTCAGCCTCGATCGGCTGACCGCCGCGCTTGAAGTGACCCGCGAAGCCGCCGGCATCCGCATCACTGGCCAGGTCCACGGCGCCGGCGCCCAGCCGTGCGTGGCCAGTGCCGAACCGGTGCCGTTTCTGGTGACCGAACGCATCGCCTTGTTCTTGACCGAGGCCGCGCAGGACGACGGCGAAATGGAATTGTCCAGCGCAGATCTCGATGTCGATCCGCTGGACGGTGACATCATCGATCTGGGCGAGATCGCCGCCCAGGCCTTTGCGCTGGGTCTTGATCCCTATCCGCGCCTGCCCGGCAACGTGGCCGGCGTCATCAGCGAAGACGACGCAGTCGCCCTGCGCAGCCCGTTTGCCGTGCTGAAAAAACCCTAAACCGCCCAGCGGCCACCTCAGAACGGCACGTCGTCGTCGAGATCGTCGTCGAACGCGCCAGGGCGCTTGCCGCCGCCAGCTGGTGCCCCGTTGCCAGAACCGCCGCCCGCCGGTGCCCCGCCGCCATAACCGCCGCCGCCACCGCCGCCGCCGCCGCCGAAATCATCGCCGCGCGACTGGCCGCCACCGCCACCACCGCCGCCTTCACGGCCACCCAGCAGGGTCATTTCGCCCTTGAACGGGCCAACCACGATTTCCGTGGTATACCGGTCAGCACCGTTCTGATCCTGCCATTTGCGGGTTGTGAGCGCGCCTTCAATATAGACTTCGCTGCCCTTGCGCAGATATTGCGCCGCAACCTTGCCGATATTCTCGTTGCGAATGACGATGTTGTGCCACTCGGTCTTTTCCTTGCGCTCGCCGGTGGCCTTGTCGCGCCAGTTTTCCGAGGTCGCCATGGTGAACTGCACCACGCTGCCGCCATTGGCGAAGCTCTTGGATTCCGGATCCTTGCCCAATCGCCCAACCAGAATCACCTTGTTGACGCCCGCCATCATCATCTCCTTCGCTGTGCCCGAACCCTAGCGCCGGGGGGGCAAGGGTGCAATCCGCGCAGGGGCATGCCCGCTTGCAATAACTGTGGATTGCACGCGAAGGATTGCGCGGTTCCAACACGCACGCGAGCTTGATGTCTGACCAGATCGAAGCGGCCGGCGTGCTTGGTTGATCATTCCAGCGGCGCGGCCGGCGCGGGCAGCAAGCCGCTGGTCAGCTCAGGCGAGTTTGGCAGCAGTGGCATGATCTCGACAGCGGCAAGGTCGGCAAGGTCCTCGAGGCCGGTCGCAGCACCCATGTCCTTGAACTTCCGGGCTCTGCCCATCAATCGGTTGTCCACCTTGCTGGCCATGTTGTTCCAGTCGCGCACCGTATTGGACAATGATTTCTGCACCGCGTTGAAGTGTCCGCCCATGGTGCGCAGCGAATCATACAGGTCGCGGCCCAATTTGGCGATTTCGGCGGCTTCCTTTGCCAGCCGCGCCTGATCGCGCAGCGCCCCCACCGTTCGCGCCACCGCCACCAGATTCACCGGCCCTGCCAGCACCACCTGGCGTTTGAAAAAATCATTCATCAGGCTGCGGTCCTGCTCCAGCGCCGCGCCAAGGAAATTCTCGCCGGGCACGAACAGCACGACAAATTCCACGGCGCCGCCCACGGCCTTGGCATAATCCTTTTTCGCCAGCCCATCGGCATGGGTGCGCACGGCACGGGCATGGGCCACCAGATAGGTTTGCCGCGCCGCGATATCATCGCATTCCGCCGCGCTGACATAGGCATCGATCGAGCATTTCACGTCGATCACCAACACCCGCCCGCCCGGCAGATTGATCTTGAAATCCGGGCGCTGCTGGCGGCCATCGTCACTATCGACCGACCATTGGCTCTCAAAATCAATGCCTTCCACCAGGCCCGCTGCTTCCAGCACATTGCGGCATTGTTCTTCGCCCCAGCGGCCCGCCACCTTGCCCGATGACCGCAGCGCGGTTTCCAGCTTGGCGGCAGCGCCGCTCACGCGATCCTGGCCCAGCACGACATTGGCGAGTTGGGCCTTGAGATTGCCATAGGCCTCGGTGCGCGCCGCCTCCACTTCGCCCAGCCGCGCTTCGTATTTGACCAGCGTGTCCTTCACCGGCGCGATCAATTCGGCCAGCTGGTTGCGGTTTGCCTCCAGCCCCGCCCCTGCCGCCTCACGCTGGCGCAGCATCAGCGCCTCGGCACTTTGCGCCAATTTGGCTTGCGCGGCTTCCAGGGCCTTGCCCGCCAGCGCGCCGAATGTTTCCTGCAACCGCGCCAGTTCGGCGGCATGGGCACGGTCCCGCTCGGTCTGGCTGGCCTTTATCCCGGCCAGTTCGCTATCCAGCGCCTGACGCGCCTTTTCGGCCCCCTCCAGTTCGGCCAGCCGCCTTTGCTGCATGGCGATTTCCACCGCGCTGCGGCCGATGGTTTCGCGCAGGGGCGCGGCGCTGCGCATGGCCAGCAACCAGCCCAAAGCCGCGCCCAAAAGCGCAGCGGCAACGGCAATTACGGCTTCGATCACAGGCAGATCCATTTGGCTGGCCGCATTGGCACATAGAACGAGGCAGGAACATAGCCGCTGCCGCGCGATCCCGCCAGCGCTTGCATACCGCCGGTTGGCGGCCCAAAGTGTGCGTCATGCGCAAGCTTTTTCTCACTGTCCTGATCGTGGCCGCCCCGGCTGCCGCTGCCCCTTTCGCCTTTTCGGCAGCCCGCATCGGCGACGACGCCAAAGCGCTGGCATCCGACGCGTTTGCCGGGCGCGGGCCAGGCGAAGTGGGCGAGGCGCAGACACTGGCCTTTCTGGCGGCACGCTTCCAGGCGGCCGGGCTGGAGCCAGCCGGGCCGGAAGGCAGCTGGCTGCAACCGGTGCCGCTGATCCGGCTGGACCGTGCGCCCGGTGCGGCGCTTTCCGTGATGCTGAACGGCGTCGCCCTGCCAGTGATGCTCGGCCAGAATGCCACGCTGGCGCTGCGCCTGCCCGGCGACACTGCCATTGCCGATGCGTCCATCATTTTCGGCGGTTTTGGCGTGGTGGCGAACGGCCATGATCCCTATGCCGGCGTCGATGTTGCCGGCAAGATCGTGCTGCTGCTCGCTGGCGATCCCGATGGCGAGGCCGGCAGCGATCTGGGCTTTGAAGGCCGTCGGCTGACCTATGCCGGGCGCGTGGGCGTCAAGCTGGGTGCCGCTGCCAAAGCCGGCGCCTTGGGCGCCATCGTGCTGCACGAGGATTTCCCCGCGAGTTACCCGATGGTCCAGTTGATCGGCACCGAACGCGTGCCGCAGATGGTGCCGGGCACGGCGCAGTTCGGCGGCAATTTGCGTTTTTCCAGCTGGATGGACGGTGCGCTGGCGCAGCGGTTGCTGGCCGCTGCCGGGCTTGATCTCGCCAGCGCCAAAGCCGCGGCACGCAAGCTCGATTTCCGCGCCGTGCCGCTGCCCGCCACCGGCAGCGCCTCCGGCCAGCTGATCGCGACTGCGTTCACCAGTTATAATGTGGTGGGCAAGCTGAAGGGCAAGGCACGGCCCGCAGAAGCCGTGCTGTTCGGCGCGCACTGGGATGCCAACGGGCAGGGCGTGGCCGATGTCGGGGCCGATGCAAAAGGCGACGCCATTCGCAAC
This sequence comes from Sandarakinorhabdus sp., assembly GCF_041689835.1. Lineage (GTDB taxonomy): Bacteria > Pseudomonadota > Alphaproteobacteria > Sphingomonadales > Sphingomonadaceae > Sandarakinorhabdus. The sequence continues at coordinate 28,834 of NZ_JBDNFM010000129.1, forward strand.
GGCGCCATCGACAATGCCACCGGCACCGCCGAATTGATCGAGGTCGCCCGCGCCTTTGTCGCCGGACCGCGGCCCGCGCGCACCCTGCTCTTTGCAGCGTGGACGGCGGAGGAAAAGGGCCTGCTCGGCGCCGAATATTACGCGGCCAATCCGCTGCTGCCGCTGGCCAGCACAGTGGCGGTAATCAATCTTGATCCGCACGTACAATTGCCGCGCACCCGCAGCCTGGAACTCATCGGCGGCGGCCGCACCAGCCTGGAAACCGATCTGGGCGTTGCCGCCAAGGCCATGGGCCTGGTGGTGGTGCCCGAGCCCAACCCTGAAGCCGGCTGGTATTTCCGTTCCGATCATTTCCCGTTCGCGGCGCGCGGCGTGCCGGCGCTGGCCTTCCGCGCCGGGCGTGATCTTGTGGCCGTCGGCACTGCGGCGGGGCAAGCGCTGATCGATGATTACAACCAGCGCTGTTACCACCAGCCCTGCGATCAGGTCGGCAGCGGTTTCACGTTTCAGGCCGCTGCGCAGGAAGCCGAAGCGGCGTGGCGCACCGGGCTGTCCGTGGCCAACCGCTTGCAGAAACCCGGCTGGGACGTGCCGCTAAAATTTTAGGCGCGTGACGGCAGCCGAGCGATCAACAGCGCCGCCACCACCATCAGTGCGCCGAGCAATTCCAGCGGGCCGGGCACTTCGCCAAAGCGCCACGCGCCGATGATCGCGCTGATCGCCGGCTGCACCAGCAGCGTCAGCCCCACCACCAACGGCGACAGGTGGCGCACGGCGTACACAATCAGTCCCTGTCCAATCACCTGGCTGCCGATGGCAAGACCCACGATCGGGGTCCAGTCGTGCGGCCAGAATATGCCGCCTAACGCCCCGCTCGCCGCCAGCGGCGCCAGTGCGATGGCCGAAGCCAGCGTTGCCAGCGCCAACGCCGGAAATGCCTCCAGCGTGCCGCGCACCTTTTCAATGGCCACAAGATAGACGGTGTAAAACAGCGCCGCCGCCAGGCACAGCAAATCGCCGGCCAGATGGCGGGGCGACAGTTCGGCGCTGCGCCCCAGCAGCAGTGCCACCCCGGCCGCTGCACAGGCCAGCGCCCACCATTGCGGGCCGGTCAGCCGTTGTTTCAGGATGACCAGCCCATACAGCGGCAGCAGGAAGGTGGCACCATTGGCCAGCAGCGTCGCATTGGCCAACGTGGTGCGCAGTATGCCCAGGTGCCACACCGACAAATCGGCCGCAAACGCCGCGCCGGCCAGCACCGCCAAAGCAATGATGCGCCCCGCGGCGCCGGCAAATGCCGGGGCCCGAACACCCTTGGCACGTTCGCTGCCCCTGCTGCCGCCCAGCAGCA
>NZ_JBDNFM010000130.1:0-21332 GCF_041689835.1 Sandarakinorhabdus sp.
AAAAATTTGCTTGGCGGCGTAGTTAGCACGTCAAGGGAGACGCTAGACGGGGCAAGATCAATTAGCCAACTGCTCAAATTGCAGTGTGAGTGCGCTCTATTCCCACGTTTGCGATATCAATACCGTACGTAGTCAGCACCATCCGCAACCCTTTCACTCACCAAACACGGGCGTATCCGGCCCGTTGGCGTAGCCGCAGATGAAGGGTTTTACGCCGCCAGCCCCTGAATAGACGTGGCGGGGGGGGTGGCCGACGATGGCGGCGTAGATGTGGATGCTGACGGAGACCGCGTTGGCGGCCGCGTTGGGTTGAAAACGGCAAAGGCCCGCCGGATTGCGCCGACGGGCCTTCACGCATCCTTATATCAGGGCTTGGCAATCAGCCCCATCAGGTCGCCCTTGACCACATTGTACACGCGCATCACCACTACGGTGGTGAGTGCCCCGGCAATCAACAACGCGACATTGCCCGCCGCCGCGCCGAGCATTGCACCAACTTCAGGAACATTGCCGAGCGCAGTGCCCAACACAGGCAGTGCCAGAACCAGCACTGCAAGCTTGACGATGTCTTCGGCGGTGTAGCAAAGACCAGAAATCAGGCCGAGCACGAGAATCACCAGCGCGGTGTTCAGTGGACCTAGCGTGACGAACCCTGCAACGATGGCCAATAGCACACCTAGCGCCCGCGCGAGCGAGCTTACCTTGTTCAACATCTTCTACCCTCCTGTTTTCCGAGAGGCGGAGTTGTCAGAGTCTGGTCACTTGTTATCCCGTTTTCCGCCTGCCCCCAGCAACCAGAATGAAAGCATATAGGGTTTTTCCAGATAGGAAAGGGCCGACACCACTTCGCTTGCAGACTGTCCACAGGATACCGCCCGCGCTTGCCCGACGGGCGCAGGTTATCTGAAATTATGGTGAAGAATTACGGTGAAGAATTACAGTGGAATTACAGTGGAATTACGATGGAATTACAGTGATAATATACTTTATTATTACGTTTGCAGTATTAATAGTGTATTTATTAACCACTATCCGCAACTTTTTCATCCACAAAACACATGCGTATCCGGCCCGTTGGCGTAGCCGGAGATGAAGGGCTTCATGCCCCCCTCGTCGGGATAGACGTGGCGGGGGTGGTGGCCGATGTTGGTGGCGTAGATGTGGATGCTGACGGAGACCGTGTCTGCGGCGTTGGACACTTTGTGGATGTCGCCCACATCTGGTCCGATGCGTTCGACCATGCCGGGCAGCAAGATGTGGGGTGGGCCGATGGGGCGGGGCGGGGTGGTGCCATCGGCGGTGTAGGCCTGGCTGTGTTCGGCGCCGCGCAGGACGCCGACGGCGCCCCAGACGCCGTGATCGTGGATGGGCGTTGCCTGGCCTGGGCCCCAGACGAAGCTGACGATGGAGAAGCGCCCGACGGGATCGGCGTGGAGCAGATATTGCTGATAATGATCGGGGTGCGGGATGGCGTAGGCGGGCGGCAGCCAATCGCCCTGAGCCACCAGCCGGGCCAGCGCGGCGCCGATTTGTGGCTGGGGTGAAATTTGGGCGAGCGCCTGCTGCACTTCGGCGATGAAGCGGGCCAGTGGTTCCGGTGTGATCGTCATGGCCGCATTCCCACGGGGTGGAGGCGCGAGTGTGGCGCAGGGTCTGGCGGGCGGCAAGGCGGGGAGAGGCCGGGTGCTGCTCACCCAGTTGTTCCGTGATTGCGAAGTTATCGGGCCTTGCGGCGAGGAAGAACAGCGGGGCCCCGTGTCAAGCACGGGGCGACGAAACTTGGTGATGTTGGCTCCGACTGAGAGGGGCCGGCACCTCCCGGCGCCGGCGCCTTCCCGCGACCGCTGAGCGGGTCACTTCACCTTGGCGAAATCTTCGTAGTTGATGCCGAGCTGGTCCATGTACGTCTTGAACCTGGCGGGATCGTAGGTGAATTTTTCCAGTTGCGGGCGCATCTTGGCCATGATGTCGGCGTTGAGCCAGATTGCCGGCTTGTCGTCCGGGGTCAGCAGCGGGTCGTATTTGTCGGATTTGAACTGCACATCCTGCTGATAGGCCTTGGCGTCGGTGATGATCGTGGGCGTGGTCAGCAGATCGAGCACGGTCATGGCGACGGCCTTGGCACCGACCATGACGCCCTTGTGGGCAATCGGCGTGGCCATGGCGATCGCCGATTGGCGGTTGTGGCCGATGGCGTTGGGGATGTTGGACGGGTAGCGGATAGTGACGGTGGGCACTGTCCACATGATGTCGCCGATATCATCCGATCCGCCGCCCATCGACGGCCCACGCAAATCGGGGGTGGACAGCGGCGCCAGCGCGGTGACCAGCGGTTCGACCTTTTGGCCGCTGGCTTGCTGCATGGCCTTGGCAAAGCCCTGATCGGCCGCGCTCCAGGTGGGGAGGCCGACGGCCTTGATGTTGGCATAAAGCGCTTCGGCCAGCGGCTTGTTGCCATAATTGGGCGCGGCATAGCCCAGGGTGCGCCTGGTGACACTGGTGTCGGTGGCCATGGCGGCGGCGGCGGCGATCTGGTTGCCGATTTCATACAGGCCGCGGATCTTGGCAAAGCTGCCTTCGCGGAAATAATACCAGACGCTGGCTTTTTCCGGCACGATGTTGGGCTGGCCGCCACCTTCGGTGATGACATAATGGCTGCGCTGGGTGAGGGGCAGATGTTCGCGGCGGAAATTCCACGCGACGTTCATGATCTCCACAGCATCCAATGCGCTGCGGCCGTCCCACGGCTGGCCGGCGGCATGCGCGGTCTTGCCGTTGAAGGTGTATTCCACGCTCACCATGCCGTTATTGCCAGCCGGGCCCCAGCCGGTGCCGAAATCGCGGCCGACGTGAGCAAAGATCGACGCATCGACACCCTTGAACATGCCGGCGCGCACATAATAAGCCTTGGTAGCGAGCAGTTCTTCGGCGACGCCGGGCCACAGCATCAGTGTGCCCTTGATGCCGTCTTTCTCCATCATCTGCTTGGCGGCAATCGCGGCGACGATCATCATCGGCATGCCGCTGTTGTGGCCTTCGCCGTGGCCGGGGGCGCCTTCCACCATCGGCTTCATGTCGACGACGCCGGGATATTGCGACAGGCCCAATAGGCCATCAATGTCGCTGCCCAGCGCGATTGTGGGGCCCCCATCCTTTCCACTGGGGCCGTTGGACCAGGTGGCCGAAAACGCCGTGGGGATGCCGGCGGAACCGCGTTCGACGGTGAAGCCGTTTTTCTCGAGGATCGCGGTCAGATATGCGCTGGTCTTGTGTTCCTGAAAGCCGGGTTCGGCATAGCTGAACACCATATCGACCATTTCCTGGGCCAGCTTGGTTTGCGCGTCGACCGATTGCGCGGCGGCCTTTTTCTGGGCCGGCGTGGCCAGCGCCAGCGCCGGAGATGCCCCGGCTCCGGCCAGAGTGGTGGCAGCGAGCAGGCCCGCCAGCAGCGTGAGCGACTTCATCCTGTTTTCCCCCTCAATCGCGATCAATATTCGAAGCGCACGCCCATGCGGTACACACGGCCCAGCACATCATAGAGGGAACGATTGGTTTGTGGATAGGCCGGCGTGTTGTTGCCGGTCGGGCCATTGCCCACCAGCACCGGATCGCTGTTCAAGAGGTTGCGGACATAGAGGAACAGATCCACCTTCGATCCGCCCAGCTTCACACGCCTCGTCACTGAGGCATCGAAATTCCACTGTCCGGAAATCCGGTTGTTGTTGATGGTGCGGGCCTGCGGGGTGGACGCCGGGCAGGCCGCGGCGCATTCGATGAAATTATTATCATAAACCCCGCCCGAGAAGCCGCGGCCGACCAGATTGAAGGTCCAGTCGCTCACTTCATAATTGGCGGTCAGGCGATAGTTCCACGCCGGCGTGGCATCGCCGCCGCCGGCATTCTGCCCGGCCAGATCGCGGGCAACGTCGATGCCGTTATCGACGATATTGTCGATATAATGCGAGGCCAGCGCCCGCAGGGTCAGGCGGCCATCGCCCAGACTGGCGCGGTAGCTGGCTTCGAAATCGATGCCGCGCACCTTGAGGGCGGCAAAGTTGAACGGCACCAGCTTGATCCCGGTGACCGGGCTGGCGGTGCCGGCCGGGCCATTGAAGGTGATGAACTGGCACAGATCCTGGCGGTTTTGTTCCAGGCACAGCGTGGCGACGGTTTGCGCGGTGATGGTGGCGATGGCGCCCGACAGATCGATATCGAAATAATCCACCGAGGCGGCAAAACCGGGCAGGAAACTGGGCGTGAACACGCCGCCGACACCCCAGGTCATGGCGACTTCGGGGCGCAGCGCGGTGTTGCCGGTGGTCGATTCGAGGAACTGATCGGTGCGCTGGCCGCCGCCGGGCAGCGGCACGTTCACCGTGTTGGTGCGGGCGGTGCCGGGCGCAAACAGTTCGTTCAGGTTGGGGGCTCGGATATCGCGGCTGCGCACCACGCGCAGTTTGATATCATCGATCACCTGCCAGGTGGCGCCGGCCTTCCAGGTGGTAACATTGCCGGACGTGGAATAATCGGTGACGCGGACGGCGCCGTTGAAATCGAGGCCCTTGGCCAGCGGCACCACGGTTTCGCCGAACACTTCCCATACGGTGTAGGCGCCCTTGGTGACGAGATAATTGCCGTAGAGCCAGCCGGAATTGAACTGCGGATCGACTGAGCCATCCACCCGTTCCCGCCGCCATTCACCGCCGGCAGCAAAAGACACCGGGCCGGCCCAGGTTTCGAACAGATCGTTGGTGGAGAGGTTGGCGGCCGCCACGTCCTGACGCAGCGTCTGGAAGCGCTGCGGCTGCTGGCCGTTGTTGAACACATAATCGATGGCGGCCTGCGTCACCCCGCCGATGCCGATGCGGTTCAAGGGCACGCAGCCGTTGGTGGGATTGGCGAGCGTGGAACGGCAGACGATGGTGCCAGCCGCGATGCCGGCCGCATTGCCGGCCGGCGCCCGCACGGCATCCTGCGCCAGGCTGACCCGGCTATTGAGCCAGGTGTTGGTGAGCAGTTCGTTGGTGCGGGCGATACCGGACTGATAATAGGCTGCATACTTCCAGCTGCCGCTGCCGATTTCAAATTCGCCATCTGCGCCGGCGACAAAGCGATAGACTTCGCGGGTGTTGCTGGAACCGGCGGCCGGGAAGCCGTTGTTGCTGGTGCCGATGGAGATGTTGGTGAGGTTGAGCGCCGTCATCTGCGTCACCAGCGCGGTCGGCAGGAAGGCGTTGTCACGCTGGATGGTGATGCCGGTGGACGGTGTTTGCTGATAAAAGCTTTGCCCGCTGTAGCCGGAATAGCTGTATTGCACGAAGGGCACGAAGGCCGGGCTGACTTCGAAGCTGAGGCGGCCAAAGACGTTCCCGCGTTCTTCATCGGGCGCCAGGCTGTTGGTGTTCAGATGGCCATCGCGGCTGATCAGATAATCGCCGCCCACCATCCACTGGCCGCGGTTGGGGCCATAGGTGAACTGGTTGAGGCTGGCCTGGCCGTTCGTGATCTGGCCAAAATAGGTCCCCCGCAGTGGCCCAGCGTTGACGATACCGCCGGGCGTGAACTGGTAGGTGCCGATACCCGACGCGACGAGGCGTTCTGGCTGGCCATTGCCCTGCACGAAGGCCGGATTGTCGATCTGGAAGACGCCGCTGTTCTGCCACGGGCGATCATAGGTATCGACGCCGTTCTGGGTGAAATAATCCCCCGCCAAAAGCACCTTGCCGCGGCCATCGGCGAAATCGAAACCACTGGTGATGCGCAATGTGTGGTTGGGCACATCGCCGTAATCGGTGATGCCGAATTCATATTCGGCGCGCAGGCCCTTGAAATCGCGATTGAGCGAGAAGTTGACCACGCCCGACACCGCGTCCGAACCATAGGCCGATGACGCGCCGCCGGTGACGACCTCGACGCCCTTTATCAGGCCCTGCGGCACGGTTTGCGTATCGACCAGGCCCACCGGGCTGGAGGCAACCGAGCGCTGGCCGTCGATCAGCACCAGCGTGCGCGCCGCGCCCAGCGAGCGCAGATTGACGGTGGCGATGCCGGCCTGGCCGTTGGACAGCGAGCCCGAGTTGGTCGACGAGGTTTGCGAGCCGCGCACGGAGGGCAGCGTGTTGACGTAATCGCCGATATTGGCCTGCGGTTCGGCCTTGAGTTCAGCTTCGGTGACGACCGAAACCGGCGTCGGCGCGTCATAGCCGGTGCGGCTTATGCGGCTGCCGGTGACGGTGATGACACTGGTATCCGCCTCCTCGGCGGCCGGATCGGCAGCAGCGGCCTGCTGGGCCATGGCGGCGCCGGGCAGGGTGACGGCCAACATGGCGCCGCCCAGCAGCAGCAGGCGGCGAACATCGGCTACAGTGCGGTGGTTGGTCGTCATCAGTCAGCATCCCCAAAAAGCGCCCGGCATCCACACCGGCCGCACGTATATCGCGGCCGCACCATTCCCATTGGCTGTGAGGCCCGGCTGCCGCCCCTTGTTGTTTGCGGGTGCCGCCCGGGCGGACGTTGGCTATCCCGGCGGGGCACCGTCCATCACCCAGCGATTCTGCCGGAGCCCCGCATGTCCAATGCATGACAGTGCCGCCGGGCGCGTTACGTCTTTTGGCGTAGGCGCAGCAGCCGGCGCGGCGGCGCGGCGCTCACTGCGCCGCGAGGCTGATCGGCTTTTCGGCGTCGCCGGGGCGAAAATGCAGCGTGCGGGTGATGCCGGCGCGGCGCACATTCACCTGGGTGGCATGATCCGGCCAGGTTTCGCCGAACAGCGCGCCGCTGATCAGCAGTTGGCTCGGTTTGCCCTTCACCCGGCCCACATAGCGCAGCACGAGTGTGTCGCCGACCATCGTCTGCCCGGCCGCAGCGAGCGTGACGCCGCGAATGCGAAATTGGCTGCCGACATAGGCGACCAACGCTTGCATCGCATCGGCATCATCGAGGCTGGGCTGGGCCGCCGGCGCGATTTCCACCAGCGCCGGTTCGACATCGTGCGCGGCCATGCGGTGGGTGACGACGACGGCGCCGGATTTTGCGTCGATCTCCACCACCGCCAGGCTGGCGTGGCCGCGGTGTGCGTGGGCCGAAGCCCCCAGCGCCAGCAAGACCGCGAACAGCGCCGCCCTCAATTCTCGTCCTTCTTCTTTTCGTCCTTCTTCACGGCACGGGTCTTGATGCTGTCCGGCGTCACTTCCAGCTCGCTGTCGGCCATGCGGTTGTCGGGGCCAGCGGGATCGTCGCTGACCTTGAGCACGCCCGGTTCGATGCGGCGCGGGAAGGCATTGTTGCCGCGATCGGCGTCGGCGGTTTCCCACAGCGGATCGATCTCGGCCGCCTTGAGCAGCTTGGGCGTCACGTGCTGCCAGGTGACGGCGCGGCTGTTGTAGCGCCACACTTCGGCCGGGATGCGGATGGTTTCGGCGGTGCCGTCTTCGTAATCCAGTTTCAGGATTACCGGCATCACCAGCCCGCCGATATTGCGGAAGTTGAAGTGGTAGAAATTGTCCTTGAAAGCCAGCGCGGCCGCGGCTTCGGGCTCCAGCTTTTTCAGGTTCGCCTCGTAATCCTTGCGGTCCTTGGCGGTGACGGTGAAGCGGTCGGTTTCGTCTTAGAAATCGCGCGTGCCGGGATCGCGGTCGATCACCGGCGGCCGAGTGTTACGGGCCACGGTGAGCGGTGTCGGATCGGTTTTGCTGCGATCGCGGCCAAACGCCTTTTCCACGTCGGGATTGCGGGTATCAAGGCGGGCGCGCACCACCTTGTCGAGGCTGATATCGACATGATCGGTGGTGTAGAACCAGCCCCGCCAGAACCAATCGAGATCGACGCCCGAGGCTTCTTCCATGGTGCGGAAAAAATCATAGGGGGTGGGGCGTTTGAAGCGCCAGCGGCGGGAATATTCCTTGAAGGCAAAATCGAACAGCTCGCGGCCCAGGATGGTTTCGCGCAGGATCACCAGAGCAGTCGCCGGTTTGGAATAGCCGTTGTTGCCAAACTGCAGCAGGCTGTCGCTGTGCGTCATCAGCGGCACCTGATCGCGGCTGATCATGTATTCGACGATGTCACGTGGTTCGCCGCGTCCGCGGGTTTTCACCGGGTCCCAGCGCTTTTCGGCTTCGAATTGCAAGAAGCTGTTGATGCCTTCGTCCATCCACGTCCACTGGCGTTCATCGCTGTTGACGCTCATCGGGAACCAGATGTGGCCGACTTCGTGGATCACCACGCCGATCAGGCCGTATTTGGCGCGCTCGGTATAGGTGAGTTGGCCGGTTTTCTTGTCCTTCACCGGGCGCGGGCCGTTGAAGGTGATCATCGGATATTCCATGCCGCCCACCGGGCCGTTGACGCTTTGCGCCGTCGGATAGGGATAGGGGAAGGCGAATTCGCCATACACCTCGATGGTGTGGGCGATGGATTTGGTTGAATAGGCATCCCACAATGGGCGGGCTTCCTTGGGGTAAAAGCTCATCGCCATCACCAGCGGGTTGGCCGGGTCGTTTTGCTTCACACCCACTGCGTCCCAGACGAACTTGCGGCTGGAGGCCCAGGCGAAATCGCGGACGTTGCGCGCGGTGAAGCGCCAGGTGCGGGCGGCAGTGGCTTTCTGCTTTTCGGCGGCCAGCGCTTCGTCGGGCGTGACGATATACACCGGCTCCTTGGCGGTGCGGGCCTGCGCCAGACGGGCGCGCTGCGCGGCGGTGAGGATTTCGGGGTTGGCGAGTTCGCCGGTGGCGGAAATCACATGGTCCGACGGCACCGTAAGGCTGACGTCGTAATCACCGAATTCCAGCGTGAATTCGCCAGCGCCGATGAAGGCCTTGTTGTGCCAACCTTCGTAATCCGAATAGACGGCGGCGCGCGGGAACCACTGCGCGGCCAGAAAGATGCAGTTGCCGTCCTCATCGGGCCTGGTGAAGCATTCATAGCCCGAACGGCCGCCGATGACGCGGGTTTCCATCAGCGGGAAGCTGAATTCGATTTTCACGGTGGTGGCGGCCCCGCTGGCCAGTGCGGCCGGCAGATCGATGCGCAGCAGGCTGTCCACAACGGTGAATTTGAGCGCGCGGCCCGAAGCGTCGGTGACCTTCAGATTGTTGAAGCCGCCTTCCCATTCCTTGAAGCGCATGGCGCGGCGCACTGCGGTCATGCCGATCTGGCCGCCGGGCGACACGGTATCGGAGCGTTCGCCGATGGAATCGCGCTTGCTTTCGTTCTGATCGAGCAGCAACCACAGATACTTGAGCGCATCTGGGCTGTTGTTGTGGTAGGTGATCGTCTCGGTGCCGGTGATGCTTCGGGTGGCTTCATCAAGGCGCGCGGTGATGCGATAATCGACCTTTTGCTGCCAATAGCGGTGCCCGGGCGCACCGGCGGCGTTGCGATAATCAGTGGGGGTCGGCCAGTCCTCGCCTTCCAATTGGCGGAACTTGTCGACGAAATCGCCCTTGGTTTGCACGATCGGATTGGCATAGGCAGTCGTTGGTACCGCCGCTGCCAATGCCAGCATCATCGCCGCTGCCGCGAACCGGATCACACCCATCATCACTATCAAATCCCTGCCCCGGTCTGCTGCCGGATGTGATGACCCTTGCCCGCGCTGCTGCGAATTCGCAAGCTGTGCCAGCGGTCGCATGGTGCATCTGCCCCTGCCGGTGCGTTGCCGCTTGGCAGTGATGCTGCCAGAGTGTGTGCCTGCATCTGTGCTGGAGAATTTTGATGTCTCGCCCCCCGATTGCCGCGCTTGCCGCGCTTGCCCTGCTTGCTGCGCCTGTTGCTGCCGAACCGCTTCCCCCCGAAATTGCCGCGCGTATCGACACCAGCATGAAAGGCTGGGCGCAGGCCAATCATGTGCCGGGACTGACGTGGGGCATCGTCAAGCGCGGCGAAGGGCTGGTGCACAGCGGCTTTTCGGGCACCGCCGATATAGACAGCGGGCGCGCGGTGGAGGCGGACACGCGGTTTCGCATCGCCAGCATGACCAAGGCGTTCACGGCACTGACGCTGTATGATCTTGCTGCCGAAGGCCGGTTGCGGCTGGACGACAAGGTGGCAGCGCACGTGCCCGAAGTGGCGGGATGGGGCGGCGCATTGACGGTGACCGATCTGGTTCATCACATGGGCGGTTTCGTCACCGACGATCCGTGGGGGGACCGGCAGACACCGCTGCCCGAAGCCGAGTTCACGGCGCTGCTCAAATCCGGGGTGCCGTTCACCCGCGCGCCGGGGATGGCGCATGAATATTCCAACCTGGGCTATGCCCTGATCGGCCGCATCATTCGCAACATCAGCGGGCGCCCATTTGAAACCGAGATTGCCAGCCGGCGGTTCCAACCGCTGGGGATGAGCGCGACGACGTTCGCCCTTGCCGATGTGCCGCGCGCCAAGTTGGCGACCGGCTGGCGCTGGGAAGACGGCAGGTTTCAGCGCGAACCTGATATGGGCCCCGGCACGTTCGGCGCGATGGGCGGCGTGATCACCACCGGGCCGGATTATGCGCGGTGGATCGGGCATCTGCTTGGCGCATGGCCGGCCGCTGCGCCAGGGGAGACCGAACCGCAAGCCCGCACCACGGTGCGTTCGATGTTGCGCGGCGAAGGCTCCCCGCGGCGGATGATGCGGCCCACGATGTTGGCACCTGATGCGGCACCGGGGGCTTCCACCTCGCCGTGCACGGTCGCGGTGGTGTATGGTGCGGGCTTGCGCGTGGGCGACGATTGCACGCTGGGGCGGACGGCGTTCCACGGCGGCGGCTATCCCGGTTATGGCAGCATCATGGTGATGGCGCCGGAACGCGGCTGGGGCGTGTTCGTGCTCACCAACCACACTTATGCCGGCCCATCGGCGCCGGCGTGGGATGCGCTGATTGCCCTGCACGCCGCCGGGCTGATGCCCACCGATGTGGTGCCGCTGTCGCCGGCGCTGGCGACTTTGGTCGAACCGATCCACAAGATGCTGACCAGCGGCGACGTGCGCGCCGCCAGCGCCAATCTGGCGGGCAATTTCCTGATGGACCGCGACGCCGCGCACCGCGCCGCCGATATCGCTGCGATCACGGCGCAGGCCGGCCGCTGCTCAGGGCTGCCCGGCGTGGCTGCGCAGGGGGCGCTGGAAGGCGATTATCTGTGGTATTGCGAGAAGGGCATGGTGATCGCGCACGCCCTGCTGGCCCCCACGACCACACCGCAATTGCAGGTGCTGGATTGGCGCTGGCAGCCGGCGCCAGCGAAACGCTAACCGGCCTTTTTGCCTTTGCCGGCGGCGGGATGCGCCATGCGGCCCGCTTCGGGCGGATACATCAGCCGCAGTGACGCCGGGGCACCGCATGTGCGGATCAAGCGGTCCACCAGTTGCGCCCGCGTCTTGACGAGGCTGACCGAGGTGAACGCCGTGGTGCGCCCGCGCGCCACTTCGTCGGCGGTGAACGGCTTGCTGCCCGCCGGCGTTGAACGCCCGCCCAGGCCAAAGACCATGAAGTTCATCAGATCAGCCAGTTGGGCATTATCGGTGATGCGGGAACGGGCGACATTGGGCAGCCGCACCAGATAGGATCGGCCTTCGGGCGTGCACATGAACCAGCCAACGCGGCCGCCAATGGTGGGCAGTTCAGCCGGCGACGCCACGCCGTGGATGCCGTGGCAGCCGCCGCAATGTTCGACATAATCCGATTGCGCCTGATCCATGTCTGCCGGGTAATTGGCTGGAACCCCGGCGGGCATTTCGCTGGCAAAGGCCGGGATGTGCGCCCCCGGCGGCGGCGGCGTGGATGCAGACTTGGCCGTGGTGTTGCCGACCACCGGCACCGCCAGAACAGCCATGATTGCGGCAGCCATGCCCAATACCTGGCAGCGGGAGGGGCTGCCGCGGCCAATCATTACTGCGCCTTTCCAACCAGCACGGCGGTGGAGCAGTGATATTCCATGCTGCTGGTGCCAAAGCACCAGATGACGTTGTTGTTGAGCTGCGGCATGTACAATTGCGTTTCGCGATCGGTGTTGTCGCAGCCGCACTGGCCGCAGCCGGATTTGCCGCAGCAATCGCGATAGGCGATCAGATAAGCGCTGCCGTTATCGGGATTGATGCAGGTGCCCACCCACGACACCGGCGATGGTTCGGTGCCAGCCGGGCAGCTGGCAGCCGTGCCGCCGCAGCACGAACACAGCGAGCCATCGATGGCGCAATAGCGCCAGTAATTGCACTTGGTGTCGTCCTTGGTTTGGGCGTTGCGGGCGAAATTGGTCTTGGCCTCCGGCGTGCGGTCCGGCTTGGCGGCGTTGGCACGGCTGACAGGCAACAGCGGAAACGCCGGGGCGGCAACGATGGCCACGCCCAGCTTGGTGAGGAAGGAACGGCGCGAGGTGCGGCCGGCAAATTTGCGCAGCAGCGTTTCGCCCAGCGCATCCATATTGAATTTGCTCATATCCGGTTCCCCTTGGCTTGCCGCGTTGTCATGCGTCCACCGCAGCGTGCGGGTGGGCGGAGGCCGGCTTCAGGCCGGCGATATAATCCTGCACGCTCGCCACACCCATTTCGTGACTGACGATCAGGCTTTCGAGATGCTCGCGGCTGTTGACCAGACCCTTGGCCAGCACCTTGCCGGCACCGTCCATCAATACGGCGTGGGGCAGCTTGTCGACTTCGAACAGGCGGCCAACATCGCCGCTGTTGACGAAGGGATAGGCACCCAGGCCCTGCGCCGCCACCAGCGATTTCTGGATAGGAAGCTCGTCGTCGCCGACGAATACCAGGCTGATCCGTTCGGCAGCGGCAAAGCTTTTGGCAACCGGAATCAGCGTCTTGCACATCGGGCATTGCGCCGAAACGAACATCAGCAACCGCAAGCTGGCCGATGCCGAAGCGCCGCCGACCGTAAAGGGCTGGCCGTCCAGGGTGGTGACAGCAAGCGGCGGCGCGACATCGCCCACTGCCGGGCCGCGATTCCCGTCAAGCGCACCGGCCGGGGCAACGCGCACATGCAGCACGCCAATTTGGCGGGCCAACGCCAGCCCGGCAACCCCAAGGGTGATCAACACCAACCATTGCAGGCCCTCGTTGATGATCAGCAAGCTCGACATGGCAAGGCGCCCTTTTCAGGTCAACCGCGTGCCCGGGCGCGCGGCCCGGCAACGGCGTTCAACGTGGTGAACAACAGCATCAGCAAATAAATGGCAACGCCAGCAGCCGCCGCGACCGCGATATCGGCTCCGGCCAGCAGGGATGCCCCGCCAGGCATGATCAGCGGCACCAGGCCGATGCCGAGCACGATATTGCGCGCCACCTGGCCCCAGCCCAATTGCTGGCGCAGCCCCGCGTGGCCGCAGCCGCAATCGATATGGCGGCGGCCGCGCCGGATATTGATGGCCATGGCGGCCGCAAACAACAGCAGCAACAGCGCCGCCGCCAGCGCAGCGCCGGCCGCAACCGGCGGCGGTACCGCGCCGGCCAAGCTCAGCACCAGTGCAGCGGCAATCCCCAGTTCTGCCACGGGCAGCGCTGCCGCTGCCGGCGCGACCAGCACGGGCGGCAACAGGCGATAGTTGGCAATCACGCCGGGCAGCAAGGCGCGGTGGCACAGCTTGTCGATGCCGGCCACCGCAAACAGCAGTGAAACGACAACGCCGGCAGCGCCGCCGATAATCAGGAGGAAGGCCATGCCCAAGTGAAACTCACTGGCCGTCGAAGGTCTGGATCGAGCCGCCGCCGGCACGTTCCAGTTCATGTTTCTGTTCAAAGCTGACTGCGTCCATCACGATGATGTTGCTGCCATCGCCGCCCATGAACAACAACGGCTTGTCGTCCTGGGTGATGTTGAGATTGCTGGCCTTGTGCTTGAGCGGCACGCGCTTGGTGACCTTGCGGGCGGCCAGATCGACCACCCACAGTTCTTCGCCGTCTTCTTTCTGGGTCCAATATTCGCCGCGGTGCATCAGCACATACAGCGTGCCGGTCTTGCGGTGCAGCGCCGTCATCTGCCGGCCGCCCGGCATCCAGTTGATGTCCAGCGGCTTGGTGTCGCCTGCGCGCAGACCAGCGGCGGCCTGCAGCGACCAGGCCTCGCCGACCACCGGAGCCGCGCCCAATGTGGCCGTGCGGATCAAGCCGGTGTAGGTGACGTAAACCGCCATTTTCTTGGCGCGATCATAGACATAACTGTCGAAAATCGGATCTTCGGCTGCGCTGAAAAAGGGCTGGCTGTGCGTGACGGTCGACGTTTTGGCCCCCACCGCCACGGTGGCGATCGTGCCATCGCTGCACAGCGCCGCAAAGCCGACGCCGGCCACCGGCACGAAGCTGGCGCAGCCGGGCAATTCGACGACCTGGGCCATCTTTCGCTTTTCGAGATCGACCACATTGACCGATGCGGCCGGGCTGAAATTATAGACGAACGCCGTCTTGCCATCGTCGCTGATGTGGAAATTGTTGTTTTGCGCGCCGATGATCAGCCGGCCCGGCATCGGGATTTCGGCCATCAAGTTCAGCGTCGATGGATCATAAACCGCGATATAATCCTGGCGGGTGCCACGGTTGATTTTGGTCCAGATCGTTTCGGATACATAATAGCCGCGGCGCGACGGATCGATCATCATGTCGGACCAGCGCGTCGTGCTGAGCTGGCCGATCATCTTGCCGGTATCGCCGTCGAAAATGCGGGTGCCGCCGTTTTCCCAGCCGCCGCGCAGGAAACCCCAGTGCGGCGAGGCCGTCGGCAATTTGCTGGTGTAAGGGGTTTCGGGCTCCAGTCCGGGGGTGGCGGTGGATGGCGCAGCGGGCGGTGAGCTTTGCGCCGCCGCAGCTGTTGCCGTCATGACGGCGAGCAGCGCGGCCCCGGCAAAAGCTTTGGCCCGGTATGAAAATGTCGTGCTGGTCATGATCGCCCTGTCCCCCGAAGTTCGTCTGGCACGTGAACATCTGGGTGCGACTCGCCGCAAGGATCGGCGAACCGCACCGGAATGGAAAGGATGCTGGACGAGCGTCAAGTATTCGTCAAGCCGCCGCACTTTGCCCGAATTGCGTAGATTGGACGGCGGCCAAGCGGTGGATTTCAGCCGGCGTGATGGTCTTGGCCAGATGCACCAGCGCGGTCACGGCAATCCCTTTGAACTGCGGCATCTGGGCGGCCCAGGGTTTGCCGTGGCCGGCAAAGATGGTGGTGCCTTCCAGGCTGGCGCTGATGAAGCGCGCCACCACATCGACATCCTGTGCCGACAACGCCGGGTTCAGCGGCGCGACAGCCGCAGCGATGTTGGCGTGAGCATGGCGATAAAAGGCCGCCACCCGTTCAGCCACAAAGCTGTCATGATTGGCCAGCGCCCACAGTTCGGTAAACAGATGCGTGGTGCGTTTGCTGCCGATATCATCCAGCACAATCTCGATCATCATGCGCAACTGGTCTTCCGGGCTGAGGCCGGGTTGGCGCACGGTTTGATCGAGCACGCCTTCGTAATATTCAAGCAAATCATCAAGCAGCAGCTGAATCAGCAGTTCCTTGCGGGCAAAATGATGCGAAAGATTGCCCACTTTCATGCCGCAGCGGGCCGCGATGCGGCGCAAGGTGAAGGCGCCAGCACCCTCGTCGATCAGCACGCCGAGCGCAGCTTCGAGGATCAATTCCACCGTCTCGGCGCCGCGCACGTAAACACCGGGGCGCGGGGGTGCAGCCTTGGCCGGAGCATCGCCTTTTGTATCACTCATGGCATCAGGATAGGCGGCGCATTTGCACGCGTAAAGGCTCGCGCTTGACGAATGCTTGATGACTGTCCAGTATTTGCTTCTATTGCGCTGCACCATGGCTTTGCGGCGCTTGTGCCAAGGAGCGGACGTGATTTCAGCCCCAGCCTCGACCCTTGCCCCGAATGTTGCCCCGAACGTTGCCTCGAACGTTGCCTTCACCTTTGCTGCCATCGCTGCCATGCTGGTTGCCGCCCCCGTTTTGGCCGCTGATGCCAAGACGGCGTTCGTCTCGCGCTGCGGCATGTGCCACCAGGCCGGCGGCGAAGGCCTGGCGGGCCAGTTTCCCAAATTGGCGGGGCGCGCTGCCGCCATCGCGCAGGCACCGGCCGGACGCCGTTATATGGCGCTGGTGGTGCTGGGCGGCATGGCCGGGCGCATCGAAGTGGAGGGCGCGGCACTGAATGGCGTGATGCCGGGAATGGCCTCGCTCACCGATGCTGAAATCGCCGAAGTCTTGAGCCATGTCGTCACGCTGGGCAAACCGGCCAAGGCGGCCAAGCCGTTCAAGGCCGCCGAAATTGCTGCGGTGCGGGCCGGGGGCAAGGCGACGATGGGCGACAACAAGGAATTGCGCAGCCAGCTGATTGCCGAGGGCGTGATCAAATAGGCGCGAGACTGGCCGGCACGGCGGGATACAACGTCGTCACGTCTCCCAGCGTTTCGGCCAGCGGCCCGAGCCACGGCGCATAGGCTTTCCAATGGTCCACGCCATCGGTGAAGATCGGCTGGCGCACCTGTTCGGAACTGGCTGTGCGCACGGCGCGGTCGTTGCGCCAGAATTCGAGGCAGGCGGGTTCGAAATCAAGCCCGGCATGGGCCAGCAGCAGGCGCACCTGGGTTTCGGTGTCGGCCACCATTTCCTCGTAGATGACGCGGTGGACAGCGATAGGGACGGCAGCATCGAAATGCGCCATCAGCCGGACATAATCGCGGTAATAGCGGCCCACCTCGACCAGATCGTAGGAAAAGCGCTGGCCGCGCGCAAAATGCTGTTTCCACGCGGAAAAACAACAGCCCATCGGGTGGCGCCGCGCGTCGATGATGGCGGCGTTCGGCAGGATCAGGCGGATCAGGCCGACGTGCTGCCAATTGTTGGGCATCTTGTCGATAAAACGCGGCTTGTCCGATTTGCGGTGGATGTGGGTTCGTGTCAGATATTCCTCACCCAACCGCGTGCGGTCGGCGGGTGACAGCGACGCGGCCATGGCGCTGAAATCGGCAAACTCGCCGGCATCGATGCGCGCTGCCAGACGGCTGGCGATCATCATCATGTCGGGCAGTTCCATCGTTCCTTCAACCTGGCTGTGGCTGGCGAGGATCTGTTCGATCAGGGTGGAGCCCGATCGCGGCAGGCCGACGATGAAGATGGGATCGGGTGCCGGGCAACCGCCGCCCCCCCGCGACGCGACGAACGGCGCGGAGAAGGTGGTAATGGCGGCATCGATTTCGGCGGAGAATTCATCGGCATCGTGGACGATGAGCGCCCGGCGGCGGCGGTTGCCCTCGGCATAATGCGCGATGGCTGCGGCGGGTTCGCCCAGATCCTCGTGCGCTTTGCCCAGCGCGAAGTGCAGGTGGAACAGATCTTCGGCCCGAGCCCTGTCACCGGTTTCGTCCTGCCCGGCGAGCGACGCCAGCGCCGCCTGCATCGCGGTGATGTCGCTGGCGCGCAGCTTCACCGTTTTCAGGTTGGCCAGGCTCCACCACGCTTCCCCCAATGTCGGCTGGCGGGTGACGGCCTCGCGATAGGCGGTCACCGCGCCGGCCTGTTCGCCCAGCGTTTTCAGCACATGCCCCAGATTTTGCCACACCTGCGGCTGGCCAGGGTTGCGTGCCAGAAGGCCCTGGTACAGCCCGCGCGCGCGGGTTTGATCGCCCAGATGGACCAGCACCGACGCGAGGATCAGATCGTGACCGGGGCTTTCCAGCGGCGAGGTGCGCAGCGTTTCGGCGTGTGCAAGCGCGTCGGTCAGGCGGCTGGCCTGAACCAGCAGGCGGATCAGGAATTCGCGGGCAAGATCATAGCCGGGGGCCTGCGCCAGGGTTTGTTCGAGTTGGGCAATGGCCAGCGCCATATCGCCCTGGCGCCAGCATATTTCGGCAGCGAGCCGGCTGGCCGGCGGATCATCCCCCTGCCGTGCGCGCCGTGCCGCCAGTGCAGCGGCCGCTTCATCAAGCCTGCCCTGCTGCATGGCCAGCGCGGCCTGCACCAGTTCGGCATCCTGGGCGGCGGCGTTGACGCCCTTCAGATCGGCCTGCCACCCGTCGCGGTCGCGGCCCGCAGCGCGATACTGCGCCGCAAGCAGGAACCAGCCGCCCGGAACCGCCGGCAATTGCCGGGTGAGCTGTTCGAGCGCGGGAATCGCTGTTTCGGGCATCCCCGCAGCGGCAGCCGCCTGCGCCAGTTCCCAGCGCACCGCCGGCACGCCCGGCGCAATTTGTGCCAGCGCCGAAAGCCGCGTTACCGCCGCTTCGAGGTGGCCAAGCCGGCGCAGCGCCTGCCCGGCAAGCAACTGCGCCGGCAGCAGATCGGGCGCGTGGGCCAGCAAGGCGTCGGCGGCAGCCAGCGCGCCGGCGGGATCGGCCTCCAGTTGCGCCGTTGCAGCGGTGAGCACAGCAGCTTGGGCAGCGGCCGACTGTGATCGATTGAGCGCGGATTGCATCTGTTGCCCCCTTGATGATGCCCCAAGGCTAGGCCGCAATCGCCAGCCAAACAATCGGCAGCTGAAAGGCTTTGGGTGGGGAGAATGGCGCATATAGGCCCCCCGCCGATCGGTCATGATCATATTGTGACTGTCGTCTTGCAAAGTGAAATTCGGGGACGATTGCAAATTGTCGTTGCGCGCAGCAGAATGCGGCCGTCGGGGGGAACCGACCGGCTTGTTTTTTTCAGGGGGGAACTGGAACATGAAGCGCAGTCAGCAGCGTCGCAACGACGGCAGCCGGGCGGATTTGATCCGGGTATTGAGCCTTACCACCATCTTGTCAGGCTTTGCGGCACCCGCCTGGGGCGCCGAACAGCAGCTCGCAGCGCGCCCCACCGAAGTGGCGCAGGCGGTTGATGAAACGGCGTTCGAAGAAATCATCGTCACGGCGACGCGCAGCGCCACCAGCATCCAGAAGGTGCCGATTTCCATGCAGGCGCTCACCGCCGATTCGCTGGCGCAGCGGCAGGTGAAGGGCCTCACCGATTTTGCCGCGTTGCTGCCATCGGTGTCGTTCGCGGGCCTTGGGCCTGGCCGTACCGAGGTGTATTTCCGCGGCATCGTGCCGGCCGGCGGCGCCTATCCGGCAACCGGTTATTATCTTGATGATGCGTCGATCAACGTCAACAGCCTGCCCGATGTCCATATCTACGACATCGAACGCATCGAAGCGCTTTCAGGCCCGCAGGGCACGCTGTTCGGCGCCGGTTCGCTGGCCGGCACGCTGCGCATCATCACCAACAAGCCCAAGCTGGGTGAATTTTCCGGCGGCATGGACCTGGAAGCCAACAAATTTGGCGGCGGTGATTTCGGCGGGCAAGCGCAAGGCTTTATCAACGTGCCCCTCGGCGAAACGCTGGCCGTGCGTGCCATGGGTTATTACCGCAAGGAAGGCGGCTACATCGACAACGTTCCCAACAACGGGCGGTTTGCCGATGGTAGCCCGGCCTTGCTCAACCTGGGCGATGAAAATCCGCTGACCAATTTCACATTGAACAACGCCGCGATTGCCAAGAACAATTACAACTCGATCGATGAAGTCGGCGGCCGGCTGTCGCTGCTGTGGGAACCGGTCGAAGGCTGGTCTCTCAACCCGTCGATCACGGCGCAGCGCCAGATTTCGCTGGGGTATTTCGGTTTTGATCCCAAGGTCGGCGACTTGAAGGTGCATGATTACGACAACACCCGCAACGACGATCAATGGTATCAGGCGCAGGCCACCATTCACGGCCATATCGGCGATTTCGATGTGGTCAGCTCAACCGGCTACTTCCGCCGCAACATCAAGCTGCGCAACGATTACACCTACTACACCGTTGCCTACGACAGCTTTGGCGCCGGTTATGAAAATTATCTGCAGTTTTTCGACAAGGCCGGCTGCACCGGAGCGGGCGCATCGTTGCGCTGTTCCACGCTGATCAATCCGCAGCAATTTTACAGCGGCAATCGCAACGAACGTATTTTTTCGCAGGAACTGCGGTTCACCACGCCATCAAGCTGGCCGATCCACGTGACCTTTGGCGGTTTCTATCAATTCCAGAAAAACGAAATCAACGACGATTATGCCACGACCGGGCTGAGCAACATTGCCGGTTTCACCGAATCCGGCGGCGGTGATCGGGCTGATTTCGCCACATCGTTTGGCGTGCCGCAGGCGCAGGGCGGCAGCATGATCCTGGGCTCGCCGGCCGTGAAGCGCGATGCGTTCTACATGGCGGAGCAGGACCGAACGACGCGGGATAGCGCGCTGTTTGCCGAAGGCTATTACAACATCACGCCAACCCTGAAAGTGACCGGCGGTTTCCGTTATTTCTGGACGGAGCTTAATGTCGTGGGCTTTGCCGGCGTGGCCGGATCGGCGCGCAACGTGCGCAGCACTTTCGTGCCAACCGGCGCTGCGGGTTGTCCGGTGCCATTCCCGGCAGAGCGTCTGCAATGCCTCAACACCAATTTCACCCGGGCTGACCAGAATCTGGTTTACCGCGAACAGGGTCACACCCAGAAAGTGGCGATCGATTGGCAGTTCGCGCCGTCCAAGATGGTTTATGCCAACTATTCCACCGGCTTTCGCCCCGGCGGGCAGACGAGGCCCTTGCGCATCGGCGGCGAGGTCTTTGCAGTTAATCCGTTCCGCTCGGAAGATTTGATCAACTATGAAATCGGCTTCAAGACGACGTGGAACAACATCTTCCGCTTCAACGCCGCCATCTATCTGGAAAAGTGGAAAGATCTGCAATATTCAGTGGTTGTTGCCGGCGCGCAGGGCGCAGGGATCACCGGCAACGCCGGCAATGCCGAAGTGCGCGGCATCGAATTTGATGCCGATCTGCGGTTGGGCAAATTCACCCTCGTCACCGCCGGTTCGTATAATGATGGCAAGCTGAAGGGCAATTTCTGCAATTTCGCTGCCAACGTCGCCAACCGGACGATCGGCCAGTTGGCCGATTGCCAGCTTGGTGAATTCGCGCCCGGCAACCCGCCGACGCCCGAAGTCGCCGCCGCCGATGGCACGCGCCTGCCGCGCCAGCCCAAGTTCAAGGGCACATCATCGGTTCGATATGACACGCAGCTTTCCGGCATGGATTTCTATGTGCAAGGCGCTGCAAATTACCAGACCGGGGCCACACAGGATCTGAATCAGGAACTCAACGCGCTGCTTGGCAACACGCCAGGCTTTGCCTCGTTCGATTTCGCCGCCGGCATCAAGAAGGACAAGCTGACTGTCGACGTGTTCATCCAGAACGCCTTCGATCGGCGCGGCCTGCTGACAACCAACACCTTCTGCTCGATCTCGATCTGTTCGGGATCGGCGCGCGTCTTCCCGATCCGGCCACAATTCTTCGGGGTACGGTTCGGCCAGCGCTTCTGAACCCAGCCCCTGTCTCCCCGCCCGACAGTGGG
>NZ_JBDNFM010000131.1:0-3277 GCF_041689835.1 Sandarakinorhabdus sp.
GAAGCCGCGCCCGCACCGGAGCCGATCGCCGCGGTGGTCGCCGAACCGGCAGCTGCCAAGCCCAGGCGCAGCCGCGCCAAAAAGGCCGAAACCCCGGCTGCTGAAGCGGCCACTGTGCCGGAAACCCAAGCTGCACCGGCCGAGGTGTCCGATCCGGACGCCGCTGCCGCATCGCCGCGCAAGGGCTGGTGGCAGCGCACCTTTGGTTGATCGGCCGGGTGGTTGATCTGTTGATTGGCCGGGCGGCTGCGCTGATGCACAACCAAAGCTAGGCCCGCCCAAAGAAAGCCGTGCTCCCCCGGTGCCGTAATTTGCGGCACTGGGGGAGCATGGATTTTTACCCCAACTCTGGCTGCATCCTGCTGGTGGGCGCCGGCCCCGGCGCGGCTGATCTGCTCACGCTGCGCGCCGCGCGCGCGCTCGCCGCCGCCGATGTCGTGGTGCACGACGGGCTGGTGGGGGACGAGGTGATGGCGCTGATCCCGGCCCACGCCTGCCGTATTTCGGTGGCCAAGCGCCGCGCCCGCCACACGCTGCGCCAGGATGCCATCGGCGAATTACTGGTTGCGCAAGCCCGCGCCGGCCACACGGTGGTGCGGCTGAAGGGCGGCGATCCCTTCATCTTCGGCCGTGGCGGCGAGGAAGTGGACGCCGCGCTTGCCGCCGGCATTCCCGTCGTTGTGATTCCCGGCATTTCTGCTGCCAACGGTGCTGCTGCGTCGCTGCTGATGCCGCTTACCCACCGCGATCATGCCTCGATGGTCAGCTTCGTTGCCGGCGAATGCCGCGGCCTGGCGGAGCAGAATTGGGCCGGGCTTGCTGGCAAGGGACGCACCCTCGTCATCTACATGGGTCTCGCCGGGGCTGCGCCGATTGCTGAAAAACTGATGGCAGACGGCCTTGCCCCCGATACGCCGGTGGCCGTTGTCGAGCGCGCCACCCAGGCAAACGAGCGCCTCGTCACGTCGCTGCTGGCCGATCTGGCCGGGCTGGTGGCGCGCGAAGCCATCGCTTCGCCTGCTCTCATCATTGTCGGCAATGTGGCTGCCTTACCGGCAGCACGCGCCCTCGCCAAGGAAACCGCATGCCTCGCGTCCTGACTGGAAACCGCCTCGAAACAGGCGATGTGCTGTGGTGGACAGGCAGCGACTGGAGCACTGCCATCCGCGACGCCGCCGAAATTGGCACTGAAGGCGACGCGCTGTTGGCGCGTTTGATTGCAGCCGAGCGTATCAACGATCCGCAGCTTGTGGATGTGACCGGCGCGCCGGGCACCTGGTTGCCCACCACCACCCGCCAGCGCGTTCGCGCCGCCGGACCGAGCGTCCGCGCCGATCTGGCGCGCGGCAGCCTTTCAACGGACAGCATCTGATGTACCGCTACGACCATTATGATCAGGCCATCGTTGATGCCCGTGTTGCCGAATTCAAGGATCAGGTCGGCCGCCGGCTGCGGGGCGAAATCACCGAGGATCAATTCAAGCCGCTGCGGCTGATGAACGGGCTCTATTTGCAGCTGCACGCCTATATGCTGCGCGTCGCCATCCCCTATGGCACGCTGTCAGGCACCCAGATGCGGATGCTGGCGCATATCGCGCGCACATACGATCGCGATTATGGCCATTTCACCACGCGGCAGAACATCCAGTACAACTGGATCACGCTGGAACAGTTTTCCGATCTGCTGGACGATCTGTCGAAGGTGGAGATGCACGCCTTCCAGACCAGCGGCAATTGCATCCGCAACATCAGTTCCGATCAGTTTGCCGGCGCTGCTGCCGACGAGCTTGCCGATCCGCGGCCATATGCCGAACTGCTGCGGCAATGGTCGACGCTGCATCCGGAATTTTCGTTCCTGCCGCGCAAATTCAAGATTGCCGTGATCGCCAGTGACACCGACCGTGCCGCGATCCAGCTGCATGATATCGGCCTGCAGCTGCGCACCGACGACAGCGGTGCGCTGGGCTTTCGGGTTTATGTTGGCGGCGGCATGGGGCGCACGCCGATCATCGGCCAAGTGTTGCGCGACTTCATCCCCGTCGGGCAATACCTCAGCTACTGCGAAGCGATCCTGCGCGTGTACAACCGCCATGGCCGCCGCGACAACATCTACAAGGCGCGGATCAAGATCCTGGTCAGCGAGCTTGGTATCAGCAATTTCACCGCCCAGGTCGAAGCCGAATGGGCCGAGCTGGAACCGCTTGGCCTTGATGCACCGCGCGCCGAATATGATCGGATCATTGCCCAGTTCACAGCGCCGGCGTTTGATCAGGCAGCGCCCGATACGATCGATCTGTCAGATCCCGATTTTGCCGTGTGGGTGACGCAGAACGTTCATGCCCACAAGGCGCCGGGCTATGCCATCGCGACCATCAGCCTCAAACCAAAGGGCGGCATTCCCGGCGATGCCTCGTCGGCGCAGATGGATGTCGTCGCCGAACTGGCCGAACGCTATGCCCATGATGAAATCCGGGTGACCCACAGCCAGAATCTGGTGCTCGCGCATGTGCGAAAGTCCGATCTGTACGCCGTCTGGCAGGCGCTTGATGCGGCGGGCCTGGCCACGCCCAATCTTGATATGGTCACCGATATCATTGTCTGCCCCGGCATGGATTATTGCACATTGGCCAATGCCCGTTCGATCCCGATTGCCCAGCGCATCGCGGCCCGCTTCGAAGGCGATCTTGCCGAACAACAGGACATTGGCGAGTTGAAAGTGAAGATTTCGGGCTGCATCAACGGCT
Source organism: Sandarakinorhabdus sp. (assembly GCF_041689835.1). Classification (GTDB taxonomy): domain Bacteria; phylum Pseudomonadota; class Alphaproteobacteria; order Sphingomonadales; family Sphingomonadaceae; genus Sandarakinorhabdus. The sequence continues at coordinate 2,744 of NZ_JBDNFM010000131.1, forward strand.
GCGGCCACCATCATGCCGGCCACATCGGCATCCTTGGCGTCGATAAAAAGGGCGAGGAAGCCTATCAATTGCTGCTTGGCGGTTCGGGCGCCGAGGATGCCAGTCTCGCCAAGATCCTGGGCCCTGGCTTTGACGAAAACGGCATCGTGGCGGCCGTGGACACGCTGATCGCCTTTTATCGCAGCGTTCGCACGGCGCCGGATGAGCGCTTCCTTGATACCTATCGCCGCCTCGGACCGGCACCGTTCAAGGCCGCGGTTTATGGTTGAGCACCTTCTTTTGCTGCCCGGAGAGGCCCAAAGCGATGGATAACCAGGACCAGCAGGCCGTTGCCGGTGCGCCGCCGCCCGCGCTTGACGACGCCCCGGCGCGGCTGCGCTTTCGCAGTGACGCGCCGTTCGAAAGCCCGATCGCGCTGCTCGCCGATTTTCTGGCCGCCGATGGCGCCGGGGCCAATTTTGCTGCCGTTCGCATTGATCCGGGCGAGGATGTGCGCACGCTGCTGCCCCATCTTGGCCGACTGAAACTCGTGGA
>NZ_JBDNFM010000132.1:0-17232 GCF_041689835.1 Sandarakinorhabdus sp.
ACAGCGCGCCGTAACGGCGCCAGAAAAATCGATGCAACATGAGGTGGCTTTGGCCAGCGGCCGCGCCTGAGTCCAGCGCCTAAATGCGGAGGATTTGCTCCCCTCGGGTTACAAATCGATCGTGATGTAGGCGTTTGCGGCGCGGCCCCACACCGGGCGATATGCGCCGGCACCGAACAATTCATATCCCTGGCTGTCGAACAGGTTTTCCACCTGCACGCGCAGCGTCGCCGCCGAACCCGCCAGCTTGAACCGATACCGCCCGCCGATATCGGCGAATGTCAGCGCCGGGATGGAGACGAGGTTGGACACCGTCGCGGTTCTGCTGCTGGTGTGGCTGAGCTTGGCGTCGAACGACACGCCGGGCAGCCACGGCGGCCGCCAATCGCCGCTGATGGTGTAGGTTTGTGCCACTGCGCCAACGGGCCGCCGGCCAACGCCCGCCACATCGGCGGTGACGCGCGGCGACAGCAGCACCGCCCCGGCGACCACCGTCAACCGCGGCGTGACCGGCCCGCTGAACGAGGCTTCGAACCCGCGATTGCGCACCTCGCCAAGCTGGCGGAACACGCGGGCGGCATCGAGATTGAAATAGGGTTTGCTCACGTCGAACAGGCCGAGCACCAGTCTCAGATTGCCGGCCACGGTCCAGCGCAGGCCGGCATCGAACTGGCGGGTGCGGATCGCCGGCAGGGCTTCGTTGCGGTTGGCGGCTTGTTCGGGAGCGACCCCCGATTCTTCCAGCCCGGTGACATAGCCGCCGTAAGCTGCCAGCCGCGAAGTGAGGGCGGCGGCGATATTGGCGTTGAACAGCAAGGGCCGCGTACTGGTTTCCACCGGGGCCACGCCGGGCAAGCCGATGCGCTTGCGGTAATCGCTGTGCTGCACGCCCAGCGAGAGTTCGCCGACCCCGTCCCAGTGGCCTTCGTAACCGGCGGCCAGCGTCCATTGCCGGAAACGGTCGCGTTCCTGCTCGGTGAAGGCCGCCACCGGCTGCGGCGCGCCCACTGGCATGGTCAGCGTTGCCGGGCCAAGATCCACTAGTTGTGTGCCGCCAAAGCGCCGGCGGGCATCGCGGCCGCGCACCGCCAGGTGCAGCTGGTGGGCGCAGTTGCCGCCGGTCCAGCTCCGCGTCAGCCGCACTTCACCGCTGGTGGAGACAAACAGCAGCGCCGGATCGATGATCACCTGCGCGCGTGCGGAACCATCGGCGCGTACATCGGTGAGCAGATTGGTGTAATCTTCGAAATACGCCACCGACGAGCGGAACAGCCCGGCCTTCAGCGCCCAGCCGGGGGCCAGATCGGCGGACAGCACGGCGCCGGCATTCAGCTCGGTTTCGCGGGTGCGCTGCCAGCGGGGGCCGTTCCAGAAATTGCGCGGCAGGCGCGGCGGCAGCGCTTCGCCAGCCGGCACATAAATCGTCGCAGCTTCGTGGAACGGGGTGTAGGCGAGGCTGACGAATGGCACCAGTTCGATGCCTGGCGCCGGGCGCAGCCGTGCGATCAGGGCGCCTTCGTAATAATAATCGCGGGTGCCGTCGCCCATGTGTTCGTGGGCGATCTGGCCGCCCACGCCCAGGCTGAATCCGTCGGTGATCGGCAGCGCCACATCGGCTTCGATGATGCGCGATCCCCAGCTGTCGATATTGGCGAGAATGCTGGCGCCGGCCTTGTCACCGGGCACACGCAGGCCGAGATCGACAACGCCGGTGGGGCTGGGGAACGGCGATCCCAGCACGGTGGGGCCGACACGAATGACGGTGGAGCCGCTGATCCGGTCCGACGGGAAGAACACCGGATCGAAATACAGCCCGGCGATGCGGACATTGCCCGCCGCGCGCGGCGAAAATCCGCGCACCGACGAGGCCGAATACAGGCCGATGCCTTCACGGCCGATGGTGGTGCCGAATGCATCGCCGGCCTGCCGCACGGCGTTTTCGCCGGCACGGCTGCCAGCGGCGGTGAGCGGCGGCGCGTCTTGGGCTTGCGCGGCGGCAGCAATCACACTGGCCGCAGCCCCAGCGACAACCAAGGTCAGAACACGGATCATGCGTTACCCACAAAGTTTCGGCCAAAAACATTCCGGCGCTGCCAGCATTGCAAAACCGCAATGCTGGCAGCGCCGGAAATCGTCAACAACGGCGGGCCGCTGCGGCGTCAATAACGATAATGATCCGGCTTGAACGGGCCGGTTTCGCCGACGCCGATGTAGCTGGCCTGCTTGTCCGACAGGGTGGTGAGCTTCACGCCGAGCTTTTCGAGGTGAAGGCGGGCAACCTTCTCATCGAGATGCTTGGGCAGCACATAGACGCGGTTTTCATATTGGGCGCCATTGCCCCACAATTCGATCTGCGCCAGCACCTGGTTGGTGAAGCTGGCCGACATCACGAAGCTGGGGTGGCCGGTGCCGCAGCCCAGATTGACCAGGCGGCCCTTGGCCAGCACGATGATCTGGTTGCCATCTGGAAATTCCACGATGTCGGTGCCGGGCTTCACTTCGGTCCACTTGTAGTTGGACAGGGCGGCGATCTGAATTTCGCTGTCAAAATGCCCGATGTTGCAGACGATGCTGTTGGGGCGCATCGCCATCATGTGTTCGGCAGTGATCACGTCCATGTTGCCGGTGGCCGTGACGAAGATATCGGCCCGCTTGACAGCGTCTTCCATGGTGACGACTTCAAAGCCTTCCATCGCGGCCTGCAGCGCGCAGATGGGATCGATTTCGGTCACCATCACGCGGGCGCCGCCGTTGCGCAGGGATTGCGCCGAACCCTTGCCAACGTCGCCAAAGCCGGCAACCACGGCAACCTTGCCGGCCAGCATCACATCGGTGGCGCGGCGGATGGCATCGACCAGCGATTCCTTGCAGCCATACAGATTGTCGAACTTGGATTTGGTGACGCTGTCGTTGACGTTGATCGCCGGGAACGGCAGCCGGCCCTGCTTGGCGAGTTCGTACAGGCGGTGCACACCCGTGGTGGTTTCTTCCGAAACGCCCTTCAGGTTTTTCACGGTATCGGTCAGATAACCCGGACGCGCCTTGATATAGGCCTTCAATGCGCGCTGGAATTCGACCTCTTCTTCATTTTCCGGTTCGCCCATGGTTTCGCCGGCTTCAAGGCGGGCGCCCCACAGCGCAAACATGGTGGCATCGCCGCCATCATCGAGGATGATGTTGGAGGTGACATCGCCCCATTCGAAGATGCGGCCGACATAATCCCAATAATCGGCCAGGCTCTCGCCCTTGATGGCGTACACCGGGATGCCCTTGGCGGCGATGGCGGCGGCGGCGTGATCCTGGGTGGAAAAGATGTTGCAGGTGGCCCAGCGCACATCGGCACCAAGTTCGACCAATGTTTCGATCAGCACCGCAGTCTGGATCGTCATGTGCAGCGAACCGGTGATGCGCGCGCCTTTGAGTGGCTTGGACGCACCGAATTCGCTGCGCAGCGCCATCAGGCCGGGCATTTCGGTTTCGGCGATGTTGATTTCGCGGCGGCCGAAATCGGCTTCGGCAATGTCGCGAATGGCGTAATCGTGGGCCATGATGTGCTTTCTGACTGGAGTTGCCGCCTCCCTAACGGCAGCTGGCAGTTGAGACAAGCATAAAGATTGCTTTATATGACGCCTTTGGCGGTCAGGATTGCCGCAATGACTGGAAATGCTGCCCGGCGTCGGCCATGGTAATGTGGTTTGCTGTTCCAAGGGAGAGTTGGCCGTGCGCCATCTGTTTGCGATTGTGATGATGACCAGTGTTTCTGCCCAGATTGCCGCCGCGCCGATGGCCTACCTGCAAACCCAGCGCGGGTTTGAAGTGGAGGCGCGGCACGGGCTGTCGGTGCCCGACCCTTATCGCTGGCTGGAAGCCGATGTGCGCACCGATGCCAATGTCGCCAAGTGGGTGGACGCACAGAATCAGGTGACCGGCGCCTATCTGGCCGGGCTGCCGAAACGCGATGCAATCCGCGCCCGACTGACCGAGCTGTACAATTACGAGCGTTTCGGGATTCCGCGGGTGCGCGGCGGCGTACAGTTCTTTGCGCGCAATTCAGGGCTGCAGAACCAGTCCGTGCTCTATGTGCAATTGCCCGGCGGCGAACCGCGCGTGCTGATCGATCCCAATCCGTGGGCGAAAGACGGCGCCACTGCGCTGGCCGAATGGACGCCGTCCAAGGATGGCAAGCACCTCGCCTATGCCGTGCAAGACGGCGGCACCGATTGGCGCACGATCAAGGTGCGCGATGTTGCGACCGGCACCGACCTCGCCGACAGCCTCGAAGGGGTGAAATATACAGGTGAAGTGGCATGGCGGCCAGATGGCAGCGGATTCTATTATTCGCGCTTCCCGGCGCCTCCGGCCGGTCAGAAATATCAGTCGGCAACCCTGAACGAGGCAATCTGGTTCCACAAATTGGGCACGCCGCAAAGCGGAGACACGATGGTGTTCGCCACGCCGGATCGCCCCAAGCTGGGCCACCACGCCAGCTTGAGCGAAGATGGCCGCTGGATGGTGGTGTCGAGCAGCGAAAGCTCGGGCGGCAATGCTGTCTTCATCGCCGATATGTCCAAGGGCGAAACACCGCGCCCGCTGGTTACGGTCCTCGACAAGGAATGGAACTTCGCCGGCAGCCAGGGCGGCAATTTGTGGTTTGTCACCAACAAGGATGCGCCGCGCTATCAGTTGCTGGCGGTCGATGGTGCAACCGGCGCCAGCCGAGTGGCGATCGCTGAAGGCCGGGCAACGATGACTAGCGGTGCCGTGGTCGGCAAGCGTCTCGTCGTCGAGACGCTGGAAGACGCCAAATCGGTGGTGCGGCTGTACGAGACAGACGGCAAGCCGGTGGGGGTGGTGCCGCTGCCCGGCATCGGCACGGCTGGCGGTTTTGAATCGTCCGACGATGGCACGACGTATTTTGCGTATTCCAGCTTTGCGGCGCCGGGCTCGATCTGGCGTTACGATTCGGCCACTAACACCGCCAGCGCGGTGCGCGAGGCCAAGGTGGCGTTTAATCCGGCCGATTACACGGTGAGCCAGGTTTTCTATCCATCGAAGGACGGCACGAAAGTTCCGATGTTCGTCGCGCACCGCAAGGATCTGGATCTGTCGAAACCACACCCGGCGCTGCTTTATGCCTATGGCGGCTTCAATATCAGCAGCACGCCGGGCTTCAGTGTTTCGCGGCTGGTGTGGATGGAAATGGGCGGCGTGTTTGCGCTCGCCAATATCCGCGGCGGCGGTGAATATGGTGCAGCGTGGCACGACGGCGGCCGCTTGCTGAACAAACAGAATGTGTTCGATGATTTCATCGCGGCCGGTGAGGCACTGGTGGCCAAGGGCCTGACGACGCCGGCCCAGCTTGCCATTCAGGGCGGTTCCAACGGCGGTTTGCTGGTGGGTGCCGTCACCAATCAGCGGCCCGATCTGTTCGCTGCGGCGCTGCCGGCGGTGGGCGTGATGGACATTCTGCGTTACGCCAACTGGACCGCCGGGCGGTACTGGGTGGACGATTATGGCGACATGACCAAGCCGGAATATTTCCGCTACAACCTCGGCTTCAGTCCCTACCACAACATCAAGGGCGGCAAGAATTACCCGGCGGTGCTGGTGACGACGGCCGACACCGACGACCGGGTGGTGCCGGGCCACAGCTTCAAATATGCAGCCGCGCTACAAGCCGCGCCAATCGGCGACAAGCCGCACCTGATCCGCATCGAAACCCGCGCCGGCCACGGCAGCGGCAAACCGACCGACAAGATCATCGCGGAAGCGGCTGATCTGTGGGCGTTTGCCGGATATTGGACGGGCCTGACGAAGTGACGAGTTTGACGCGTTAAGGCGTTTTCGGGCCGCTGGGGCGGGTGATGATGGCCAGCGCGGTGAGTGGCAGGATCACCGCCTGGATCATGATCACGCGTTCCGGCGCGCCAACGAGGAACGACATGCCGAACACGGCGACCATCGATGTGACGGCCAGCAGCTTGGCGCGCGGGGCGATGGCCCGGTGCTGTTCCCAATTGCGAATAAGCGGGCCGAAGGCGCGATGGGTGATCAGCCAATCGTGCAGGCGCGGCGACGAGCGGGCAAAGCAATAGGCGGCCAGCAGCACGAACGGCGTGGTGGGCACCAAGGGCAGCACAATGCCGGCAATGCCGAGCGCGAGGCTGGTGAGCCCGATGACAAGCCAGAGGGGCCGAAACATGGCTTGGCTTAGCAGACGAGCGGATTGCCGCCAGCGATTCGCGGGGCCTATCCCGCCAGCATCTGTGCGATGGCGGCAGCGAGTGCCGGATCGCCGGCCGCGATCACGGCGCCGCGGCTGGCAGTGGTGAGCGGCGCACCCTGCCAATCGGTGATGACGCCGCCGGCGCCAGTGATGATGGGCACCAGCGCGGCCCAGTCGTGGAGTTTGAGCCCGGATTCGACCACGGCATCGAGGTGGCCAGCGGCAACCAGGCCATAATTGTGGCAATCGCCGCCATACAGCGTGTCCCCCGCGCCCACGCGCACCCGTTCGAAGCAGCGAAAATCGGCGGCATCGAACGCCTGCGGGCTGGTGGTGCCGATGCGCGCCTGGGCAAGGCTGGCACAGTGGCGAACATGCACCCGCGCGCCATTGAGCAGCGTGGGCTGACCGGGCGCGGCCAGCCAGCGATCGCCGATGATGCATTGATCGATGATGCCCAGCACCGGCTGGCCCTGTTCCATCAGGCCGATCAGCGTGCCGAACAGCGGCCGCCCGGCGACAAAGGCGCGGGTGCCGTCGATGGGATCGAGCACCCATACCCGCTCCGCATCGGGGCGATCATCGCCATATTCCTCGCCGATCACACCGTCATCTGGGCGATATTGATCGAGCAGGCGGCGGATGGCGGCTTCGGCCTCGCGGTCGGCAATGGTGACGGGGGAGAAATCTTCCTTGGTTTCGACCAGGAACGGGCGGCGAAACCACGGCCGGATGGCTTGGCCAGCGGCTTCGGCAAGGAGTTCGGCCAGCGCGAGATCAGACAGGCTCACAGGCCCAGCTCCTTGAGGATGGCCGCGCGGTCCGCATCGAGATCGGGCGCGGGCGGGCGGGTATCGGGATCGGCATGGGCCGAAAGCTTGATCGGGTTGCCGGCGGCGATCAATGGCGTGCCATCGGGCAACGACGTGTGCACCACCATGTTGCGCGCTTTCACTTGGGGATTGGCCAGCGCCTGGCCGATGGTGTTGAGCGGCCCGGACGGCACGCCGGCCGCATCGAGCAGCGGCAACCAGTGCGCCGCGGGCTGGGTGAGCAGCACGGCTTCGAGCACGGCCGACAGTTCTTCGGCATGGGCCGTGCGCGCCTCGTTGCCGGCAAAGCGCGGATCGTCGCCCGGCAGGCCGAGCGCGCCGCACAAAGCGGCAAACAGCTGATCGTTTCCGGCTGCGATCACGATCGGCGCATCGGCGCAGCTGTAGGCGGCAAACGGCGTTATGGAGGGGTGGCGCGCGCCCAACGGCCCGGGCGATTCGCCGGTGGCGGCATAACGCGCGATGGCGTTTTCCAATATGGCAATTTGCCCGTCGAGCATGGCGACATCGACGAACTGGCCCCTGCCGTGATTGGGCCCGGTGCGGCCCCGGTCGTGCAGCGCCGTGGTGATGCCGATCACGGTGAACAGGCCGGCGGTGATATCGCCGATGCTGGTACCAACGCGGGTGGGCGGCCCGCCGGGGTGGCCTGTCACGCTCATGATGCCGCCCATCGCCTGTACAACCATATCGTAGGCGGCCTTGGTGCTGTCCGGCCCGGTTTGGCCGAAGCCGCTGGTGGCGGCGTGAATCAGGCGCGGATAGCGTGCGGCCAGCGCCTCCCAGCCATATCCCAGCCGCGCCATCACGCCGGGGCGGTAATTGTCCACCAGCACGTCGGCCTTTTCCAGCAGCGCCTCGAAAATGCGGCGGTCGTCGGGAGCCTTCAAATCGAGCGCGATGGATTGCTTGCCGCGGTTGATACTGGCGAAATAGGCGCTGTGGCCGCCAATGAACGGGCCATAGGCGCGGGCATCATCGCCGCCATCCGGCCGTTCCACCTTGATGACGCGGGCGCCCAGATCGGCCAGCACCATGGTGGCATAGGGGCCAGCCAGCACCCGCGACAGATCGATGACGAGTATATCGGAAAGGGGACCAGGCATGATGAGTGTGTAGCGTTGTTTTTTCCCCTCGTCACCGGGCCGGCGTTGCGGCAAAACCCCTGTGCACCACGCCAAGGGGAACACGATGAAGACGCTTTTTCTGGCCGCGCTGCTGCTGGGCACCGCTGCGGCCGCACAGCCAGCCACCGAACGCGAAGCCGCCTTTGATGCGCAGATCAGCAGTGCCGATCAGATGGCCTGGCTGAAAACCATGGCGGCCGGCCCCAATCATCTGGGCAGCCCGCACAACCAGGCCAATGCCGCGCTGATCGAAAAGTTGTTCAGACAGTGGGGCTGGCAGGTGAAGCGCGCCGAATATCAGGTGCTGTATCCCACGCCGATTTCGACCGCGCTGGAACTGGTTGGCCCGGCGGCGAAAATGCTGGGCGGGCAGGAGCCCGGCATCGCGCAGGATGAAACATCGAACCAGCTCGCCGGCGCCTTGCCGCCTTATGTTGCCTTTCAGGGCGACGGCGATGTGACGGCGCCGGTGGTGTATGTGAATTACGGCCTGCCGGGCGATTACGAAGCGCTGGCCAGGCGCGGCATCTCGGTGAAGGGCAAGATCGTCATCGCGCGCTACGGCGGCGGCTGGCGCGGGCTGAAACCCAAATTGGCGCAGGAACAGGGCGCCATCGGTTGCCTGATCTATTCGGATCCCCAGCAGGATGGCTATGGCACGGCTGACACCTATCCCAATGGCGGCGGCCGCCCGCCGGCCGGGGTGCAGCGCGGCAGCGTGCTGGACATGATCACCTATCCCGGTGATCCGCTCACCCCCGGCGTTGGCGCGACCAAGGATGCCGTGCGGCTGACCCGCGAGACGGCGGCCACCGTGCTGAAAATCCCGGCGCTGCCGATTTCCTATGCCGATGCGTCCGAAATCCTGTCCCGCCTGAAGGGCGCGCCGGTGCCGGCCGATTGGCGCGGCGGGCTGCCGTTCCACTATCGCTTTGGCGGCGACGACAGCGTGCAGGTGCATCTGAAGGTGCAATCTGAATGGTCGCTGAAAACCATCAGCAACGTCATTGCCACGCTGCCCGGTTCCAGCAAGCGCGACGAATGGGTGGTGCGCGGCAACCATTATGATGGCTGGGTGTTTGGCGCGTCTGATCCGCTGTCGGGCGAAGTCGCGATGATGAGCGAGGCCAAGGCGCTGGGCGCGCTGTGGAAATCGGGCTGGCGGCCCAAGCGCAGTATCATTTATGCCAGCTGGGACGGCGAGGAGCCGGGCCTGCTGGGTTCCACCGAATGGGTGGAGCAGAACATCGCCGAATTGCGGCAGAAGGCGGTGGTGTACATCAACAGCGACAGCAATGGCCGCGGGTTTCTGGGCGTGGACGGCAGCGGGCAGTTCACGTCGTTGATCGGCAAGGCCGCTGCCGACGTGAAAGATCCGCAAACCGGCGCCAGCGTGGCGGCGCGCTGGCGGGCCAATGTGCGCGCCAAGGCTTTTGACGGCGCGCGCGGCAATGCGGCGGCGCTGGCGGCTGCCGAACTGGCCGCCGATCAGCCGCTGGATGCGCTGGGTTCGGGCAGCGATTACACCGCCTTCATCCACCATGCCGGCGTTTCGTCGATCAACATCGGTTTTGGCGGCGAAGGCGAAAGCGCGGGTTCGTATCATTCGATCTACGACAGCTATGATCATTTTATGGCCTGGGATGATCCGGGCCTGGCGTACGGCGCGGCGCTGTCCAAGCTGGCGGGGCGGCTGGTGATGCGGCTGGCCGATGCCGATGCGCTGCCGGTGCGTTTTGGCCCGGTGGCGGGGGCTGCGCGCAGCTATTTCAGCGAGATCAAGGCGCTGATCGAAACGCGTCGCCGCGAAGATGAAAATCGCGCCGGGTTGAGCGCTGACATTTACCGGCTGGGCAGCGATCCGCGCGATCCGCTGGGGCCGCCCGTGGCGAAAACGCCGACCCCGGCGCTGGATCTGGCCGTATTGGATGCCGCGATCACTCGGCTGGACGGGGCGGCGAAGGCTTTCGATGCCGCGATTTCGGCCAGGGAAGCCAGCCTGACGGCCGCGCAAACGGCGGTGCTCAACACGCGGCTGCGCGATATCGAGCAGACGCTGCTCAGCCCACCTGGCCTGCCGTTCCGGCCGTGGTTCCGCAACATCCTGTATGCGCCCGGCCGCTTCACTGGCTATGGCTCCAAGACGTTGCCCGGCCTGCGCGAAGCGGTGGAGGAACGCCGATTTGACGATGCCAGCCGCGAAGCCGGTATCGCCGCCAAGGCGCTGGGCGATTATGCCAACAGGCTGATAGCCGCGACGGAGGCGATCAGGTGAAGCGCCTGGCGCTTGCTCTGACCCTGGCGCTGCTGATCGCAACCCCGGCGCTGGCGCAGCGGCTGCGCCCGGCCGACGTGGACAAGCTGCCATCATCGCCGCCGGCGCTGACCGAAAACTATGGCGCCGATGCCAATCAGGTTGGTGATTTGCGGATGCCCGATACCAAGACCTTTGGCCCCGGCCCGCATCCGGTGGTGATCGTCATCCATGGCGGCTGCTGGTGGAAGGGCTTTGCCACCCGCCAGAACACGGCGGCTCTGGCCAGCCGGTTGACGGAGCGCGGCTTTGCCACCTGGAACATCGATTACCGCCAGCAGGGCGATGCCGGCGGCGGCTGGCCCGGCAGCTTCAAGGATTGGGCGGCCGGTTCGGACCATTTGCGCGCGCTTGCAAGGCGCTATCCGATCGATCTTGCCCGCGTGGCGGTGACCGGCCACAGCGCCGGGGCGCATGCCGCGCTGTGGGTGGCGGGCCGTCACAAGCTGCCAGCGGGCAGCGAGATTGCCAGTCCCAATCCGATCAGGATCGGCGCTGTTGTCGGCATTGATGGCCCGCCCGATCCGGGGGCGGAGCTGGAGCAGTTCGAAAAAGGCTGCGGCGTGCCGGCGGTGAGCGGCATGTTTGGCGGCAAGCCGGCAGACCAGCCCAAACGCTATGCCGAAGGCAGCCCGCAGGCGCTGCTGCCGTTGGGGATGAAATCTGGCCTGGTTTCGGCCAGCCTGTTCCTGTTTCCGGCCGCCGCCGAGCGTTTTGTGACGGCGGCGCGCAAGGAAAAAGATCAGGCCAGCGCCCTGATGCTGGGCGGCACTGGCCATTTCGACGTGATTGCGCCGGGCAGCCCGGTGTGGGATCAGGTGGAGGCGTTTCTGGTGGCGCAACTGAAGGTGGAAAAATGAAACTGCTGGCCTCGCCAACTTCGCCTTATGCCCGCAAGCTGCGGGTGATCGCTCACGAATTGGGGCTGGCGCTGCCGGTGGAAAACACCGCGCCGATGACCGATCCGGCGGCGCTGCTCAGCGCCAATCCGCTGGGCAAGGTGCCGGCGCTGGTGCTGGACGATGGCAGCGCCATCATCGATTCGCCGGTGATCGCGGCCTTTTTGCTGGCTGCTGCGCCGGGGCAGACGCTGTTGCCGCTGTCAGGTCATGATCATTGGCAGGCGCGCACCACCGAAGCGCTGGCCGACGGTGTTCTGGATGCCGCGATCATCCTGCGGTTCAACATGGCGCAGGGCATCACATCAGGGCCGTGGGTGGACCGCCAATACCGCGCCATCGAACGCGCGCTGGCCGTGATGGACGGCCGCGTGGGCGGCAGCGGTTTCGGCGATATCTGCATCGCGGTGGCCTGCGATTATCTCGGCTTCCGCTTCCCCGAACTGCACTGGCGCGGCCATAATACGGGGTTGGCTGCACTCACCGATGCCCTGCTGGCCACGCCGGCGTTCGTGGCCACACGCCCGCCCGCCTGAGCCTTATTTTTTCAATTCGCGCGCCAATGCCTTGGCGGTTTTGATGCCATAGGGCGGCTTGAACCCGGCGAGGCCGGCCAGATCGATCTTGGGCTGGCTATAGACCGCTTTGCCGTGGCTGAACTGTTTGAAGCCGTCGTGGCCGTGGTAATTGCCCATGCCGGCCGGGCCGATGCCGCCGAACGGCAGGTCTTCGGCTGAAACGTGGAAGATCACGTCGTTCACCGTCACGCCGCCCGATATGGTGCGATCGAGCACGCGGCGCTGTTCGGCCGCGTCCTGCCCGAACCAGTACAGGCCCAGCGGCCGGTCGCGGCGGTTGATTTCGTCGATGGCGCCGTCCACCGCCTTGTAGGTGCGCACGGGCAACAGCGGCCCGAAGATTTCTTCCTGCATCACCGTCATCTCGTCGGTGGCGCCGCGGATGATGTGCAGCGGCATCTTGTTGGTGTTCTGTTTGCTGAAATCCTCGTTTGCCGGGTTCACCACTTCGACCTGCGCGCCCTTGGCGCGGGCGTCGGCCACGTGCGCTTCAAGGCGTTCGCGGTGGCGGGCGCCGAGCACGCTGGTGTAATCCGGGTTGGCCAGCATGGTGGGATACAATCGCGCAGTGGCGGCCTTGAGGCCCTCGACGATTTCGGCCTCTTTTTCCTCGGGCACCAGCAGGTAATCCGGCGCCAGGCAAATCTGGCCGGCGTTCATCAATTTGCCCATCGCCACGCGTTCAGTGGCCGATGCCACATCGGCGCTGCGGCTGATGATGGTGGGCGATTTGCCGCCGAGTTCGAGCGTGAGCGGCACCAGATTTTTCGCCGCCGCCGCCATCACATGGCGCGCCACGCTGGTGGCACCGGTAAAGATGAGGTGATCGAAGGCGAGTTCGGTGAAGGCCTTGCCCACGTCGGTCCCACCGGTGATCACTGCGATTTCGGTCTGATCGAAGGCGGCTTCGAGGATTTCCTTCATCAGTGCCGAGGTGACGGGGGTGAATTCCGATGGCTTGATCATCGCGCGGTTGCCGGCGGCGAGAACGCCGGCCAGCGGCGCAAAGGTGAGGTTCACCGGGAAGTTCCACGGGCTGATGATGCCGATGACGCCCTTGGGCTGAAATTCGACGCGCGCCCTGGCACCGAGCAGGCCGAGCGGGAAATCGAGGCTGCGCTTTTCCGGCTTCATCCAGGCATCGAGATGTTTGAGCGCATGCTTGATCGGCTTGATCGAGCTCATGATGTCGGTGACCAGGCTGAGCTGCGTCGAGCGGTGGCCGAAATCTTCGGACATGGCAGCGGCCAGCCGATCCTTGTTGTCCAGCACAACATCGAGCGCGCGGGTGAGCCGGTTCTTGCGCGCGCCGGCGCTGACGGGCAGTTCGGCGGTGAAACTGGCGCGCTGCGCATCCAGAATGGCCTGCATTGCCGCAGCATCGCGGGCGTTCCATTCGGCGGTTTGGGCGGCAGTGCGTGCGGTGGTGGCCATGATCTCGTATCCCCAATATCCGGTGCGGCCTTCAACCTAGACCCCCAACCCCGGCAACGGCAAGCCGCGCAGCATGTTGGGCCAAACCGCGCCCATTCGTCAGGCTGGCGGCCGGCGCGGCTTTGCGGCATCTTGGCTGCAACAAACAACGATATCGGGGATGGATTGATGAGCAGCTGGCCGGCCATGGGAATTGCAGAAGCCCACGCACTGCTGACGGCGCCAGGGCAGCCGCTGGAAATGGACACCATCCTGATTGAAGGCCGCCCGACGCGGGTGTGGAAGAATGCACCGCCCAGTCTGGCGCATTGCTTTGCGGCGGGGCGCGCCCACGCCGAGAAGATCTTCCTGGTGCTGGACGATGAGCGCGTGAGTTATGAAGCGTTTGCCCGGGCCACGCTGGCGCTGGCGGAGCAGTTGAAAGCCGGCGGCCTGCAAAAGGGCGACCGCGTTGCCGTGGTCATGCGCAACCTGCCGGAATGGCCGGTGGCGTTTTATGCTGCCAGCCTGTGCGGCGCGATCGTGACGCCCTTGAATGCGTGGTGGACCGGCGGCGAGCTGGAATACGGCCTGACCGACAGCGGCACCAAGGTGCTGTTGATCGACGCCGAACGCTATAATCGCATCGCCGAACATCTGCCGGCCTGCACCGACCTGGAGAAAATCTACGTCACCCGCGCCAGCGAAATGGAGCTGGGCGATCCGCGCGCGAGCCGGCTGGAAAGCGTGATCGGCCAGCCGATGAGCTGGGCCAGCCTGCCCGACCGGGCCATCCCGGCCGAAGCACTGGCGCTGCAACCCGAAGACGACGCGACGATTTTCTATACCAGCGGCACCACCGGCAAGCCCAAGGGCGCGCTGGGCACGCATCGCAACATCTGCTGCAACATCATGGCCAGCGCCAGCAGCGCGGCGCGCAGTTTCCTGCGGCGCGGCGAACAGCCCCCGGCCGCCGATCCGGCCGCGCCGCAAAAGGCCACCCTGCTCAGTGTGCCGTTCTTCCACGCCACTGGCAGCCACGCCGTGCTCAATCCGGCGCTGGTGGCGGGGGTGAAGCTGGTGCTGATGAAGAAATGGGATGTGGTGGAAGCCATGACGCTGATCGAACGCGAGAAGATCAGTTCGTGCGGCGGCGTGCCCACCATCGCCTGGCAGATACTGGAGCATCCGGATCGCGCCAAATACGACCTTTCGAGCCTTGAATCGGTCAGTTATGGCGGCGCGCCTTCAGCGCCCGAACTGGTCCGCCAGATCGCCAGCCAGTTCAAGGCCAAACCCGGCAACGGCTGGGGGATGACCGAAACCAGCGCCACCTTCACTCACCACATGGCCGAGGATTACGAACAGCGCCCCGACAGTTGCGGCCCGCCGGTGCCGGTGTGCGATCTGCAGGTGCGCGATGCCGATGGCAAGCTGCTGGGGCCGAACGAAGTGGGCGAAATCTATGGTTTTGGCCCCAATGTGGTCAAACTGTACTGGAACAAGCCCGAAGCCACGGCGGCCACGTTCATCGATGGCTGGGTGCGCACCGGCGATCTGGGCCGTATCGACGAGGAAGGTTTTTGCTTCATCATCGACCGCGCCAAGGACATGCTCATCCGCGGCGGCGAGAATATCTACTGCGTCGAGGTGGAAAACGCGCTGTACGAGCACCCGGCGGTGATGGACGCCGCGCTGGTGGGCCGCCCGCACAGATCATTGGGCGAAGAACCTGTGGCATTTGTCACGCTGAAGGCTGGCAGCGAGGCCAGTGAAGCCGAATTGCGGGCGTTTGTGGCGGCGCGGCAGGCGTCGTTCAAGGTGCCGGTGGCGATCCACTTCAGCCGCGAGCCGCTGCCGCGCAACGCCAATGGCAAGATCCTCAAGACCGAATTGAAGAAGCAGGTGGCCGGGGCCTGAAACCCGGTCAGCCACAGCTGTCGGCCGCACCCGAACCGGCTCATGCCGAGCTTGTCGAGGCATGAGCGGATTCGGGTTTGTGCGAAGGGCACCAGGGGCCGTCCTGGCCCGCCGGCCTTACTGCTCGTTGTCGGAAAATCGCCCGTAGGGCCGCAGGGTGCGGGGGGCGCCGGTGGGGGCGGGGGCGGATTTGGGCCAGCGGGCAGTGAGAAAGCGTGTGCGGGCAAAGCGTTTGACGTTGACGGCGTCGCCCTGGTTGCCGCCCAGAATGTGGTAGGCCAGTGCATCCTCGCCCAGATAAAACCCGACATGGCCTTTCCAGCCGCTGCGGCTTTCGCGCCAGAAGGTCATCACCGCGCCGGGCTGGGGCGTGCAGCCGATGCCGAAATTGCCCCAGTTTCGCGCGCCCAGCAGGTTGGTGGGCAGCACTTCGCCGGGCAGGGTGAGGCCGATGCAGTGGGCGACGAACAGCCCGCACCAGCTGATTTCGTCATTGCCGTAATCGATGCGCAGCCGCCGCGCCCAACCGATGATGAGCGGGTTTGATGCGGGGCCGGTGTCTTCCTTGATGCCGATCACGCGCTGGGCTTCGGTGAACCATGGCATCGACAGGCTGGATAGCGGATCGGGCGCAGCCGTGACCGCGCTGGCGCCGAGTTTGGCCAGCGTGTTCTTGCCCGCCACCCCGTCGACTTCGAGGCCATTTGCGGCCTGAAAAGCGCGGATGGCAGCGATGGTGTTGCGGCCCATCACGCCGTCGATATCGCCCGGATCAAAGCCTTTGGCCTCGAGGGCTTTTTGCAGTTCGAATGTGGTCATGGTGCAATTCCCCCAGTGGTTGCTGAACCCGACCTTGCGCGAACGCTATCATCAGCGCTGGCTGTAGGACAGACGGGCTGCTTGGGTTATGGATGCGGTCGAATCAGCCACACGAAGGCCCCCACCATGAAATTTTTTGCCGACACCGCCGATGTTGCCGAAATCGCCGATCTGGCCGCCACCGGCCTGCTGGACGGGGTGACCACCAATCCCAGCCTGATCGCCAAATCGGGGCGCAATTTCCTCGAAGTCGTCAAGGAAATCTGCGGGATCGTCGATGGCCCGGTTTCAGCCGAAGTGGTGGCGCTGGATCATGCCACCATGATGAAGGAAGCCGCCGTGCTGCGGGCGCTGGCGCCCAACATCTGCATCAAGCTGCCGCTGACCCTCGATGGCCTGAAAACCTGCAAGTCGCTTGCGGCGGAAGGCGTGCAAACCAACGTGACGCTGTGTTTTTCGGCTAATCAGGCGCTGCTCGCGGCCAAGGCCGGCGCGACCTATGTTTCGCCATTCGTCGGCCGGCTGGATGATATCGGCCACGACGGGATGGAGCTGATTCAGGATATCCGCACCATCTACGACAATTATGATTTCAAGACGCAAATTCTCGTCGCCAGCGTGCGCAGCCCGGTGCATGTGCTGGCTGCGGCGCGGATCGGCGCCGATGTTGCCACCATGCCGCCGGCGATCATCAAGCAGCTTGCTGCCCACGCGCTGACCGAAAAAGGGCTGGCGGCGTTCATGGCCGATTGGGCCAAGACCGGCCAATCGATCCTGTGATGGGCATCGTCTGAGCGCCGCTGCCGATCCGCTGGCCAACCTGATTGGGCGTTTTCTCGCCTTTTCCGGCGATCAACGGCGATTGTCTGTCCACACGCTCAGGGCTTATGGCCTGACGCTGGAACGGTTCGACGATTTTCTGTCCACGCATCTGGGTGGGCTGGTGACGGGAGGGCGGCTGGCAACGCTGACGGCGGCCGATTTGCGCGCCTTTCTGGCGATGCGGCGCGGGGACGGCCTGGCCGCGTCCAGCCTGGCGCGCGAAGTTTCGGCATTGAAGGGATTTTTTGGCTGGGCGCGGCGCGGTGAAGGGCTGGCCTGTG
>NZ_JBDNFM010000133.1:0-7509 GCF_041689835.1 Sandarakinorhabdus sp.
GAAAGCCGGCACTCGCCAGCAAATGGCACAGTTTTACGGTGTGCTGGCCGGGGTTTGAATTGCGCGTCTGAACCGCGCTGCGACGATCAAGCCGAACGGAGCGCGCTGCCACACCGCAGCGCGCTCTTTTCATGTGCGCCCTTCACCCCTATGGAAGCCCACCGCCGCTGCCAGAGGAAACGCACGCCATGGAATCCCGCATCAAGGAACCCCGCCTGGGCCTGACCTTCGATGATGTGCTGCTGGTGCCGGCTGCATCGTCCGTGTTGCCCAGCATGGCCGATACTTCGACCCGGGTGACGCAAGGCATCAGCCTCAACATTCCGGTCCTGTCGGCGGCGATGGACACGGTGACCGAAGCCGACATGGCCATCACCATGGCGCAACTGGGCGGCATCGGCGTGCTGCACCGCAATCTGACCGTGGAAGAACAGGCGCTGGCCGTGCGGCAGGTGAAGCGCTTTGAAAGCGGCATGGTGGTCAACCCGGTCACGCTCACCCCGGATCAGACGCTGGGCGATGCCCGCGCCCAGATGGCCAGCCACCGCATTTCGGGCTTTCCGGTGGTGGAACGCGTTGGCGCTGGCGGCGCGCCCGGCAAGCTTGTCGGCATTGTCACCAACCGTGATCTGCGTTTTGCCGAAAATGATGCCCAGCCGATTGCCGAGCTGATGACCAAGGAAAATCTCGTCACGGTGCGCCCGGGGGTAACCGAAGCCGAAGCCCGCCGCCTGCTGCACAACCGCCGGATCGAAAAGCTGATCGTGGTGGATGATGACGGCCATTGCATCGGCCTGATCACCATGAAGGATATCGTGCGGGCGGTGAACCATCCCAACGCCACCATGGATGCCGCCGGCCGTTTGCGTGTTGCCGCTGCCACCACCGTGGGAGACACCGGCTTTGAACGCACGCTTGCCCTGCTCGATGCCGAGTGTGACCTGATCATCGTCGATACCGCCCACGGCCACAGCGACCGCGTGGCCGAAGCCGTGGCGCGCATCAAGAAATACAGCAATTCCGCTCAGGTGATTGCCGGCAACGTGGCCACCGCTGGTGCGGCCCTGGCCCTGATCGATGCCGGCGCCGATGGCATCAAGGTGGGCATCGGCCCCGGTTCGATCTGCACCACTCGTGTGGTTGCCGGCGTCGGCGTGCCGCAGCTCACCGCGGTGATGGACACGGCCGAAGCCGCCTGGAAACGCGGCATTCCGGTGATCGCCGATGGCGGCCTGCGCACCAGCGGCGATGTTGCCAAGGCGCTGGCCGCAGGCGCCAGCGGCGTGATGGTGGGCAGTCTGCTGGCTGGCACCGAAGAAGCGCCGGGTGAAACCTTCCTGTGGCAGGGCCGCACCTACAAATCGTATCGCGGCATGGGCAGCGTGGGCGCCATGGCGCGCGGCAGTGCCGATCGCTATTTTCAGCAGGACATCAAGGATCAGCTGAAACTGGTGCCCGAAGGCATTGAAGGTCAGGTGCCGTTCAAGGGCCCGGCTGCCAATGTGCTGCATCAACTGGTGGGCGGCGTGAAGGCGGCGATGGGCTATACGGGTTCGGCCACACTGGAACAGTTCCGCGAACGCGCCGAATTCATCCGCATCACCAATGCCGGCCTCAAGGAAAGCCACGTTCACGACGTGACGATTACGCGCGAAGCCCCCAATTATCCGACCGGCGGGTGATCGGCGGATGATACCTGCTGCACGCCTTCAGGCCGCCATCGAAATACTGGATCAGGTGATCACTGCCGCCCGCGATGGCGGAGCTGCGGCCGATACGATCATCCAACGCTATTTCACCACCCGCCGCTATGCCGGATCGAAGGATCGCCGTGCCGTGCGCGATCTGGTGTTTGCCGTGATCCGATCGCTGGGCGAACGCCCGGTTTCGGGGCGTGCGGCGGTCATCGGCCATGCCCGCGCTCAGGATCCGTCGTTGCTTGCGCTGTTCGGCGCTGCTGGCCACGCGCCGCCGGCGCTGGTGCACGGCGAACCGGCGGCAAGTTCCGGCCTGGCCCCGGCGTGGCTGCAACAGATGCTGGCCGAGCGGTTCGGGCCGGATGCGGATCGGCAATTGGCCGCGCTGCTGGGCCGGGCACCGCTGGATGTGCGGGTGAATGCCATGCGCGCCAGCCGTGATGCGGTGCTGGCCGATCATCCCGATTGGCAGCTGTTGGCGGCGACTGCGCACGGCGTCCGGCTGCCATCGGGCACCAATGTGGAAGATTTACCGGAATATCAGGCCGGCCAGATCGAGGTGCAGGATGCCGGCAGCCAGCTTGCGGCGGCTACGCTGGCCGCGCGGCCGGGCGAAACGGTGGTGGACCTGTGCGCCGGGGCTGGCGGCAAGACGCTGGCGCTGGCAGCCGACATGCGCGGGCCAGAGGATGATCGCGGCCGGCTGATTGCCTGCGATACCGACCGTGCGCGCCTATCCCAATTGCCGCCGCGCGCGGCACGGGCTGGCGCAACAGTGGAAACCCGCCTGCTCAATCCCGGCGGGGAGGCCGGCGCCCTGGCTGATCTGATGGGCAGCTGCGATGCCGTGCTGATCGATGCGCCCTGTTCGGGCAGCGGTACCTGGCGGCGCAACCCGGAAAGCCGCTGGCGGCTGACGCGTGAGCGGCTGGTGCGGCTGGCGGCGACGCAGGCCATGCTGATCGAGCTGGCGACGTTGCTGCTGCGGCCCGGCGGGCGGATCGTTTACATCGTGTGTTCGCTGCTGCCGGCCGAAGGGGAATCGCAGCTGGCCGACACGCAATTGGGCGGAACATTGGGCTTGGCCCCTTGGCAGAGCCGCATTCTGACACCAGCCGACGATGGGTGCGATGGCTTTTTCATCGCGCAGTCATCCCGGCTTTGATAAGGGAACGCGCAGGGAGACCATTGATGCGTTTCACGTTCCTGTTGCCGCTTGCCCTTATCGCCTCAGCAGCCATCGCTGCGCCGGGCCGTGACGATCAGTTGAAGCCGGTTTCGGTACAGATGGCCGCTGCCGGACAGGCCGCGCTGGCCGCTGGCAAGGCGCAGGACGCCATCGACAGTTTCGAAGCCGCACTGGCCAGCGATCCGCGCAATGTTGCGGCTTTTGCCGGCATCGCGGCGGCTTATGAGAAACTGGGCCTTCCTGGCAAGGCGGTGAAATATTACCGCGAGGCGCTGGCGCTCAATCCGTCGGATATTTCGGCGCTGGAAGGCCAGGGCCGGGCGCTGGTGGCACGCGGCGCGACGGCGCGGGCCCAGATCAACCTCGCCCGCATCAAGGCGCTGTGCAAGACTGAATGCAGCGCCGCCGCCCGGCTGGAAGGCGTGATCACCAAGGCCAGCCAGCAAGCAAGTGTTGCGCCCGCCAAGGACAAGCCCAAGCAGAATTGAGCTTGGGGGGCGTGCGGGACTAACTCGCCTTCACTCATCACGTCATGCTGGCGCAGGCCAGTATCCATCGCCGAGCAGGTGCTCAGCGTGGGGAGACTCGCGCCGACGGTACAGTGGATGCTGGCATGCGCCAGCGTGACGGAATGAGTTTGGTGGGCGCGTGCCGTGGCACCACGCGCCGCCGTTACCCCAGCCGCGCTGCCGCCTTGGCAAATGCCTCCACCGGCACCGTTTCGGCGCGGGCTTCGGGCTTGATGCCTTCGGCTTCCAGTGCTTCAAGCGCGCCGGGCAGGCCGCGCACGCTGGCGCGCAGCATCTTGCGGCGTTGGCCAAAAGCCGCAGCCGTAAGCGCTGCCAGCGTGGCGGGGCGGGCCGGAGCCATGGGCGTGCGCGGCACCAGATGCACCACGGCGGAATCCACCTTGGGCGCCGGCACAAAGGCACGGGCCGGCAAGGTGAGCGCGATTTTGGGCGTGGAACGCCACTGCGCCAGCACCGAAAGCCGGCCATAGGCGTTGCTGCCCGGCGCAGCGATGATGCGCTGGGCGACTTCTTTCTGGAACATCAGCGTGAGGCTGGCCCACCACGGCGGCCATTCGGGGCTGTCCAGCCAGCCGGTGAACAGCGCCGTGCCGATATTATAGGGCAGGTTGGCCACGATGTGCGCGCCGTCTCCGGCCAGTGCGCGGGGATCGACCGCCATCGCATCACCGCCCACCACCGTGAGCCGACCATCGGCTGCGGCTGCCAGTTCCGCCAGCGCGGGCAGGGCGCGGTCATCGCGTTCGACAGCAAAAACCTGCGCACCGGTTCGGAGCAGCGCGCGGGTGAGGCCGCCGGGGCCGGGGCCGACTTCGTACACGCGTGATCCCTCGCCAAGGCCGGGAATACGGGCGATCCGGTCGAGCAAATTGGTATCGGTAAGGAAATTCTGGCCAAGCGATTTCTTGGCGTTGAGACCGTGCGCAGCGATCACCTCGCGCAGCGGCGGCAGTTTGGCCAAAGTGCCTGCGTCACTCATCGCGTCAGCCCTGCGCGCGGCGGGCCGCGCACTCGCCGGCCATGCGGATGGCTGCAATCATCGCACTGGGGATGGCCGTGCCGGTGCCGGCGATATCGAAGGCGGTACCATGATCGGGGGAGGTGCGCACGATCGGCAAGCCCAGCGTGACGTTAACGCCGTCATCGAAATGCAGCGCCTTCAGCGGGATCAGCGCCTGATCGTGATACAGGCACAGGGCCACGTCGTACCTGGCGCGGGCGCGGGCGTGAAACATGGTGTCGGCTGGCAATGGCCCGGTCACATCGAGGCCCTCGCTGCGCAGGATTTCGATGGCGGGGCGGATGATTTCCACTTCCTCGCGGCCCAGCGTACCGTTTTCGCCGGCGTGCGGATTGAGCCCGGCAATGGCCAGGCGCGGGCGTTCGATGCCGAAATCCCGGATCAGCGCGCGGGCGGCGATGCGGGCGCGGTTGACGATCAGATCGCAGGTGACAAGGCGCGGCACATCAGCAAGCGGCACGTGCACGGTGAGCGGAATGGTGCGCAACGACGGCCCGGCCAGCAACATCACGGCGTTGCCCGCCGAAACGCCGCAGCGTTCCGCCACAAATTCGGTTTGCCCCGGATAGGTAAAGCCGATGGCAAACAATTGGGCTTTCGATACCGGGCCGGTGACGAGGCCTGAAGTCATGCCTTGGCGGGTGATGCCGGCGGCGAGTTCAAGGCTGTCGAGCGCGCAGCGGGCGCCAGCCAGATTGGGCTCGCCCGGGACGATCTCGCCCGGGTCATCAACCTGGATCAGCGGCAGCGCGGTATCGAAAGCGCCAGCTGCCGCCGCCGGATCGGACAGCACGGCGATCGGCCCCGCCCACACAGCACGGATCGAACGGGCATCGCCAATGGCCAGAAACGGCGGCAGCCCAGCCGCCACCCGCCGTTCCCAGGCACCGGCGATGATTTCCGGGCCGATGCCGGCGGGATCGCCGATGGAAACCGCCAATGGGGCGGGCACTGCCGCCATCAACGATAATCGACGATGGCGTCGCGGCGAAGATCGCGCAGGTAACGGCGAGCGCGCATGTTGACGCGCTCATCGTTCATCTGGGCATAGATTTCCTCGAAATTGGGCGCCTTGGACTGAACCTGGCTGTCATCCCGGCCACACAGCACCAGCACGCGCAGGCCTTCTTCGGCCGAACCAAAGGCCGGCGTGGCTTCGCCGATCGACATGCGGCCCAGGATAACCTGCAACGGCGCCGGCAGATCCTTCATGCGCACGGCATCGTTGTTGGCCACTTCGCCGCCGACTTTTTGCGCCAGCGCCTCGACGCCGCCGCAGCCGCCCATATTCTGGGTGATGCTGCCGATTTCCTGCACCTTGGCGCGGGCCTGTTCTTCGGTGGTGTTGGCTTTCAGCGGCACGGTCAACTGTTTCAGGCTCAGCATCGCCAGCAACGGATCGGCGGCCAGCACCTGACGCTTTTCAATCAGCGCCATGATGGCAATGCCGCCCGTCACCGGAATGGCATCGGTGATCTGGCCGGGGTTCAATCCGGCGACGGCCGGTGCCACCCCATCGTTCAACTGTTCGCCGCGCACCCAGCCCAGATCGCCGCCCAGGCCGGCGCTGGAAGCTTCGGAAAACTGGCGGGCATAAGCCACAAAGCTGGCGCCGCCGCGGATCTGGCCGACGATGCGCGAGGCATCTTCCATCACCGCATCAAGATTTTCGGGCGTTGCCGAAAGGAAAATCTCGCCAACGTGAAATTCGTCCTTGCCCTTGGCGGCGTTCAATTTGTCGATCACCTGCTGCACTTCATCATCGCCAACATTGACCAGCGGCTCCACCTTGCGGCGCAGCACCCGGCTCCAGGCCATTTCGGCGCGGATCTGGCCTTTCAGGCTGTTTACCGACGATCCGCCGTCGTGCAGATAGGTGATGAATTGGGCCGGCGTGCGCTTGAAATTCTGGGCAATGCGCTCGAACGATCGGGTCACTTCGGCTTCGGGAATGCGGATGTCGTTTTCCGAGGCTTCTTGCAGTTGCAGTTTTTCATCGATCAGGTTGCGGATGATCTGCAGGCGCAGCCGCTGCTTTTCAGCATCGTCCACCTTGCCGCCGTTGGCCGCCAGCACCAGCCCCAGCCGCTGATCGATGTCGGTATCGGTAATCACGTCACCGTTTACAATGGCCTGGGCCTTGCGCAGTGCCGGATCGACATCGCCCATGACCACCAGCTCGGGCAGATCGTTGGCCGAAAAACTGCGGTTTGCAGCCTGGGCGAGCAGGCTGGCGTTGCCCGTGGGCACCGCCATCGCCAGCGCAACCGGAACCAGCGCAACCAGGGCCAGCGGGCCGTTCAGCAATTTCACCTTCATCCACATGCTCCGAAGCGCCGCAGCGCACCCCCCGATGAAACGCCCTTAGCGCAAGGGCAGCGGCCGGGGAAAGCGCTTGTTTGGGCCATAAGTTGCCGCGATGCCGTTCCCCGCCTGAACGCCGGCTGAAATGATCATTGCCCCAGCGTCTTGAAGGCGATGCTGATCTGGAAATTGTTGCCGGGGCGGAAATCACGATCGCCGACATAATCGCGGCGCCAGCCGATGCCGAAGCGGAAACATTCATCTTCATATTGCAGGCCGACACGGTGGCGGATGCCGCGAAAACCATCGCCGTTCGAAAGCGGATTGTCGTTCCGCGTGGTCAGATCGACGATGGCATTGCCAAACAGCGCCCAGTACCGCGCGATGGCCAGCCGCCCGGCGATGCGCAGTTCCTGCCGGTCTTCCAGATCCTCCAGCGTGACGTTTCGGTTGAGCCGGATGTAGGCCAAAGACACAAATGAACGCCGCCCACCCACCGTCAGATCGATTTCGTTGCGGCGAACGGCAAAATTGTCCTTGTCCAACCGGAACCGGTGGGTAAGTTCAACCAGCCGGCCGTATTTGAGACTGGTTCGGCCCACCACGTCGGACACGCGGCCGCAAAAGCCGGTGCCATCGGCAAATTCGTTGCAATCGCCGCTCAACCGCAGCGATTGGCCGATTTCGGCACGCAGCTGCCAGCCTGGCCGATCCAGCGTATATTCTACGCCGTACGTCAGGCGGCTGCCGCTTTCGATGCGGTCCAGC
>NZ_JBDNFM010000134.1:0-8579 GCF_041689835.1 Sandarakinorhabdus sp.
CTTGTACTCGGCAACAGCCATGTACTTCTGGTCTGGCGACATTTCTTGACTGGTCTGCTTCCATGCAGAACGTCCGCATGCGCTCAAGAATAAGGCTATCAGAACTAGAGTGGGAAAGGGTCGCATTCGGCGATGTTAGCCGAAGCGCAAACGACCGCAATCGGGTATGGTGCGACTGAAGGCCAACGTCCGCAACTGGGCGGAAGCTGTCGTTCGCCGCAGCCTCAAGGGATGGCAACAATGTCCCAAAATCGGTCATTCGACACTTAAGTTTGAGGCGGCAGCTTTCCACCCCAAGTCTGCCATCAAGCGCTGACCGAAAACAAACGGGGGCAGGGTCTGCGACCCTGCCCGCCGGAGGCTATTCTGCCTTTTTCACTTTCGCCTCATCCTCCCGCTCCCGGTGGAAGATATGCGTTGCCATCATCGCGCCCATCACCGGCGCCACCAGGTTGAGCACCGGCACGGCGAACAGACCGGCTGTGCCGATGCCGATACCCCAGCTGTCCCATTTGTGCTGCCCCGGCCAGGCGCGGGATTCGCCGAGGGGGACGTGGCGGGCGGCGACGGCTTCGAGAGTTTCGCGGCCCAGGGCCCAGCCGTTGGCGATGATGAACAGGATCAGCGGGCCGATGCCGGTTACGAGCAGCAGGAGGTAGGCTGGCAGCAGCGCCATGTTGATCAGCGCCACGCGGATCGCGGCGCGGCCGCCCATGGCGAGTTCAACGCCCAGGCCCAGCGCGTGGCCTTTGGCGTTCGGGTAATAGCGGGTTTCGACGGCGACGATGATCTCGTCTTGCCACATTGCCGTCACGGCCGTCGCGATGCTGGTGAAGCCCAGCCAGGTGAGCAGCATGGAAAGCAGGAAGGCCGCGGCATCGCCGGCGCCGGCCGCCCACAGGCGCCGCAGCCAGCCGGGCCAGCCACTGGTTTCGATTGCGTCCACCCCGGTGACGATCGCCCAGGCCAGCCCGGCAAACAGCACCAGCGTGAGCAGCAGCGCGCGCAGCAGGATCCGGCGGATGGCCGGGTCCCACAATTGCGCAAAGCTGAGGATGAAGGCGGCGGGCACCGCTGCACGCTAGGGGGTGGGCAGGGGCGGGGCAAGCGGCTAAGGCAGCGCCAGTTGTTTCAGGAGCCTTTGATGCCGCAATTCGACATTCTCGCCATGGGCAACGCCATTGTTGACGTGATCAGCAGTGAGACCCCGGATTTCCTGAGCAGCCGCAACATCGCGCATGGCTGCATGCGCCTGATCGATGCCGGTGAAGGCGAGGCGCTGTACGCTGCCATGGGGCGCGGCAGGGATCGGGGCCGCGAAATTAGTGGTGGTTCGGCGGCCAATTCGGTGGTGGGATCGGCGATGCTGGGTGCGCGCAGTGCCTTTGTCGGGCGCGTTGCGGCGGACCAACTGGGGCAAGTGTTCACGCGCGATATTCGCGCCGCTGGCGTGCATTTCGCCACCGCGCCGGCCACGGGCGGGCCGCCGACGGGCCGCTGCCTGATCGTGGTGACGCCTGATGGGGAGCGCACGATGAACACTTATCTGGGCGCGTGCCAGGAACTGGATGCCAGCGATCTGGATGCTGAACTGGTGGCGGCATCGGGCATCTTGTATCTGGAAGGCTATCTGTGGGATCCGGCCGGGCCGCGTGCTGCCATGCAGGCCGCCATCAAGGTGGCGCGCGAGGCGGGCAACAAGGTGGCGTTCACCCTTTCAGATGTGTTTTGCGTGGAGGGCCACCGGGCTGATTTCCGCGATCTGCTGTCCAGCCATGTCGATATCATGTTCGGCAACGAGAACGAGGTGAAGGCGCTGTATCAGACGGACGATATCGATGCCGCGATGGCCGAGCTGGCGAGGCATGCCTGCATCACGGTCGTTACCCGCAGCGAGAAGGGCGCTGTCGTGATCGGCGGCGGTCAGCGGTATGACGTGGCAGGCGAAAAAGTTGCCAAGGTGGTGGATACCACGGGTGCGGGCGATCTGTTTGCCGGCGGCTTCATGGCGGGGCTGGTGCAGGGCCGCAGCCTGCCCGATTGTGCGCGCATCGGGTGCATTGCGGCGGCTGAAGTGATCAGCCATTTTGGCGCGCGTCCCGAAGCGGATTTGCAAGCGCTGGTGGCGGCGAAGCTGGGCTAGAATCTGACGGTGAAGCGGGTGCCGACGCCCCGGCTGAATTCGACAGTGCCGCCTAGGCTGTGGGCCAGGGCTTGGATGAGGCTCATGCCCAGACTGTCCTTGCCGGCCGTTTCGATGCTGAAATCCGCGGCGAGGCCTTTGCCTTTGTCGGCGACAGTCAGCACCCGGCAGCCGCCGGCCTTGACCAGTTCGACCCGAACCGTGCCGCCGCCCGGACCATAAGCGTGCTTGGCCGCATTGGTGACCAGTTCGGTCACCAGCAGCGCAAATGACGCCGCGTCATCGGGTGATGCTTCGATGTCTTCGACGTGGCAGCCAATGTCGATGTGGTCGAGCTGGTCACCCAGTGTGCGGCACAGGTCGGAGAGCAGCATGCCAAGATCGATCATGTCGTTGCTGGCTTCGCGCCACAGCAGGTCGTGGGTGCGCGCGACGGCGATCACCCGATCCGACGCATCACCAAGGGCGTCGGCCTCTCGGGCGGTCTGGCTCGATTTGGCGCGCAGCGTGAGGATGCCCGACAGGATTGCGAGGCTGTTCTTCACGCGGTGGCTGGCCTCCTGAACCAGAACCTTCTGATATTTTAGGGCTTTCGACAGACGGTCTTCGGCGGCCTGACGGTTGAGCGCGACGCCGACGAAATTGGCCAGGCCTTGCAGAAACGCCAGATCGGCCGCTTCGAATTCGCCGCCAGACGAGCTATCCACCTCAAGTACGCCCCAGCGGCCGCCTTCGTAGGTGATGAGCACGTTGATCGCGCGCTTGACGCCGTGTTCGACCATGAGCTGCGGGGTGCGAAACTGGTCTTCGCCCTCCAGATGATTGGAAATCACTGGCGAACCTGTGTGGAAGGCATAGCCGGCCGGCGATTCAAGATCGGTGCCGAACGTCGCTGTGCCGACGACGCCCGCGCGCCAGCCGATACCGGCGCGGACAAGAAGGTCGTTTTCGGCGGAGCGGTATTCCAGAATTTTCGAAAGGTTGGCGCGCATGCCGATGGCGGCGGTTTTGGCGGCCTGATCGAGCAGATCGGAAACACTGGCCGATTTCAGCGCTTCCATGCCGAAATTGGACAGTGCCGCCTGTTGTTCGAGCCGGTAACCAAGCACCGATCCGGTGCCGACCGCATCGACGGCCTGGGCAAAGGATTCCTGATTGGTCCGCTGGACGTCGGCCGTTTCGACCAGTTCCGCGCCCTTGGTTTCCAGATCGATCTTTCTGCGGGACATCAAGCTGGGGTCTCTGAGTGGCGGTAGCAGCTTAACATTTGCTTCGGGGTGAGCCAAGGCAGTCGCCGGATTCAACCCAAAGTGAGCTCCGGGTAGGTTTCACATGGTCTGCCCGAAGGCGCAACGATCGGAAATCCCCCCCCCGGCAGGTTTCGTGGCTGACGGGGGAGAGGGGATTGCGGATCAGGCGTCCTTGCCGCCCGGGGTGTGGATTCCCGGCAGCGGCGGCACGCCCTGAGGCGGCACGCCCTGATCAAGTTCGCCCACCACGGTGATGCCGCGCGCCACGTTGGAACGGCTGCGGCCATAAAGGAAGTAGAACACCAGCCCGATCGCGGCCCAGCCGAAGAACACCGCCTGTGCCACCCAGCTGAGAAAGCCGAACAGCAGCAGGCAGCCAGCCGCCGCAAGCGGTGCCACCAGCCAGACGGCCGGGGTGCGGAAGGCGCGTTTGCGGGTGGGGTCGCTGCGGCGCAGCACCATGATTGCCAGGCTGACAAAGAAGAAGGCACACAGCGTGCCGCCGTTCGACACCGAAGCCAGCTGGCCGACCGGGAAGAACGCCGCCGAAACCGCAACGCCGAGGCCGGTGATGATCGTCACCACGTGCGGCGTGCCGTATTTCGGGTGGACCTTGGACAGCGCGGCGGGCAGCAGGCCGTCGCGGCTCATCACGAAGAATACGCGGGTTTGTGCGAACATCATCATGAGGACGACGGACGGCAGCGCAAAGCCGGCGGCCAGGCCGAGCACGTTGCCCACGCCGGGATGGCCGATGGCGCGCAGCACGTGCGCGAGTGCTTCGTTGGAGCAGACCACCGGCAGTGTGGCTTCGGCAAAGGTCTTGCACTGGGCCACCAGTTCGGGCGAGCCGGGCGCCAGGGCTTCACCGTTCGGGCCGAACACCGGCTGCGCGCCAAAGCTGCCGATGACGCCGGTGCCGACCAGCATGTAGAACACGGTGCAGATGGCGAGGCTGGCGATCAACCCGATTGGGATGTTGCGCTGCGGGTTCTTGGTTTCTTCCGCTGCCGTCGAAACCGCGTCGAAGCCCACGAAGGCAAAGAAGATGATCGAAGCCGCCCCGATGGCACCGGTGGCACCCAGCGGCAGGAACGGCGTGAAGTTTTCGGCCGTGGCCGCTGGCACTGCCAGGAAGATGAAGGCCGCCAGTGCCACCACCTTCACGGTGACCAATACGCTGTTGACCGTAGCGCTTTCCTTGGTGCCGAGGACGAGCAGCCAGGTCACCGCCAAGGCAATGACCACAGCCGGCAGATTGATGATGCCGCCCGCATAGGGCCCTGTCACCAGCGCCGGTGGCAGCTGAACCCCGAGGAAATTGTCGAACACGCCCACCATGTAGCCGGACCAGCCGACCGCAACCGCGCTGGCAGCGACCGCATATTCGAGCACCAGTGCCCAGCCGACGATCCAGGCCAGCACTTCGCCGAAGGTGGCATAGCTGTAGGTGTAGGCGCTGCCCGACACCGGCACCATCGCGGCGAGTTCGGCATAGCACAGCGCCGCCAGCCCGCAGACCACGGCGGAAATCACGAAGCTGACAAGCATGCCCGGCCCGGCGAGCTGCGCGGCTTCGGCGGTGAGGACGAAGATGCCGGTGCCGATGATGCCGCCGATGCCCAGCATGGTGAGCTGGAAGGCCCCCAGCGAACGGGTAAGCGATTTCTTTTCAGCCGTCGCCAGGATCGCGTCCAGCGACTTGATGCGCCATTTGCTCAAGCAATATCCCCTTGCCAATCGAGGCCAATCGGTGCCGCGCCTTACCCGACCCCAATCGAGCCGACGCTTTGTCATGACACTGTCATGCCCAGTAACCAGCCGCGCGGTCAAGGTGGCAGGCAAACGAAGGCCCGGCATACCGCCGCACCAAACTGATGTGACATGAATCACAAAAACGGCTGGCGGTTGTGCAAGTCACAGATTATGGTGCTGCCATGACCAGTCTGTCGCCCGGCGAAGCCCAAGCTCTGGCCCGTATCGACGGGCAGCGGACAGCGATGCTGGCCGAGATCGAGGCGTGGGCGGCGATCAATACCGGCAGCCGCAATCTGGCCGGATTGGCGCAGATGGCTGATGTGCTGGAAGCGGCATTTGCGCCCTTGGGCGGCACTGCGGTGCGGGTGGCGCCGGCGCCGGCCAGCCAGATCGATGCCAGCGGCCAGCAGCGCAGCCTGGGCCACGGCGACAATCTGCACATCATCAAGCGCGCCGATGCCCCGGTGCGCGTGCTGTTGACGGGCCATATGGATACGGTGTTTGCCGCCGATAACGCGTTTCAAGCCTGCCGCTGGCTTGATGCCGATACGCTGAATGGCCCCGGCGTTGCCGACATGAAAGGCGGCATCGCGGTGATCAAGGCCGCGCTGGACGTGCTGGAAGCCAGCCCGTTTGCCGATGCCCTGGGCTGGGAAGTGATTCTGAACGCTGATGAAGAAGTTTCCTCCCCCGGCTCGGCGCCGTTGCTCGCCGCCGCCGCGCAGCGCTGCCATCTGGGGCTGACCTTCGAACCGGCGCTGCCCGATGGCACTCTGGCCGGAGCGCGGGCTGGTTCGGGCAATTTTTCCGCGGCGGTGCATGGCCGCGCGGCGCATGCGGGGCGCAATCCAGCCGATGGCCGCAATGCGCTGCTGGCGGCGGCCGATCTGGCGCTGCGGCTGGCGGCACTGGCGGGCGATGATCTGTCGGTGAACCCCGCGAAGATCGACGGCGGCGGGCCGAACAATATCGTGCCCGATATGGCCGTGCTGCGCTGGAACATGCGGCCGCGATCGGGGCAGGCACAGTTGCGCGCCGAAGCCGGCATCAATGATTGCGTCGCAGCGGTGGCGGCGGCGCACGATGTGCATATCCATGTTCATGGCGGCTTTGCGCGGCCGCCCAAGCCGCTTGATGCCAATCAGCAGCGTTTGTTCGATCTGGTCAAATCCTGCGGCGCGTCGCTGGGGCTGGCGATTGGCTGGCGCGACACCGGCGGCGTTTGTGACGGCAATAATCTGGCCGCGACCGGGCTGGCGGTGGTCGATACCATGGGCCCGCGCGGCGGCGCCATTCACAGCAGCGATGAATTTTTGTGTGCCGATTCGCTGGAGGAACGCGCCAGGTTGGCCGCATTGGTGCTGCTGCGCGTGGCGCAGCACGGGTGGCAGCGATGACAGCGTTCGGTATCGCCCCCGGGCAATGGCGCGTGCGGCCGGCCCGCGCCGCTGATCTGCCGGCTGTGCTGGAGCTTGCAAAACTGACCGGCGGCGGCTTTACCAATCTGCCGCCAGACGAAGCCGCGCTCGCCCGCCGCATTGCGTGGTCCGACGCCAGTTTTGCGCGCACCGACGACGTGCCGCACGGTGAGCTGTACCTGCTGTTGCTGGAAGAGGTCGCCACTGGGCGCATCGGCGGCACCGGCATGGTGTTCAGCCGGGTCGGTTCGGAATGGCCGTTTTACAGTTACAAGCTGTGCACCCTCACCCAGACCAGCCGCGAGCTGGCGCGCACGCTGCGCATCCAGTTCCTGTCCCTTACCAGCGATTTTGACGGCGCATCCGAAGTGGGCGGGCTGTTTTTGCATCCCGATCTGCGCACCGGCGGGCTGGGGCGCTTGTTGGCGCGGGCGCGATATCTGTTCATTGCCCAGCACCGGGCGCGTTTTGGTGATCGGCTGATCGCGGAATTGCGCGGCGTGATGGACGCGGATGGCCACTCGCCGTTCTGGGATGCGCTGGGCCGCAAATTCTTCGGGTTGAGCTTTCCCGAAGCCGACGAATTCAACGCCGTGCACGGCAACCAGTTCATCGCCGATCTGATGCCGCGCCACCCGATTTATACCGATCTGCTGACCGATGACGCCCGCGCGGCCA
Source organism: Sandarakinorhabdus sp. (assembly GCF_041689835.1). Taxonomy (GTDB): domain Bacteria; phylum Pseudomonadota; class Alphaproteobacteria; order Sphingomonadales; family Sphingomonadaceae; genus Sandarakinorhabdus. The sequence continues at coordinate 7,248 of NZ_JBDNFM010000134.1, forward strand.
TCGGCCAGCCGCACGCTTCGGGCCGCGCGGCGCTGGCGATGCTGCTGTCCGAAGGCTTTGCGTTCGACAATTATGTCGACATCTTCGACGGCGGCCCGACAGTGAACGCCCGCATCGATGATCTGAAAACCATCCGCAGCGCCCGCGAAACCGAAGTGGCCGCGCTGGCCGATGCCATCGACGGGCCGTCGCATCTGGTCGCCGCCGGCACCTTGCACGGCTTCCAGGCGTTTTTGTCGCCGCTTGCCGAAGTTGCAGACTCTGGGGCCTGGGCTCTGCCTGCCGCCATTGCCAATGCGCTGGGCATCGTGCCCGGCACGAGGATCCGCCATGTCGCGTGCTGAGCTTGTGTCCACCAACCCTTGCACAGGCGAAGCGATCTGGACCGGCGAGACGGGCGGGGTTGCCGCTGCCGTGGCCCGCGCCCGTGCTGCGGCGCCGGGCTGGGCACGCACGCCGCTTGATCAGCGTATCGCCATCGCCCGCGCGTTCAAGGCGGCGGTGGAGGCGGATGCCGACGCCTTTGCCCGCCTGATTGCCAGCGAGACCGGCAAGCCGCTGTGGGAAACCCGCACCGAGGTTGCCAGCGTGGCGGCCAAGGTGGAAATTTCGATCACGGCACAGGCGCAGCGCGCTGGTGAGAAAACGGCCGAGGCCGGCGGCGTGCGCCAGCAACTGCGCCACAAGCCGCACGGCGTGCTGGCGGTGCTGGGGCCGTATAATTTCCCCGCGCATCTGCCCAACGGCCATATCGTGCCGGCGCTGCTGGCCGGCAATGCGATCGTGTTCAAGCCATCGGAGCAGACGCCGGCGGTGGCGGATTTCATGGCCCAGCTGTGGGCCAAGGCGGGGCTGCCTGGCGGCGTACTGAACCTTGTGCACGGCGGCGGCGATGTGGGCCGCGAACTGGCAGGCGCGGAGATTGACGGGCTGTTGTTCACCGGTTCGGCGCATGTTGGTGCGGCCCTGGCGCTGCAGTTTGCCGATACGCCGCACCGCATCCTTGCGCTGGAAATGGGCGGCAACAATCCGCTGGTGGCGTGGGATGTGGCCGACGTGGACGCGGCGGCGGCCACGGTGGTGCAATCGGCATTCCTGTCTGCCGGGCAGCGCTGCACCAATGCGCGGCGGCTGATCGTGAAGGCGGGGGATGATCGGCTGATCGAGGCGGTGCTGGCGCTGAGCGACCGGCTGATCGTGGGCGGCGCGTTCGATGAGCCGCAGCCGTTCATGGGCCCGGTGATTTCCAATGCCGCCGCCGACGGGCTGGAACGCGGCTGGGCCGGGTTGCAGGCAGCCGGCGGCAACGTGCTGCGCCCGCTGCTGCGCGGC
>NZ_JBDNFM010000135.1:0-3851 GCF_041689835.1 Sandarakinorhabdus sp.
TGATCGCCGCGCTGATCAACACCGCCAACATCGCCCGGCTGGCCATCGACCGGCGTTACCAATCGCTGTGGCCGGCACTGGAAGCCCGGCTGGGCCCCGGCGCCGACATTGCCGATGCCGCCTTCATCGCGGCGGCCGAAAAGCGCCTGGCCGCCAATCCGCAATCGATCGTGGCCCGCGCCGGCGTCGCCGAAGCGCTCAACATCGCCAGCAAGGAACCCGAAGCGCTGGAGCGCATCAAGGACATCGGCGCCGCCCCTGAAGCATTGGCCAAGCTGAACAACCGCGAATTGTGGACGCTCAACCTCAAGGCCGCGCTGCTGAGCGATGCCGGCCGCGCCAACGAGGCGTTGGCGCTGTTGGACGCGGTGGCAGCTTTGCCCACCGAAGGCCGGCCCAGCGGCCTGGCGTTTCGCATCATCGCCGCCGACATGGCCGAAGAAGCCGGCCGCCACGCCGATGCCCTGGCCCGTGTCACCGCCGCCGACAGCGCTGACCTCAATGACTTTGGCAAACAGGCCCTGACCGGCATCCGGGTCTGCGCGCACACCCGTTCCGGCAAGCCGGCCGATGCACAGAAGGCCGGTGCCGCTCTGCCCGCCGGATGGGCCAAGGACGCCAACAACCGCGCGCTGCAAGCCGCCTTCGCTTGCCTGGGCCGCCTCGACGCCGCCGCCGCCGTAATGATCAAGCGGCTGGAAACCGAAGACAGCCGCGATGATGCATTGTTCGAATTGCAGCCCTTCCTGGTCAACGACAGGCCCAGCGCGCCCGACCGGGTGACCAAGGCAACGATGCGCACCCTGAAAGCCCGGCCCGACGTTAAGGCCGCCTTCCTGAAATGGGGCCGCGACCTGCCAACCGCGATCAGCCCGCCGCGCTAACGCCGGAACCGGTCCCTCAGCTCGAATTTCAGCACCTTGCCGGCCGGGTTGCGCGGCAGCGCGTCGACGATTTCCAGCCGGGTCGGCAGCTTGTAGCGGGCCAGACGTTCGGTGGCCCAGGCGCGCAGGGTTTCGATATCCAGCGCCGCGCCGGCTTTCAAGGCGGCCACCGCGGTGACGCTTTCGCCCCATTTTTCATCGGGTTCGCCAAAAATCGCCACTTCGACAACGTCGTCATGCGCATAGAGCACGGCTTCGACTTCGGCCGGATAGATATTCTCGCCGCCGCTGATGATCATGTCCTTCAGGCGGTCGCAGATATACAAAAAGCCGTCATCGTCGAGGTAACCGATGTCGCCCGAATGGAACCAGCCTTCGGCATCGATGGCCGCTGCGGTGGCTTCGGGTTTGTTCCAGTAGCCGCGCATGATGTTGGGGCCGCGCATGATCACTTCGCCGCGCTCGTTCGGGCCGAGCGGCGTGCGGCCGTCGTCGCCCACGATGCGCAGATCGACGAAAAACGCCGGCTTTCCGGCCGAACCCAGCTTGGCCAGCGCGAAATCATTGCCGAGGAACGTGCCCGAAGGCGCGGTTTCGGTCAGGCCATAGCCCTGATTCATCGGCACGCCGCGCGCGTTGTACAAGCGCAGCAGCGGCTCGGGCACGGGGGCGCCGCCGCACAGGATCATCTTGAGGCTCGACAAGTCTGCGCTGGCAAAATCCGGCTGCTGGCTGATGAACAGCAGCATGGCCGGCACGGCGAACGTTGTGGTGACCCGGTAGGCCGCGACATCGGAGAGGAACCGCGCCGGATCAAAATTCCGGTGCAGGATGACATGCCCACCCTTTTGCCAAGCCGACAGCGGCGTGACGTTCAACCCGCCGATGTGGAACAACGGTGCCATCACGATGGACACATCACTCTCGCTGATGTCGGCCCCCAGCGAACCGTTGACGTTGGCCCACCAGAAATTGCCGTGGGTCAGCATGACCCCCTTGGGCCGGCCGGTAGTGCCCGACGTGTACATGATCACCGCGATGTCATCATCGGCGGTCTCCACGCCTTGCGCCAATGGCGCCGCGTCGCCAACAAAGTCTGCAATCGGCTGCCAGCCCGGCGCCGGGCCATCAGCTGACAGGAAGCACCGGCAGCCCAGCCGGTCGCGAACGCTGTCGATCACCGGCCGATGCGGGCCATCTACCACCAACGTGTGCACGCCGGCATCGTTGACGATGTAATCCAGCTCCGGCCCCGTTAAGCGGAAATTGAGCGGCACAAAAATCGCGCCCAGCCGGGCGGCGGCAAACAAGAGATCGAAATACAGCGGCTGGTTGAGCCCGAGGAAGCCGACCCGGTCACCCCGGCAGATGCCGCCCGCCTTCAGCGCCGCGGCCAGGCGGTTGAGGTCGTGGTTCATCTGCCGATAGCTGCGGGTGCTGCCGTCAAACGTAAGCGCCGGGCGGTCCGGCGTTTGCAGCACGCGCCGGGTAAACCAGCTGCCCAGTCCGATATCCGCCCCTGCCATCGCCGTGCTCTCCAAAAATTTGCGTATCTTTGGTGTTGCCGGCAGCCGCCGTCAACAATCGGTCACTCGCCGGCAGCGCAGGCGTCGATTGCGGCCAGATGCCGGGCCTGATCGGCAGCGGACAGGAAGCTGCCGGTGAAACTGTTGCGGACGAGGCTGATGATCTCGGCCCGGTTCAGGTCAAGCGCGTCCGCCACGGCGATGAAATTGGCGTTCACATAACCGCCGAAATACGCCGGATCATCGCTGTTTACCGTGGCCTGCAAACCGGCGGACAGCATGCGGCGCAGCGGGTGGCTGGCCAGATCATCAACCACGCACAACTTCAGATTGGAAAGCGGGCAGACGGTGAGGGTGAGACCATCGTTGGCGATGCGTTCCACCAGCGCTGTATCCTCCAGCGCACGGTTGCCGTGGTCGATACGGTCCACCTTCAGCACATCCAATGCCTGCCAGACATACTCGGGCGGACCTTCCTCGCCGGCATGGGCGACGGTCTTCAGGCCCAGGCTGCGGGCGCGGGCAAAAACGCGGGCGAATTTCTCCGGCGGGTGGCCGACTTCGCTGGAATCGAGGCCTACACCGTGGATGAACGGCAGGAATGGCAGCGCTTCGTCCAGCGTCTTTTCGGCCTCGGATTCTGGCAAATGGCGCAGGAAGCACATGATCAGCCGCGACGTGATCCCGCGTTCCTCGGCCAGCGCCCGGGCAATGCCGCCGACCACGCTGGCGAACGCCACGCCGCGCACCGTGTGGCCCTGCGGATCAAAGAAAATCTCGACATGGCGCACCCCGTCGGCAGCGGCGCGGTTCAGATAGGCGGCGGTGAGATCAAAGAAATCCTGTTCGCATCGCAGCACCGCCATGCCCTGATAATAAATGTCGAGGAAATCCTGCAGGTTGGAGAAATCATACGCCGCGCGGATCGCCTCGATACTGCTGAACGCGAGCTTCACGCCGTTTCGCTGCGCCAGTGCAAACATCATTTCCGGTTCCAGGCTGCCTTCGATGTGCAGGTGCAGTTCGGCCTTGGGCAGGACGCCGATGAAGGCGGCGCGGGCCGCTGGGGACGCGAATCCGTTCACTTTGTCAGTCCGTTGATCGGGGCCAGGATCACGTCGGCGGCCGGCTTGTGGGCACGGATTTCCTCGGGCGTCAGTCCGTCGATCTCGTGCGGGAACACCAGCCAGTCGTCGCTTTCGTGGATGAAATAATCGGGTTCCAGCGCCGTCTGGTTGCGCGCCGGCTTGTACCACACTGTGGCGATGCGGATATCGGCGGGCGTGTTGGCGCGGCAGCGGGCGCGCAGCTCGGTCAGCACCGCCTCGATGCTGCGGCCACTATCAAACACGTCGTCGATCACCAGCAGCCGATCATCAGCGTTTAGCCCGGATTATTCATCAGAGGGTGCCTGAGGGGTTGGCGGGAGTAGCGTAACACA
>NZ_JBDNFM010000136.1:0-6441 GCF_041689835.1 Sandarakinorhabdus sp.
CCGTGGAGCAGCACGGTGTCGGCGGGCGCGGCCAATGCGGGTGTCGCCGCCAGCGCCGTCGCTGCCATCAATTGACTGATCATCATCTGCCCCCTGACCGTGAGGCGGACAGTCTGGCAGCATCATCGCCGTGGTCAAGCGCAGCTCAGCAGGAGGGACCCCATGTCAAGCACGGGAGGACGGGTGGACGTTGAGGGGCGCCCAAAACGAACGGGCGCAGGGACGAATCCCTGCCCGCCGGGAGTCCTGCTTCTTTGATTCAGAGATAGCGCCGCGAAATCGCTGTCAGATCGTCCGCCAGATCATAAACCATCGGCTGGCCAGTGGGGATTTCCTCGTGGACGATGTCATCGTTTGACATGCCGGAAAGGTGCTTGACCAGCGCGCGCAAGCTGTTGCCGTGGGCGGCGATGATGACGCGTTTTCCGGCCTTCAGTTCGGGCACGATCGTGCTTTGAAAATAGGGCAGCACGCGGTCGATGGTGTCTTTCAGGCTTTCGGCGGCGGGGACGGCGATGCCCGCATAGCGGCGGTCTCCCGACAGATCGAAGGCAGAGCCTTTTTCCAGCGGCGGCGGCGGCACATCGAAGCTGCGGCGCCAGATTTTCACCTGATCCTCGCCGTATTTTGCCGCCGTATCAGCCTTGTCGAGCCCGGTGAGGCCGCCGTAGTGACGCTCGTTCAGGTGCCAATCCTTGGTGACCGGCAGCCACAGCCGGCCCATGGATTCCAGCGCCAGGTTGAGCGTCTTGATCGCGCGGCTTTGCAGCGACGTGAAGGCCATATCGAAATCCAGCCCGGCTGCGGCCATGCGGCGGCCGGCGTCGCTGGCTTCGGCGATGCCCTTGTCCGTAAGGCCCACATCCCACCAGCCGGTGAAACGATTTTCGAGGTTCCACTGGCTTTGGCCGTGGCGGAGGAGGACGAGTGTCGGCATGGCCGGCGGTTTAGCAGCCCAGCGGCCGGATGCCAGCCCCCCAAATCACACCCGGCCCGCGATTGTGGCAGCAAACAGGGGGTGCACGTACGGACGCGTGGTTGCAGCCTGAATCAAGCCGGGCGTGCCAGCTCCGTGCGGGCGAGGGCCAGATCGGCTTCGTCCACCATCAGGCGGATGCCGGAAACACCGGGGCCGATCAGGCTGGCGATGCCGGCATCGAACAGCACGGCGGGGATGCCGGCAGATTCCAGCCGACTACGCATGATCTGGGCTTCCACTGGCGAAAACAAGGTGTCGACGCAGGCCAGCGCCATCAGCTGTACGGCAGATGCGAAGGCGGGGTGACAGGCAGCCCGTCGATGGAACGATCACGCTCCTGATATTTGGCCAGCCGTACCTGCGGATCATCCTGGCGGAAATATTTGCGCAGCGTCTCGCGTTCTTCCACCAGTTGCATCTTGGGCACCGCCCAGCCGCAGCTGGTCTGGGCGGATTCGACGTCGATCAGGAAAATCTGCCGCACACCGGGTTCGATGGTGAAATGCGCCGCCAGTGCCTCCCAGCCGTCGTCCTGCGGCAGCACGGCCCGGCCGCGGCCATAGATACGGTAGATCAACGCCGGCTGATCGAAGGCGCAGAACATGATGACGATGCGGCCATCGGCAGCCAGGTGGGCGTGAGTTTCATTGCCGCTGCCGCCGAAATCCACATAGGCGCAGGCGCGGCCGCCCGCCAGCACGCGGAACGTGTCCATGCCCTTGGGCGACAGGTTGAGGCGCGCATCAGGCGCTGCGGTGGCGACGAAATACACCGGCTGACGGGCAATGAAGGCGGCATGGTCTGGCGTGATATGATCAAAGAATTCCGACATCGCCGCTTTCCATCCCCCAAGTGACTCAGCAGTGATTCAGCCGCCGGTGCCGCCCACGGTGAGGCCTTCGACCAGCAAGGTCGGCTGGCCCACGCCGGCCGGCACGCTTTGCCCGCCCTTGCCGCAGATGCCCACACCTTCATCCAATGCCATGTCGTTGCCGATGGCGCGCACGCGGGTGAGAACATCGGGGCCGTTGCCGATCAGCGTCGCGCCCTTCAGCGGGCGGCCGAGCTTGCCGTCTTCGATTTCATAGGCTTCAGTGCAGGAAAACACGAACTTGCCGCTGGTGATGTCCACTTGGCCGCCGCCAAAACTCTTGGCGAAAATGCCCTTTTTCACGCCGGCAAGGATGGTACCTGGATCTTCGCCGCCGCCCAGCATGAAGGTGTTGGTCATGCGCGGCATCGGGGCGTGGGCGTAGGATTCGCGGCGGCCATTGCCGGTAGGCGCCACGCCCATCAGGCGGGCGTTGAGGCGATCCTGCATATAGCCTTTGAGGATGCCGTCTTCGATCAGCACAGTGCGCCCCGTGGGAGTGCCTTCATCGTCCACGGTCAGGCTGCCGCGGCGTTGATCGAGGCTGCCGTCATCCACCACGGTAACGCCGGGGGAGGCCACGCGTTCACCGATGCGGCCCGAAAAGGCACTGGTGCCCTTGCGGTTGAAATCGCCTTCCAAGCCGTGGCCGATGGCTTCGTGCAGCAGGATGCCGGGCCAGCCGGGGCCGAGCACCACGGTCATCTCGCCGGCCGGCGCCGCGACGGAATCAAGATTGGTCAATGCCTGCGCCAGCGCGATGTCGATGGCGTCCTGCCACGCCGCAGCTTCGAACAGGCCATCATACAGATAGCGCCCGCCCAGGCCATGAAAGCCGGTTTCGCGGCGGCCGTTCTTTTCGGTGACGATCTGCACGTTCAGGCGCACCAGTGGCCGCACATCACGTACCCGGGTGCCGTCGCCGCGCAGGATTTCAACGACGTTCCAGCTGCCCAGCAAACTGGCCGACACCTGCACCACGCGCGGATCACGGGCGCGGGCGGCGGCATCGATCTGCTGCATCAGCGCGACCTTGGCCGAAAATTCCACTCCGCCAAGCGGGTTGGCATCGGTGTAGCGGCGCGCATTGGTGGGCAGCGGCGGCATTGCCAGCGTGCCGCCGTGGCCGTCGCGCACCACCTTGATGGTGTCGGCGGCGCGGGCGATGGCGGCATGGCTCAGATCGTTGGCATGGGCAAAGGCGGTCATTTCGCCGGCCACACCGCGCAGGCCAAAGCCCTTTACCGTATCGAAACTGGCTGCCTTCAACCGACCATCGTCGAAAGCGAAACTTTCGGACACACCATATTGCAGATACAGTTCGCCATCGTCGCATCCGTTCAAGGCATCGGCGACCTGAGCGGCGGTGCGATCGGGATCTAGCCCGGTATCGGTGTAGAAAAGCTGGGTAGCATCTGGCGTGTTCATGACCAAGATATGGGGCAGCCGCGCCAAAAGGGAAAGGGGGGCGACAACCTTACCCTGCACCCGCCGGGCTGAATTTGCAGGTGAGCACCCAGCGTTCGCCGGCACGATCAAAACTGATGCGGCTGCATTCATCAAGCACGTCGCGGCCGATCAATATCCACGGGTCGCGGCCACGCTTGCGCTTGCGATCAGCCGAAACGGTGACCGTGTCTTCGTCGTCGCTGGCGGTGGATGTGCCCTTGGCGGCCGCATCAATGGCCTTGGCCTGGCCTTCCGAAACCCGCGCCCCCAACAAGCGCATGGGCAGGCCAGCAATGGTGAGGCCGGGCTTGGGCGCCAATTTCTGCCACGGCAGCGCCACGCCGGGAAACGGCCGCCAATAGCCAACTTCATTGGCCCGCCGCGCCAGCCCGGCCTTCACCAGCGCTTCGCCAGCGCGGGCATTCATAACCGTGGTGGGGTTGTTGAGTTCGAGGCTGATGTCCACCTCTTCATCGCCGATCCGCGATTTGATGCCGGTCTCGCCGGTGCCCTTTTTCTTGAGAACATAGGTCTGGCTGCCCGGCGGTGTGTCGCGCAGCACCACGTCCACTTGGGCAGCCTTCAGGGCGCCAATGGTCAGGATGCCGTCGGCATCGGCTGCGATGGGCCGGCTTACCCACACCGCCGGCACCTTTTTGGACGGCAGGCCAGCCGGCGTGATGCTGGCCAGGTTGAACCGGAACGTTGCCTCCCCGCCCGGAATCAGCGCGTTCTTGAAATTGCGCCGGCCAAAGAAGGGAAAGGGCTTGAGGCCGGCGCGTTCCGCTGGCGGTTGATTGAGAATCAGCGCGGTATCAAAGCCGAGCGCGATGCGGATGTTGAGCGTCGTCTGCTTCACCGTTACCGGCATGTAAGGATTGCCGTTTGCGGCCACTTTCAGCGTGAACACCGGCGGGGCTGCGACCTTGGCGGCCAGCACTGGCGCGGCGTTGAGCACTGGGGCCAGCACTGGGGTCAGCACTGGGGCCAGCACCAGCGCCAGCAGAGCGGCTGCCTTCATCGCCGATCGGCCGGGCCGCCTGCCAAAACAAAACGGCGATCACAATAGCCGCAGTCGGCAAACCCTGATGCATCGATCTGCAGCCACACGCGCGGATGGCCATCGCTGCCATGTTCGTCGCCGTCGCAATAAACACGGGCGGTATCGGCAACATAGGTTTCAGGGGGCGGAAGGGCCGATGCGCGGGAAACAGTCATCCCGCTTTCTACCAGCGCCGGGCGGGCAAGTCACCTTGTCGCAGACGCCTGCAACAACTTTGTCACACCGCTGCAACTGCGCTGCAACCTTGTCAGGGCAAAGCCTGCCGGGTTCGCCGCCCCGCACCTCCCGCCGGGCGGCGAAAACGAGGAATGTTCATGCGCCGTTTCCTGCTGCTGGCCGCCGCCAGCCTGCTGCCTGCCCTGCCCGCCTTTGCTGCTGATGCCGCTGCCGCCGCCACCGCTGCAGACGAACAGATGGCCGAAACCATCGGCGAAGAAATCATCGTGACGGCGCAAAAGACCGAGCAAAAACTCAACGACGTGCCGATAACCATCACCGCCTACACCGGCCGCAGCCTGCGCGAGATCGGCATCACCCAGTTCGATCAACTGGCCGCTTATGTGCCCGGCCTCAACGTGCAGGAACAATCGCCCAACAATCCGGGCTTTGTCATTCGCGGCGTCACGTCGGACACTGGCTCGTCGCAGGGCGCGCCGGCCGTGACGGTGTATTTGAACGGTGTCGACGTCTCGCGGTCGCGCGGTTCCTATTTCGATCTGTATGATCTGGAACGCGTCGAAGTGGTCAAGGGCCCGCAATCGACCCTGTTCGGCACCGCCGCTGCGGTGGGTGTGGTCAGCGTGATCACCGCCAAGCCGCGCGCCGGCATTTCCGGCGAGGTGCGCGTGGGATATGGCAATTTCGAACAGCGCCGCATCGATGGCCACATCAACCTGGGCAACGACGTGATTGCCCTGCGCGTCGCTGGCGCCATCAAGCTGCGCGGCGGCATGGTCGAAAACATCGCCGGCCGCCCCGGTTCGCAAACGCCGAATGGCCCGCGCATCGACGATCTCAACGGCCAGGGCCAATATGGCGGGCGCGCGTCGCTGCGCTTCACGCCGACGCCCGATCTGACCGCCGATCTGGTCGCCACCTACGACGGCCAGCGCGCGCCGGGCACCGCCTTTTCCAGCGGCACCTTCGCGCCAACCGGCGGCACCACCAGCCCCTACAGCTTCAAGGAAGCCGCCGGTTCGCCGTTCAGCCAGACAGCTTTGGGCGGCGATCAGCCGGGCCTGACCCGCAATGTTTATGATCTCAACCTGACGATCAATGCCAAGTTCAGCGACACCTGGAGCCTCACCACCATCGCCGGCTATCGCAATTTCGACAGCAACGAAGTGTTCGATGCCGACGGCACCCAGGCCTGGTATCTGGAATTTGCCGAAGACGCGCGCGGCGAACAACTCAGCTTTGAAGCCCGCGCCAATTTCGACAGCGAAAAGGTACGCGGTTTCTTCGGGGCCAATTATTTTGCCGAAACCGGTTTCCAACGTGTGCCGTTCAGTTCCGAAGAAGGCACTTTCCTGCAATGCGCCGCGCGGCTGGTGCCGGGCCTGCCCTGCATCAACAATGCCACCGGCGTCGTTGATGCCGCGCGGGCGACTGCAATCCTCACCGGCGGGCGCTTCACCGCCCTGCCCTATGCTGCCGAACTGTTCCGCAACTCGGCCGATATCACCACCTTCAGCGTGTTCGGGGACATCACCGTGACGCCGCTGCCGCAGCTGGAAATCAACGTGGGCGGCCGCTGGCTGACCGAAGACCGTTTCAGCGGCATCTCCACCAACATCCCCAATTCAGTGATCACCGGCGGGCCATTGATTGGCGGCGGCATCAACACTGCAGGCCAGTTGCTCAGCGCGTCTGGCCGTTTCGATGCGTTCCTGCCGCGCGCCAACATCCTGTTTCGCGCCGCCGACGATGTGAACCTGTATGCCACCTACTCGCGCGGTCGCCGCTCGCCGGTGGTGCAGGTCAACGCCGGGCGGGTTGCAGGCGTGTTGACGCCGAACGTGCGGGTGTTCCCGCCCGAGCTGCTCGACAATTTCGAAGCCGGGGTGAAGGGCAAGATCG
>NZ_JBDNFM010000137.1:0-29845 GCF_041689835.1 Sandarakinorhabdus sp.
CGGCAGCACCGTTTTGGCATCCCAGTCGCCGTCGTTGGCAAACACCAGCGCGCTGGCCCTGTCGATCCCGGCGCTGCGCAGGATGTCCAGCCGGGTGCCGTCGCCCCAGAACACGTGGCTGCCAAACCGCGCCGTCACATCGATCAATTCGGCGTCCAGATCGATCGCAGTGATCGCCACGCCGCGCGCGCGCAGCATCTGCGCGATCACCTGCCCCACGCGCCCACTGCCCACCAGCACCACATGACCGCCGTGGCCCCCATGTCCATGCTGCCCCCCTGCAGTTTCAGGCCCGTCGCGGCTGCCGGCGGATTCTGCCGGCATCGCAAACAGCCGGCCCGCCAACCGAAACAACAACGGCGTCAGCGCCATCGAACACGTGACCACCGCGCCGAACAATTGCGCAGCGGAATGCGTGATCAGCAGGCCGCGTTCGGCTTCGGCAAACAGCACGAAACCAAATTCGCCGCCCTGCGCCAACAACAGGCCCATCTTGATGGCGCGCCGCCATTCGGTGCCGAAACTGCGCGCCAGTGCGGCGATCACCGCGGTTTTCACCGCCATCACGCCCACCACCAACGCCGCAATCAGCCCCCAGTTGGCGGCCATGACGCCGAGATCGAGGCTCATGCCGATGGCGATGAAGAACAGGCCCAGCATCAAACCGCGATAGGGTTCGATGTCCGTCTCCAGCGCATGGCGATACGGCGATTCAGCCAACATGACGCCGGCAACAAACGCCCCCAGCGCCATCGACAGGCCCAGGCTGGCCATAAGCAGTGCGCTGCCCAGCACCGACAGCAAAGCAGCTGCCACAAAGGCTTCGCGCGCGCCCAGCGTGCCGATGATGCGGAACAGGCGCGGCAACACCCAGCGCCCCACCGCCACCAGAAATGCCAATGCTCCCAACGTCTTGGCCACCATCATCCAGGCCGGATCGGGGTTGGCCACCGGTGCCCGCGACAACGCCGCTACCACCGTCACCATCGGCACGATCGACAGATCCTGGAACAGCAGCATCGAAAAACTGCGCTCGCCAAACGGCGTCGCCGCCAGTTGCCGCTCATTCAGCAACTGCATCACCAACGCGGTGGACGACAGGCCCAGCGGCAGACCGACCACCAGCGCGGCCTCCCACGTCAGCTCAGTCATTACCGTCAGCAGCCCGGTCAGCCCCAGTCCGCAAAGCACCACCTGCGCCGCGCCGAGCCCGAAAATATCGCGCCGCAGCGCCCACAGCCGCGAAGGCTGCAATTCCAGCCCGATCACGAACAGCAGCAGCACGATGCCAAATTCAGCAAATTGCAGCGTTTGCTCGGCATTGCCCACCAGGCCCAGCACCGACGGCCCGATCAGGATGCCAGCAGCCAAATAGCCCAGCGCCGCGCCCATCCGGAAGCGCACGAACAGCGGTACCAGCACCACGGCGGCTGCCAGATACACCACGGCATCGCGAAGCAGGGTCGATCCGTGTTCCATCAGCCGGCGGCCTGTCCGGCTGCGGCCAGCGCCGCCAACACAGCATCCAGCGGCAACAGGATGGACGGGTGGCGGGCGCGGTGCGGGCGGGCAGGGGCAAACATCGCCCAGCCTTCGGGCGCAATTTCGGCGCGATTTCCAAGGAAATCAGCGAGTTCCGAACGGGTGGCGGCGAGTGCGGCGGCGTCCATGCCGGCGGCGCGCTCCATCACCACAGCCGCACTGGCCTGGCCTAGCGTGCAGGCTTTCGCCGCGTCCAGCCCCAGCGCGGCGATGCGGCCGTCAGCGCCCAGCGCGACATCGGCAATGACCTTGCTGCCACACACCGGCGAAACCCGCGCGGCGCTCGCGGCCGGTGTGGGCAGGCGGTGGGCAATTTCCCCCGCCAGTTTCAGACGCAAAATCGCTGCAGTGTAGAGGGTATCGGACATGTCTGCTTCTTACCCGCCGCGCCCCGGTTGTGGATAGGCGCGAAAATGCCGCCCTCAGCTGCGCCGCCAAGTGGTGCCCCCCGGGCCATCTTCAAGGCTGATGCCCTGCGCCGTCAGCACGCCGCGGATGCGATCTGATTCTGCCCAGTTCTTTGCCAGCCTCGCGGCCAGACGGCCCGCCACCAACGTCTCGATATGCGCTGCGTCCGGGTCCTCCCTGCCGCTGCGATTATTTGCAGCATTGCGGCTGCGTTCTGGGCCAAGCGACGGCAGGCCAAGGAAGGCCAGCGCGCCGAGCAGCGCCTCGCTGTCGTGCTCGATGGCGGCGATGGCGGCGAGCGCAGCCGGCGTATTGAGATCGTCGAACAGCGCCTCCACCACCGCGGCCGGCGGCGGCGGGCGCACGCCGCGCGGCACATCACCCAGCTTGCGCAGCCAGTTGCCCAGCCGGGCGCGCGTCTGACCCAGCAGCGCTTCATCCCACGTCAGCGGCTGGCGATAATGGGCCGACAACAGGCCAAGCCTTAGCTCGTCGCCGGTCCAGCCGGCCGCCACCAGTTCGCCGACGTTTTGCACATTACCGAGCGACTTGGACATTTTTCCGCCGCCGCCAAAATTCAAGAAGCCGTTATGCATCCACACGTTGGCCAGCGGCGCGCCGTCATGCGCGCAGGCGCTTTGCGCGCATTCATTCTCGTGGTGCGGGAAGGTGAGATCGATGCCGCCGCCGTGGATATCGATAGTGGTGCCCAGGCTTTCGGCAATCATCGCGGAACATTCGATGTGCCATCCCGGCCTGCCACGCCCCCCCAGCGAAGGCCACCCAGCCTGATCCTTGGATGACGGCTTCCACAGCACGAAATCCGCTGGGTTCCGCTTGTAGGGCGCCACTTCCACCCGCGCGCCGGCGATCATCTCGTCCAGTGGACGGCGCGACAGGCTGCCGTAATCGCCGTGGCTGGCCACGTCGAACAACACATGACCTTGCGCCGCATAGGCGTGGCCCTTGGCGGTCAACACTTCAATCATGGCGATCATCGCCGGGATACTGGTGGTGGCGTGCGGGTGCAGATCGGGCCGCTCCACCCCCAGCGCCGCTGCGTCTTCCAGATACAGTGTTTCATAGCGATCGGTGATCACATCGATCGCCACACCCTCAGCACGGGCCTGATCCATGATCTTGTCGTCGATATCGGTGATGTTGCGGGCGTAAATCACCTTGTCCGGGCCATAGTGATGGCGCAGCAGGCGCTGCAGAACATCGAACACCACGGCGGGGCGGAAATTGCCGATATGCGCGCGGCCATACACCGTGGGGCCGCAGACATACATCGTCACCCGATCCGGGTTTATGGGTTTGAAGTCCTGCTTGACGCGGGCCGCGGTGTTGTACAGCCGGATCATCAGATCGGGGTTCCGGGCGAGGTTTTTTCCTGATCTTCCAGAAGCTTGTCGAGCGAACCGCGCTCCTTTTTACCGTAGCCGGTTTTTTCGTCATCCTGGCCAAAGCCCGGCAAGCCGGCGTGAGGGTCAGGCTCGGGGGGATCGCGTTCCGGGCCCAGCAATTTCTGCTGCTGATTCCAAGTATCGCCCACATACGTCACCATGGCGCTGGCCACCAGCGCCAGCGTCGGCGTCGTCTTCGCTTTGGCCAGCCAGTCCGGGCGGCTGTCGTCCCCCGGCACGATCTTGAGGCCAAGGGTAATGAGCAGGAAGATCAGGCTGGCAGCCAGAAAACCCTTCACCAAGCCAAAGCCGAGGCCCAGCAACCGGTCCACTGGCCCGATCACACTGCCCTTGGCACTGCTCGACAGGAAACTTCCGATCAATTTCACCGCCAGCACTGCGAGCAGAAACGGCCCGATCACGGCAGCCACGGCGGCAATCACCTCGCTGCCACTAGCGGTTTCGAATATGACGCGCGCCGGGGTGTAGAACAGGCGCACCGCGACAAAACCGGCTACCCACCCCGCCAAGCTGGCGACTTCGGCGATGAAGCCGCGCATGAGGCCAAAGGCCGCCGCAGCGCCAACGATCAGCACGACGATCCAGTCAAAGCCGGCAAGCTGGGAAATCATGTCCATGCCCCAAGCGCCTAGCCGATTTGGCAGCGCCGAAAAAGCCTATTCAGGCCTGCCAAGATGATCGACGAGGCCATTCATGGTGCGAAAACCGCTCACCAGCATCGGCCCGCCGCCGCTGGTCCCATCCGGCACGAAGGCCCGGCCAAAGCCAAGTTTTGCCGCTTCCTTGAGCCGTAACCCCGCCAATCCGGCTGGGCGCAATTCGCCCGACAGTGCCACTTCGCCAAAGGCCACTGCGTCGGCCGGCAGCGGGCGATCAGTTAGCGCCGATATCAGCGCGCAGGCCACGGCGAGATCGGCGGCCGGATCGGCAATGCGCAAACCGCCCGCCACGTTCAGATAAACCTCGTGCCCGCCGAACGCCAAACCGCAGCGTGCTTCCAGCACCGCCAGCAGCATCGCCAGCCGGCCCTGATCCCAGCCCACCACGGCGCGGCGCGGCGTGGCCCCCGACGGCACCCGCACCACCAGCGCCTGGATTTCACACAACACCGGGCGCGTGCCTTCCAGCGCCGGGAACACCACGGCGCCCGTCACGCTGCTGCCTTCGGCGCGGCTGGTGAGAAACAGGCTGGACGGGTTGGCAACTTCCTCCAGCCCATCGGCGCCCATGGCAAACACGCCAATCTCGTCGGTGCCGCCAAAGCGGTTCTTCACGGCGCGCAGAATGCGATACTGGTGGCTGCGCTCGCCTTCGAAATATAGCACCGTATCAACCATGTGCTCCAGCACGCGCGGGCCGGCCAACTGCCCATCCTTCGTCACATGCCCGACCAAAATCAGCGCGCAGCCCGACAATTTAGCATAGCGGATCAGCTCCTGCGCCGATGCTCGAACCTGCGAAACCGTGCCCGGCGCGCCTTCCAGCGTGTCGCTGTGCATGGTCTGGATCGAATCGATCACCAGCATGCCCGGCGGCGCACCCAGCCCGGTGAGCGTGGTCAATATGTCACGCACATTGGTTTCGGCGGCCAGCGCCACATCCGCGCGGGCCAAGCCCAGCCGCCGCGCGCGCAGCCGCACCTGGTCCGCCGCCTCCTCGCCCGACACATAGGCCACCGCCGCCCCGGTTCGCGCCATCTTGCCCGCCGCCTGCAACAACAGGGTGGATTTGCCGATGCCCGGATCGCCGCCGATCAGCGTCACACTGCCCGGCACCAGCCCGCCGCCCAGCGCGCGATCAAGCTCGTTAATGCCGGTGGAAAGCCGCGGCGGCAGTGCCACATCATCGGCAAGGCTTTCCATGGCAATGCGGCGCCCGCCGGCCTGCAACGATTGCTTGGCGGCAAACGGCGTAGACTGGGATGCGGAAAAGGCTGGCGCAGCTTCCTCCACCAACGTGTTCCATTCCTTGCAGTCCGCACACTGCCCAGCCCAGCGCGGGGCCGCCACGCCGCAGGCCTGGCACACATAGCGCGTCTTGCCTCTTGCCATCATCACACCTCAAGAACAGAATAGAAACATTAGGCGGGCAACACGGCACTTGCAAGCGGCGCGCCTGCCGTGTCAGATGCGGAAATGCGCACAATCCTCCTATCGCTTCTTCTCGCAACCGCTGCCCCGGCCCTCGCCCAGCCAGCGCCAATGAAGGCCGCTCACGCCAAAATCGCCGCCGATTATGACCAGACGGTCGCGGACGTGATCGAACTGACTGAAATTCCCGCGCCGCCGTTCAAGGAAACCGCGCGCGGCCAGCGGATGCTGGAAAAGTTCAAGGCGCTGGGCCTGACCGATGTGCATGTCGATGCCGTCGGGAACGTCATTGGCACACGCCCCGGCAAGGACCGCGTTGCCAAGGCGCTGATGGTCGCCGCGCATCTGGACACGGTGTTCCCGCCCGATGTGGCCATCAAGGTGCGCCGCGAAGGCGACACGCTGCACGCACCGGGTATCGGCGACACCACGGTGACGCTGGCGGCACTGCTGGCGTTCGTGCGCGCCATGGATGCGGCCAAGCTGCAAACCCCGCGTGACATCATCTTCGTCGCCAACGTCGGCGAGGAAGGCCAGGGCGATCTGCGCGGCGTGCGCCACCTGTTTTCGGCCAGCCCACTGAAACCCCGCATCGGTGATTTCATCAGCTTTGATGGCAGCACGGTGGGCCGCGTCACCAATGGCGGGGTCGGATCGCGCCGCTACCGGGTGGCATTCAAAGGCCCCGGCGGCCACAGCTATGGTGCGTTCGGGCTGGTCAATCCCATGGTGGCGATGGCCGGCACCGTCAGCGCGATGTACAAGATCGTTCCCCCCACCGATGTGAAAACCACTTTTGCCGCCTCCACCATCGCTGGCGGCACCTCAGTCAACTCCATCCCCAATCTCATCCTGGCCGAATTCGACATGCGCTCGGCCTCGCCGGCCAACCTCAAGGCGCTGGAAACCCAGTTCCTGAAATTGATCGACGACAACGTCGCTGCCGAAAACGCCGCCCGCGACACCCGCTATGGCAAGATCAGCGCTGTGCCCGAATTGATCGGCGATCGGCCGGCCGGCACCACGCCAGCCGCCGACCCGTTGGTCACCACCGCCGCACGCATCCTCACCGCTGGCGGCTACAGCAGCGAACTTGGCGCCAGCTCCACCGATAGCAACATCCCGATCAGCCTCGGCATCCCCGCCATCACGCTTTCAGCCGGCGGCGGCGGCTTCCGCGCCCACGCGTTGGACGAATATATCAGCGTCGAACGCAGCGCCTTCGTGAAGGGCATCACCACCGCATTCGACATCGTGGTGGCAGCAGCGTCGATCAAGCGCTGAGGCGAAGTCAGGGAGCCTCCGGCGGACAGGGACTCCGTCCCTGTACCCCTGCGTTTTCGGGCGATCCTTCCCCCACACCTGTCATGCTGGCGCAGATCTATTACATCAAGTATTTCTGCAACCACTATGGCCTTACAGGCCCCTCAACCCTGAGCAGCTTGGGCCCCCCAGCCTTCACAAATTCGGCGATGATTGCCTTTGCACCTCGCTGAAGATCGCCTTGCGTCGAAATTGCGCTTGTCCAGAAGCTGTTGCCATATCGGCCAATCCAGCGTGTCTGCCCAGTTTCTGCATCGACCAACCGCAAAGTTATGTTGACGTGATCGAAGCTGTATAGGGGCCCGCTTTGGGCAGAAACGGTCCCAGTAAATAAATAACGAACGCCAAGAGCCCGAGCATCACTCACCATTGAACGAACAGATCCAATGCTAGATCCATTTGGATTGGTATCAAGCCTAAGTGTTTTTATTACCGTCGCTCTTTCAACGATAGCAATGTTACTTTGGGCGAGTGATTGAGCAATGAGGTCGCCGGCTTGTTCACCCAAGGTCCCGTCCAAAGGCATTATAGCTACCAACGGCACCGTATTAGGGGCACTCGTCATAACAATGGAGGACGTCGACGCACAAGCTGCCAAAAAAATAAATAGAACGATAGGCACAGAACGCATGAAATTCACCGATTAATTGAGACCAACTTGCTCCCTGATTGCAGTAAGCACATATTAGATATACGAACAATCGAAACCAAACAAGAGCTTAAACACCGCGTGAGAACGAACGTAATAAACACGCAGCACCACAGGCAACGCGGCTCTCTTTCCTGCATATCCCCCGCACTTGCCGTGGCTTGCCTGCCCGTTACACTGCCTGCCGAAAGGAGTGCGCGTGCAGACAAAGGAGCTTCGCCTCGCGTTGGTTTGTTATGGCGGGGTGAGCCTGGCGGTGTACATGCACGGCCTCACCAAGGAGGTGTGGAAACTGTGCCGCGCTTCGATGCGGCGGCAGGTACCGGCGGGGACAGTTCTGCCGCCGGCGCGGGATAGCGAGCTTGTCTATCAGGCGCTGCTCGGCAGCCTGCCGGGGCTCAATCTCAGGGTGATGTGCGATATCGTTGCCGGCGCGTCGGCGGGCGGCATCAATGGGGTGCTGCTGTCGCGCGCGCTGGTGGAGGGGCATGATCTGGATGCGATCCGCAGCCTGTGGCTGGAGGGTGCGGACAGCGATGTGCTGCTCGACGCCCAAGCAGCCTCGCGGCCGTTGTCGAAACTGTGGGCGATCCCGCTGGTGTGGTGGGTGCGGCGGCGCGGCCTGGATGAGGATGACAAGGCCGAGGTGGCCGCGCACGGCGAGGTGAAGCGCAAGCTGTCGCGCTTCATGCGCAGCCGCTGGTTCAAGCCGCCGTTTTCCGGAACCGCCTTTTCCGGGCTTCTGGCCGATGCCTTTGCCGCGATGGAGAAGGGGGAGCGCACGCCGCCGCTGGTGCCGCCGCTGCACCCGTTCGATCTGTTTGTGACGGTGACCGATTATCACGGCGCGCCGCAGCGCCTGCGCCTCAACACGCCGGAAGAAGTGACAGAGCCTGAACACCGCCTGGTGATCGGCTTTGCCTGCCCCGGCGACAGCGCGAAACGGCACATCGGGCCGACCCCCGATCTGGTGTTTGCCGCCCGCGCCACCGCCAGTTTTCCCGGTGCCTTCCCGCCGGCCCGCGCCACTGAAATCGATGCGCTGCTAGCGGCCCGCGGTGAGAAGTGGCCGGGCCGGCAGGCATTTCTGGACCGGATCCTGCCCGGCCGCGCCCACCCCGAAGCCGTGGACCTGATCGACGGCGCCGTGCTTGATAACCGGCCGTTCGGTCCGGCGCTGGCGGCACTGGGCCGCCGCCCGGCGCACCGCGAGGTTGATCGCCGCTTTGTTTATCTCGATCCCAAGCCGGGCATGCACGACAGCCACCCGCAATCCGCTCAGCCGCCGGGATTTTTCGCCGCCATCCTGCGCAGCCTCGCCGATATCCCGCGCCAGCAGCCGATCCGCGACAGCTTGCGCCAGATCGAGGCGATTTCGATGCGATCGAGGCGCCTGCGCCACATCGTGATCGGGATGATGCCGCTGGTGGATGCCGCCATCGATGCCGCGATCGGTTATCGGCTGCTGCTGTTCTCGCCCTCGCTGGAACGGCTGGCTGAGTGGCGCAGCCGTTTGAACGGCGAAGCAGCCCGCCAGGCCGGCTTTGCTTACGGCGCTTATGGTCGGCTCAAATTCTCAGGCGTCGCCGAACAATTGGCGAAACGGCTGGCAGAACTGGGCGGGCAGGACGAGACTGCGGTGCGCGTCAGCCTGTGGCGGCACCTTAACAGCCTTGGCCTGAATGCACCCGAATCCGCGCTGAACAAGGCTGGCGCGGCCTCCACCTATGTGTTGTTCCTGCGCCGGTTCGACGTTGATTTCCGCACTCGTCGGCTGCGCTTTCTGATTCGCCGGGTCAACATGGCCATCACCGGCGCCGATGAAGCGACCAGCGCCGCGCTGGGCCGGGTAAAGGCCGGGCTTTATGCCATATTGGGCCCGCACCTGATGTGCTGGCAGCAGGCGGGCACAGCCCGGGAAGCAGCGGCCGATACCGTAGCCAAGCCTGGCGCGGCACTCGATGCGCTGGCCGCCGCGTTGGATCTCAAGGCGCTGGACGCGCGCAGCGATGCGGCACTGGTGGCATTGCTGGCAGGCGGATTGCCGCGCCGGCTGCGCCGCGATCTGCTGGCTGCCTATCTGGGCTTTCCCTTCTTCGATATCGCCATCCTGCCGTTGATCGCCGATGGCAACATCGACGAACTGGACGAAATCAAGGTGGACCGGGTTTCCCCGGCCGATTGCAGCAGCTTGGCGGCGGTGGGCGGAGCGACGCTGAAAGGCGCCAGTTTCAATGCGTTCGGCGCCTTTTTCAGCCGCGCCTACCGCGAGCATGATTATCTGTGGGGCCGCCTGCACGGGGCAGAACGGCTGATCGAGATCATCACCTCCAGCCTGCCCGACGCCAACCGGCCCGAACCTGCGCGGCTGGATGCCATCAAGAAAATGGCGTTCCGCGCCATCATCGAAGCCGAACGCCCGCATCTGGCCACAGCCGCCAGCCTCATCGACGCCGTGGCCGCCGCCTGCGCCGAATAATTGGTTCATTCAGCCAGCTGCGCCTTTGCAGCCGGGCGGTACTGCCGCAAATAGTGGATGATGATCGCCATGCCGCCAATGCTGGGGATCGCCCAGATGGCTGGATTGAACGCGTGGCTGGGAAACATCTCGATCAGTCCCACCGACAGGAACGCGGTGTAGCCGGCGATGCCCGTGGCCACCATCGCCTTGAAATGTTCGGGAATATAGGCGCGCGGTGATGCCGGCACGGCCAGCATGTAGCGGAAATAGGTGATGGTGGTGCCAAAACCGAGCAGCGCAACCATCACCATCAAGATCGGCTCCATCACCGGGCCATTGCGGTTCAGCAGATACAGCCCGTGCGCCAGGCAGATGCCAGCGGCCAGCATCGTCACCCCCTGCACTGCCAGCATCGACCAGTGGCGATTGCCGGGATGGTTGCGCCGGTTGGTCACCATGGTGAGGCCATAACGCGTCATCGAAATCGCCAGCAGCCCGAGATAGACCATCATCGTGCCGAACATGCCGCGATACAGCACGGCATCGGTGAGTTGCGGGTGCATGGCCAGCGGCCACACCAGTGACAGCGCGCCCATGCCCAGCGCCTGGCTCGCCGCGGTGTAAATCGCCGCCGAAAACACAAACCCCCAGCGTCGATGCGCCGGGCCGCCTTTGCGCGTCAATACCGCCCCCCAGAAACTGGTGAGCGCTACAACGCCGGCGCCGACGTGGATGGCAAGGATGATATGGAACAGCCAGGGCATGGTGGGTGTGGTCAGTGCCTTACGGTTGCTGCCTCCCCTTGGCCACATCGCTACGCCAAGGGCAAGGAGATCAGTGCGGGACGGCGTCAGTCCGGCAGCCCGGCAAGTGCCCGCAATTCCGCGCGCAGTTCTGCCGCTTTTGACGATTCGTATCGAACTGGGGAATTTGTCTGCGCGGCCCGCCGCTCCAACCGCTTCAAATGAAACAACAACAGCCGCACATCACAAGGCCGCCGCCGCACCGCGACCGTCTGGCCATCCCGCTCGATCACCTCCTCCTCGCCCTCCAGCACCCGGTCCAGCGCCATATCCTCGATCCAGCGATCACGATCGGCCAGCGCGTTGTCCCAGGCCTGCGCAAACGCATCGCTGTGAAGCTGCCGCCGCAGCCAATACGCCGATTGCCGCGTCATCCCCGCGGCTTTTGCTGCCGCCGTCACACTGCCATTGGCGGCCAAGTGATCCAGGAATCGCGTTTGCCGTGTTTGGGTCCAGCCGTTGTGCTGCGGGCGGAGGGCGGGGGGCTGGGTTTTGCGCATGGGAATGAGTGTAACCCATTGACGGGGTTGTAGGACAGGCCGAGCGGGCCGTGCACAGTGCGCAGCATAGTGCACGGAATCCGCGATGCGCCCGGCCGGCGGGGCGGGCGGCTTCACTCCGCCCGAACCCGGCCGGCGACGCGGCTCCGCCGCGCACTTGCTTTTCTTCTCTTGATCCACCCCAGCGGACTCGGCGGCTTGGCCGCCGGCCACGCCCACAAGATCCGGCGGCCAAGGCAGAAAATGCCTCCGGCGGGCAGGGTCGCGGACCCTGCACCCTGTTGTTCTTTGGTGCGCTGGACGGCGGCTTTGCTGCCATTTCCGACGGCAGCGCTGGACGGCAGCTTCCGATAATTTTTCGGTCGTTTACAGTTTATGCTCAGGGACCCATAAGCAGGCTATCGACCACCCTTGTTTATTTGGCGGGTAATGTGAAGATTCCGACGATTAAGCAGAGGGACGCTAGAACGCGGCTTGGTGTTGCTGCAATCGCCGCATTCGGATTGCTCTCGGCTGCCTCTTCAAGCGCTGGTGAAATATGGATTGTTCGAACTGATCTTTGGGGAAATCCGGCTTTCTCTACTCTGAAATTTGACCGCGAGAAGGCTCAGGTTTCGGGTGATCTGGATGGTAACCGGGTCGTCGGCGAAGTGAAGGCAAACCGGATCACCTTCAATGTGACCGACCGTGACGGTCGTCAGTCCCGTTATTCGGCCACAGTCGCGGGTAATCAATTGACCGGCAATGTCGATGCACCGGATACCAATGATCCAAAGGCGCGCGTATCGCACCGCTTCACAGCGTGGCGCCTGCCAGAGCGCCTGGCAGGCGCCGCGCGAACGGTGGATTTTCGGTCAAGGGATTATTCCAACACCTTCAATGCCGACCGCCCTCCAGTCCTAACGGTTTGGCCGGGCGACAGTGTGCACACGACGACGATCGATTCAGGTGGTGTCGATGAACTGGGCGTCACACGCGCTTTATTTGGCAATCCGCAAACAGGGCCGTTCTTCATCGCGGGTGCTGAACCTGGTGACACCCTTGTTGTGCGGCTCAAGCAAGTGAAGTTAAACCGGGACTATGCAGACAGCCTCGACACAATTGTCGGGCGCGCACTGGGGCCCAATCTCGTGTCTGAAGCGTCCGATCTTGGCAAGCCTATCCGGTGGAAGCTCGATCGTGCGGCGGGGCTGGCCTCACCGGTTGGCGCGACAGGAGCGCTGGTTGGATATTCTGTCCCAGTCAGACCGATGCTGGGTGGGCTCGCTGTGGCTCCGGGTTTTGGCATGCCGCCTGTATCGACGGGCGACACGGGCCGCTTCGGTGGCAACATGGACTTCAATGAGGTTGTGGAGGGCAATGTCGTCTACCTGCCGGTGCAGCAACCCGGCGCGCTGCTCTATCTTGGCGACGCGCATGCACTGCAGGGAGACGGGGAAACCTCGCAATACGCCCTTGAGACGTCAATGGAGGTCATCTTCTCGGTCGATTTGATCAAGGGAAAAGCGATTAACATGCCGCGGGTCGAATCCCCGACACAAATTATGGTTTTGGGACAGGCGGGCTCTCTGGACGAGGCGCTCAAGTCAGCGAGTACCGGCATGATCCAATGGTTGCGGCAGGACTATTGTCTGACACTCTCGCAAGCAGCTCAAGTGCTGGGGAGCGCAATGCGGTACAGCGTGCCCAATCTTGCCGGGCGGAGTGTTGGTGTTGCGGCGAAGATCGAGAAAGCACTTTTGCCCGCTTCGCGCGGGGTGGTTAGCGCGCCGAACCAATAAGTCTGAGCCGCGCCAACCCGGCGCAGCGACATTTCAAGATGCTGCTGCACCCGGCGCACCAGATCAGCGGTCACGCCAACATACAGGCCGCCGCGATAGCGGTCGGCCATGATGTATACCCAGCCGCCCTTTGTCATCGGGGCAGTTATGCTGATTGGGTAGAAAAAGAAAAGCGGGGCCCCGGATCAAGTCCGGGGCGACGGGTGCTTGTGGGACGGGAGCGCGTGAAAAAAAACGGGTGCAGGGGTCACCCCTGCCCGCCGGAGGCTGTTCTTGTTTTTCCTTGTTTCGGCCTGTGGCATGATGACCGCCCTCACCCCTGGCCTGCGCAATTTTGCCGGCGTGTTTGCCGCCGCCTTCGCGCTGGGCACGGTTCGCACGTTGTGGCTGGTGCCGGCGGTTGGCGCGCTGGCGGCGGTGGCGATTGAGGTGCCGATCGTCTGGGCGGTCAGCTAGTGGTGGGGGCGGCGGTTGCTGGCCCGGCAGCCGCTGGCGCTGGCGGGCCGGGCGGTGATGGGCGGCACGGCGTTTGTGTGGCTGATGCTGGCCGAATTCGGCTTGTCGCTGGCGTTCGGGCGCGCGGCGAGCGGATATGGGGCAGCGCTGGTCACCCCAGCCGGCCTGCTCGGTTTGGCTGGGCAGCTGGTGTTTGCCGCGCTGCCGCTGTTCATAAACGCCCGGTGCGCCTAATGCTGCCTTGCAACATCGCCAGCCCCATGGTAGCCGCGCCGTCAAATTAGCCTTGGGCACACGGTAGACCATGTCTGCCGCGCCCTTTTGTCATATCCGAACCAAAGCGGGGCTGAAGCCTTGGACGCACAGAATTCTCGTCAAGTGGTCACCGGGCTTTCCGGTCGCTATGCCCGTGCTCTTTTCGATCTTGCGATCGAAGGCAGCGCGCTCGACGCCGTTGAAGCCAGCCTGGCAACGCTTGCCAAGGCGCTCGCCGAATCGGCTGATCTGAAATCGCTGATTTCGAGCGCCCAGGTTGGCCGCGGTGCTGCTGGGGCTGCCATTGCCGGCGTGGCTCAGGCGCTGGGCGTCGATGGGCTGACCAAGAATTTTGTGGGTGTGCTCGCTGCCAATCGCCGGCTGGCGCTGCTGCCGGCGGTGATCCGCGATTTCGCCGCACTGAATGCGGCCCGCAAGGGTGAAGTGACGGCCACCGTTACGGCTGCGCACACGCTGACGGCGGCGCAGCACGAAGCGCTGGCCGCCAAGCTGAAGGCTAGCATCGGCAGCGAAGTGGCGCTGAATGTGAATATCGATCCCTCGATCCTGGGCGGCCTCGTGGTGCGCGTGGGCAGCCGCATGATCGATTCCTCGTTGAAGACCCGGCTCGACATGCTCGGCCAGGCGCTGAAAGCTTAAGAAGGGCTGATTGTCATGGATATCAATGCCGCAGAAATTTCGCGGATCATCAAGGATCAGATCGCCAATTTCGGCACCGAAGCGCAGGTGTCCGAAGTCGGTCAGGTGCTCAGTGTCGGTGACGGCATTGCCCGCGTGCATGGCCTTGATAATGTGCAGGCCGGTGAAATGGTCGAATTCCCGGGCGGCATCAAGGGCATGGCCCTGAACCTGGAAGCCGATAACGTTGGTATCGTGATCTTCGGGTCCGACAGCACCATCAAGGAAGGCGATACCGTCAAGCGCACCGGTACAATCGTCGACGTGCCGGTGGGCCGCGGCCTGCTGGGCCGCGTCGTTGATGGCCTCGGCAACCCGATCGACGGCAAGGGGCCCTTGGTGGACGTCACGCGCATGCGCGTCGAAGTGAAGGCGCCGGGCATCATCCCGCGCAAGAGCGTGCACGAACCGATGCAGACCGGCCTGAAGGCGCTTGATGCGCTGGTGCCGGTTGGCCGCGGCCAGCGCGAATTGATCATCGGCGACCGTCAGACCGGCAAGACCGCCGTCGCCATTGATACCTTCATCAACCAGAAGGCCGTCAACGCCGGGGATGATGAATCCAAAAAGCTGTATTGCATCTATGTTGCCGTCGGCCAGAAGCGTTCGACCGTGGCGCAGATCGTGCGCCAGCTCGAAGAAAACGGCGCGATGGAATATTCGATCGTCGTCGCCGCCACTGCTTCGGAACCGGCACCGCTGCAGTTCCTGGCGCCGTACACCGGCTGCACCATGGGCGAATTTTTCCGCGACAACGGCATGCACGCCGTGATCGTTTATGACGATCTGTCCAAGCAGGCCGTGGCCTATCGGCAGATGTCGCTGTTGCTGCGCCGTCCGCCGGGCCGCGAAGCCTATCCGGGTGACGTGTTTTATCTGCACAGTCGCCTGCTGGAACGCGCCGCCAAGATGAACGAAGCCAATGGCTCCGGCAGCCTCACCGCGCTGCCGATCATCGAAACTCAGGCCGGCGACGTTTCGGCATACATCCCGACCAACGTGATTTCGATCACCGATGGCCAGATCTTCCTGGAAACCGAGCTGTTCTATCAGGGCATCCGTCCGGCTATCAACGTCGGCCTTTCGGTGAGCCGCGTCGGTTCTGCGGCGCAGACCAAGGCCATGAAGAAGGTCGCCGGTTCGATCAAGCTGGAGCTGGCGCAGTACCGCGAAATGGCGGCCTTTGCGCAGTTCGGTTCCGATCTTGATGCCTCGACGCAAAAGCTGCTCAACCGCGGCAAGCGTTTGACCGAACTGCTCAAGCAGGGCCAGTTTCAGCCGATGCCGTTCGAAGAGCAGGTTGTGTCGATCTTTGCGGGTGTGAACGGATTCCTCGATGCGGTGGACGCCAACGCCGTCACCCGCTTCGAAGCCGGGCTGCTCAGCCACGTGAAATCGGCCCACGCCGATGTGCTGGCCGACATTCGCGAAACGAAGGATCTTTCGGCCGGCACCACCGCCAAGCTCAAAGACCTGATCGGCGCCTTCGCCAAGACCTTCGCGTAACCGCAATCGGTCGCCCCGGGTTTGCGCCCGGGCGGCGATGAGAGAAGCAGATGCCCAGTCTCAAATCCCTGAAGATGCGCATCACCTCGGTGAAATCGACGCAGAAGATCACCAAGGCGATGAAGATGGTCGCGGCAGCCAAGCTGCGCCGCGCGCAGGAAGCCGCCGAAGCCGCCCGCCCCTATTCGGTGCGGATGGCGGCCGTGATGGCGTCGCTGGCTGCCCGCGTCACGGTTGGCCCGGAAAGCCCGCGCCTGCTGGCGGGCACCGGCGACGATCAGGTGCATCTGCTGGTGATCTGCTCGTCGGAACGCGGCCTTGCCGGCGGTTTCAACAGCAACATCGCCAGGCTGGCGCGCCGCACGCTGGAAGAACTGCTGGCCCAGGGCAAGACGGTGAAGCTGATGTTCGTCGGCAAGAAAGCCCGCGCGCCGTTCGCCCGCACCCACAAGGAATTGATCGTCGGCACCACCGACATGACGCACATCAAGCAACTGGCGTTCAGCGACGCAAAAGCCGTTGCCGATGACGTGGTGGCGCGTTTTGAAGCCGGCGAATTCGACGTCGCCCACCTGTTTTTCTCCACCTTCCGCTCGGCGTTGAATCAGGAACCGACGCGGCTGCAAATCATCCCGGCTGCACTGCCCGTTGGCGACGCCAAGAGTGCAGATGCGAGCGTCGAATACGAACCCGACGAGGAAGCCATCCTGGCCGATCTGTTGCCGAAGAATCTCGCCGTGCAGATATTCCGCGCGCTGCTGGAAAATGCCGCGTCCGAACAGGGCAGCCGCATGACCGCCATGGACAGCGCCACCCGCAACGCCGGCGACATGATCAACCGTCTTTCCATCACCTACAACCGCACGAGACAGGCCGCGATCACCAAGGAATTGATCGAGATCATCTCGGGCGCCGAAGCCGTTTAAGGAGCATCACACATGGCCAATACCACCAAGAATGTCGGCCGCATCAGCCAGGTCATCGGCGCTGTCGTCGATGTGACCTTCGAAGGCGAATTGCCGGCCATCCTGTCCGCGCTGGAAACCAGCCTGAACGGCAATCGTCTCGTGCTGGAAGTGGCGCAGCATCTCGGTGAAAGCGCCGTGCGCTGCATCGCCATGGACGCCACCGACGGCATGGTTCGCGGCCAGGAAGTGATCGACACCGGCAGCCAGATCCGCGTTCCGGTTGGCCCTGCCACGCTGGGCCGCATCATGAACGTCATCGGTGAGCCGATCGACGAGCGCGGCCCGATCGATCAGACCCACACCGCGCCGATCCATGCCAAGGCCCCGGAATTCGTCGACCAGTCGACCGAATCCAGCATCCTTGTCACCGGCATCAAGGTCATCGATTTGCTCGCGCCCTATGCCAAGGGCGGCAAGATCGGCCTGTTCGGCGGCGCCGGCGTCGGCAAGACCGTGCTGATCCAGGAACTGATCAACAACATCGCCAAGGGCCACGGTGGCACCAGCGTGTTCGCCGGCGTGGGTGAACGCACCCGCGAAGGTAATGATCTTTATCACGAATTCCTCGAAGCCGGCGTCATCGCGTCGGACGCGGACGGCAATGCCATTTCCGAAGGTTCCAAGGTGGCGCTGGTTTACGGCCAGATGAACGAGCCGCCCGGCGCCCGCGCCCGCGTCGCCCTGTCGGGCCTGACCAACGCCGAATATTTCCGCGATGTCGAAGGCCAGGACGTGCTGTTCTTCGTCGACAACATCTTCCGCTTCACCCAGGCCGGCTCCGAAGTGTCGGCACTGCTGGGCCGCATCCCGTCGGCCGTGGGCTATCAGCCGACGCTCGCCACCGACATGGGCGCGCTGCAGGAACGCATCACCTCCACCAACAAGGGCTCGATCACTTCGGTGCAGGCGATCTATGTGCCCGCCGACGATCTCACCGATCCGGCTCCGGCCACGTCGTTTGCCCACCTTGATGCCACCACCGTGCTGTCGCGCCAGATCGCCGAGCTTGGCATTTATCCGGCCGTCGATCCGCTCGATTCGACCAGCCGCGTGCTGTCCCCGCGCGTTGTTGGTGACGAACATTACGGCGTTGCCCGCGGCGTTCAGGAAGTGCTGCAGAAGTACAAGAGCCTGCAGGACATCATCGCCATTCTGGGCATGGATGAACTGTCGGAAGAGGATAAGCTGATCGTCAGCCGCGCCCGCAAAATTCAGCGCTTCCTCAGCCAGCCGTTCCACGTCGCCGAAATCTTCACCGGCTCGCCCGGCGTGTTCGTGCAGGTTGCCGATACGATCCAGGGCTTCAAGGCCATCGTTGCCGGCGAATATGATCATTTGCCGGAAGCCGCCTTCTACATGGTCGGCACCATCGAAGACGCGATGGCCAAGGCCCAGAAACTGGCTGCTGACGCGGCGTAATGAACTTCCCTCCCATGAAAGGGGGGGGAGAAGAGGTTAGACATGGCTGAACTGCTCGATTTCGAACTCGTATCGCCGGAACGCCGCCTTGCAAAGGCCAAGGTGGCGATGGTTGTTGTGCCCGGCGCCGAAGGCGATTTCGGCGTGCTGCCCGGCCACTCGCCGATGATGTCCACCATCCGTCCCGGCGCGATCGCCATCTTCGAAACCGATGGCGGCCCGGCCACCATGCGCTTTTTCATCGAAGGCGGTTTTGCCGAGGTGACCGAAACCGGCCTGACCATTCTGGCCGAAAAGGCGACCCCGGTGGCAGAGATCGATCTTGCCGCCGTGGCCAGCCAGCTTGCAGCCGCGCGGACGGCCGGCGACGATGCCGCCATCGCCCGCCTTGAAGCCATGCAGGCCGCTGCAACCAACTGATCGGCCACAGCCGCAACAACGCCCCGCGCCGGTTCGCCAGCGTGGGGCGTTGTCGTTCAGGAGGCAGTCAGGCCAATGGGCACAAACCCGCAATTGCCGGTTTCCTGGATTAGCGAATGCGCCTAATCTGCTGGAATGATGACCCGTCTGCGGAGCCAATCGACGATGCGACTGCCCCCATTTGCCGCGCTCGCTCTCACCTTGGCAGTGGCGTTGCCAATCTTTGGCCCGGCCATGGCCCAGCAGCCGCCGGCCAATCCAACCACGGCGCCGCCGCGGCCAACCATGCTCAAGCCAGCCGATCTTCCGACCGGCGACGGCAGCCAGCCGCGTCAGCGCCTCGTGACCGTGTTCGGCACCGAGGCCTGCCCCAAGCCCAGCTCGCCCGACGAAGTGGTGGTGTGTGCCCGCCTGCCCGAATCTGAAGTTTATCGCATTCCCGAACCACTGCGCCGCGCCGAAACCCGCCAGAGCGTGTTGACCCAGAATCGATCGCTATTGCTGGGTGATGGCGCTGGCGGTGCCGGCAACAGCATCGGCAGTTGCAGCGCCGTCGGCCCGGGCGGCTTTACCGGCTGCGACCGCAAGCAAGTGGACGCCTGGGCACAGGATCGCACCAACCGCATGGGCTACAACGAACCAACACCGCGCGATTGAGGCGAACCTTCAAATAATGCCGCATGGGGCGACCGCCTGATCAGCCCCACCCCGTCAACGGGTGCGGCCGAAAGCGTTCATCAGTCCTTGCTGGATTAGCGCCATTTTTCGATCAACACGGGCATTAGTCCGATAGCGCAGCCAGCAATGCAATCCAGACCGTCATGGTTTCGCCCTCACTTCAATCAGGGCGAAGGCTAACGCAGGTTTGCCCAATTGCAAGGGGCGCTCCGGCTTGCCGAAACGCCCCCTCAATGGCCGAAATCCCCTTGGGGTTAGCGCATCGGCTTAATGGTCGGTGCCACACCGGGCCTGGCCGGATCGAAGCGCACACGGACGGTCTCGCCGCTGTTGCCGGGGAAATTGGTGAAAATGGCGGTGACCAGGTTGGGCACCAGCCGGGTAAGATTATTGCTGTTGCTCACGGTTTCGGCGCGGCCTTCAAACACGCTGCGCTTGTCGGCGTTGCGGTTGATGCGCATCGCCACAACCGTGTTGTAGTTGGTCACGCTGTAGACATCGTTATTGAAACCGCCGCCCCAGCCGCCGCCAAAACCACCGAGACCACCGAAGCCGCCGCCCCAGCCGCCAAAGCCGCCCCAGCCCGCGCCCCAGTAAGGGCCCCAACCGAAGCCCGGGCCAAAGCCGCCGCCCCAACCGCCAAAGCCCATTCCGGGCCGGCTTTGCACCTTTTCGCGCGGGGCGGAGACGTGATAATCCAGTTGGACCGTCAGCGCAGCGGCTTCAGCGCTGGCGGCTTCCTGATAGCCGGCAGCGACCAAATTTTGCCGCACCAGATTGGCATACGTCGCAAATTCCAGCCCGCCTTCATTGGCCTTGTCACGCGGTTCGACCACGAAGCTGGTGCCGGCTGCCGGCAGTAGTTGCTGGAAGCGGGCCACCCGCGCTTCGAACGGCGCCACACAGGCCGAAAGTGCCAGCGCCGCCGCCAGCGGCAGCATCAGGCGGGCGCGCGGGGAAAGGCTAATCATCTGATCCTGCTCCACATGAACTTTATGCAATTATACTACCCTATCGTAGGGAATGGCAACTGACTGGACAATGAATGGCCAGCGATTACGCGCCTCCGACCCCACGTCAGTTGCTCCCGCCGGAAGCGATTGACAAGACCATGATGCATGCCGCCCGCACCCAACAGCCCACCCGATGCCGCAGCCCCGATGCTGCCGCCCACCAGCCGCGCACTGTTGCTGCTGGGCAGTACTGGCACGTATCGTCGGCACCACCAGCCGCATCGCCGAAGCCTTGGCCCAGCGCGCCATGCAGTGCGGTTCAGCGCGTAAAGCCAACGGCCCGGTGCACCTCGGCCAGCACCGGTTCGGCGATGGCGCGCGCCCGCTCTGCTCCGCGCGCACAGATCGCTTCGATCGCCGCCTCGTCCGCTTTCAGTGCGTTGAATCGTGCCGTAATCGGAGCCAGCTTTGTCACCATCACATCGGCCAGCGCCGGCTTGAAGGTGCCAAAGCCTTTGCCGCCATATTCGGCCAGCACATCGGCCACGCTGGAATCGCACAGCGCCGCCATCAGGTTGACCAGGTTGGCGGCTTCCGGGCGGCCAACCAGCCCGGCAGCTTCGGACGGCAGGAAATCCGCATCGGATTTGGCGCGCTTGATTTTGCCGGCGATGCTATCGGCATCGTCGGTCAAATTGATGCGGCTCTGGTCGCTGGGATCACTTTTGGACATCTTGGCGCTGCCGTCGCGCAAGGACATCACCCGCGTCGCTGGGCCCTCGATTACCGGTTCCGGCGGCGGAAACAGCTCGACGCCGAAATCGGTGTTGAACTTGATGGCGATATCGCGCGCCAGTTCCAGATGCTGCTTCTGGTCCTCGCCCACGGGCACGTGCGTGGCCTTGTAGGCCAGGATGTCGGCCGCCTGGAGCACCGGATAGGTGTACAGGCCCACCGACGCGCCCTCCCGGTTATGGCCGCTTTTTTCCTTGAATTGGGTCATGCGGCTGAGCCAGCCAACGCGCGCCGTGCACATCAGCACCCACGCCAGTTCAGCATGCACGCGCACCCGGCTTTGCGGAAACAGGATGCAGCGTTCGGGATCGAGCCCGGCCGCAATCAGCGCCGCCACCATCTCGTGGATGCCGCGCCGCAAGGTGGCGGGATCCTGGGCGACCGTGATGGCGTGCAGATCGACCACGCTGAAGATGCACTCGGCCTCATCCTGCATGCGCACCCAATTGCGGATGGCACCCAGATAATTGCCCAGATGCAAATTGCCGGTGGGCTGGATACCCGAAAATACCCGTTTCATACGCGTTTCCGTTTCATTTGTGCGGTCAGGCCGGCAAAGGTGAACAGGCCAAGCAGCCGCGCCGCCGCCAGATAGGCCAAGGCGCCGCCGCCAATCAACAGCGCAAGCGCCGCCGCCTCGGCCGCAAAACCGCGCGCGGCCAGCGGGGCGAGCAGCGGCATGGCACCAAACAGCACAGCCACCATGCCCGCCGTCGCCAGCACAAGGCGCGGCAGCAGCCGGCGGGCACGGGCATCAAGTGCAAACTGGCCGCGCTTGTGGAGCAGCCACCACAAGGCGGCAGCGTTCACCCACGCCGAAATCGCCGTGCCCAGCGCGATGCCGACATGGCCAAGCGGCCACACCAGCGCCAGATTGGCCGCCAGATTGACCAGCATCGCTGCCAGCGCCACCCGCACCGGCGTGCTGGTATCGCTGCGGGCATGAAAGCCGGGGGTGAGCACCTTGATCAGCACATAGGCTGGCAGGCCCACCGCAAAGCCCGACAGCGCCGCCGCCGTGGCCGCGCTGTCGGCAGCCGTGAACTGGCCGTGCTGGAACAGCAGCGCCACAATTGGCTGAGAAGCGACCACCAGGCCGGCCGCGGCGGGCAGGGTAAGGATCAACACCAGCTCCATGGCGCGGTTCTGCTGGGCGACGGCGCCGGGCACATCATCCGCACCGATCAGCCGCGACATGGCCGGCAGCAGCGCGGTGCCCACGCCGATGCCGATGATTCCCAGCGGCAACTGGTTCAGGCGATCGGCATAATAAAGCCAGCTCACGGCGCCATCGCCCAGAAAGCGCGCCGCCAGCGCGGTGGAGATCAGCAAGTTCACCTGCACCGCTCCGGCCCCGAACGCTGCCGGCACGATCAATTTGAGCAGCGCCTTCACTTGTGGCGTAAGGCGCGGCATTCGCAGTCGCAGGCTGATGCCGGCCCGCCCGCACGACCACAACAGCCAGACCAATTGGGCAATGCCGCCCACCGTCACGCACAGCGCCTGCACCCGCGCCGCCGCCACGTCATCGCCGCTGCCAGACCACAGCAGCCCGCTGATCAGCACGATATTGAGCAGGATTGGCGCCGCGGCGTTCACTGCAAAGCGCCCGACCGAATTGAGCAACCCGCCCAGCAGCGACGTCAGGCTGATGAGCATCAGATAGGGAAAGGTGAGCCGTATCAGATCGACTGTGAGATCAAATTTCTGCGGCCCGGCGTCGGGGAAACCACCGGTGAGCGCCCACACCACCGGCACTGCACCGGCCACCATCAGAACGGTAAACATCAACAATATCGGCAGCAGCACCGCCAGCACAGCCTCGGCAAAGCGCTGGGCGCCGTTTAGCTGCCCGCCATCGGCGCCGACCTGACGATTGAACATCGGCACAAACGCCGACGCAAAGGCACCTTCGGCAAACAGCGCACGAAACAGATTGGGGAGACGCTGGGCAATCAGGAAGGCATCGGCTGCCATGCCGGCACCCATCAACGACGCCTGCAGCACATCGCGGACAAAACCACCGATGCGGGACAAAAGCGTGAGGCTGCCGATGGTGGCGGTGGCGCGGACCAGATTCATCCGTATCGCGATGCCGCGCCGGGGCGCAAAGTGCAAGCGGAACGGCTTGCCCCACAACGAAAACGGGCGACCCGAAGGCCGCCCGTTTCATTCGAATGCTTTGGCCTCAGGCGTTGCCGATCTGGCCCTGCTGAGACATGTACAGCGCGCCAAAATCGATCGGATCGAGCAGCAGCGGCGGAAAACCACCATCACGAACGGCATCGGCAATGATGCGGCGAGCAAACGGGAACAGGATGCGCGGGCCTTCGATGATGCAGAACGGCTCGATGGCGTCTTCCGGTACATTCTTGAGGCCAAACAGGCCGGCGTACAGCAGTTCGACCATGAACGCCGCGCCTTCATCGACATCGGCCTTGGCACTGATTTTCAGCTCGACTTCATACACGTCGTCGGCGGCCTTGCGGGCATTGACGCCAACGTTGACGTCGATGCGCGGCTGGCCCTGCACCTGCAGGCTGCCGGGCGCGTTCGGATTTTCGAACGACAAATCCTTCACATACTGGGTAATGATCGCCACCTGCGGCATCGGCTCATCGCCAAAGCCATTTTCAGGAGCGGCGCCCAGATCGATCTCGTCAGCCATGATGGCGATCCCTTTCGCTTATTCGTCGTCGAAGGTTTCGACCGGGCCCGAATCCTGACCCTTGGCGTCCACGTCGCGATCAACGAACTCGATGATCGCCATTGCGGTCGCGTCGGAGCGGCGAAAACCGGCCTTGACGACGCGGGTGTAGCCGCCCTGACGGTCAGCATAACGCGCAGCCAGCACGTCGAACAGCTTGATCAGCTGCACATCATCACCGAGGCGGGCGTTCGCGAGGCGACGATTGGACAGGCCACCATTTTTGGCCAGCGTGACCAGCTTTTCGATGTAGGGGCGCAATTCCTTGGCCTTGGCGATCGTGGTCTTGATCTGCTCGTGCTTGATAAGACTGGCCGACATGTTGCGCAGCAACGCGATGCGATGGCTGCTGGTGCGGCTGAGTTTGCGGTGTGCAATGCGGTGGCGCATTTCGTCTTCTCCGTTCGTTCAAGGGCCGTTTGAGGTACCCTGGACCAGGCTGATGAAGGGGTCAGCCGATATACCCCGAGTGTGCCGGCGGGAGCAGCCACGTGGCCGACCCCCGCCAAGCAGAACTTAAAACTCTTGCTCGAGCTTCTTGGCCATCTCTTCGATATTTTCCGGCGGCCAGCCGGCGATTTCCATGCCAAGGCGCAGACCCATCTGGGACAGCACTTCCTTGATTTCATTCAGCGACTTGCGGCCGAAATTCGGCGTGCGAAGCATCTCGCTTTCCGTCTTCTGGACCAGATCGCCAATGTAGATGATGTTGTCGTTCTTCAAGCAGTTGGCCGAACGCACCGACAGTTCCAATTCGTCCACCTTCTTGAGCAGGTAACGATTGATGCTGGCGCTGTCGTCCACTTCCACCACGCCGGCGGCGGTGGTGCTGGTGACCGGAGCAGCCGTGGCGGCGTCTTCGAAGTTCACGAACAACTGAAGCTGGTCCTGAAGGATCTTGGCACCATAGGCGAGCGCGTCTTCCGGGCTCAAGCTGCCATCTGTTTCCACCGTGATGGTCAGCTTGTCATAGTCCAGTTCCTGGCCAACGCGGGTCGGATCGACCTTGTAGCTGACCTGGCGCACCGGCGAGTAGAGCGCATCGACCGGCACCAGGCCGATCGGCGCATCGGCTGGGCGGTTGGCACTGGCCGGAACATAGCCCTTGCCGGTTTCCACCGTCAATTCCATGTTCAACGTGGCGCCTTCGTCCAGCGTGCAGATCACCAGATCGCTGTTCATCACTTCCATGTCGCCGGTAACGGCAATCTGGCCAGCGGTGACCGGGCCAGGACCCGTGGCGTTCAGATAAACGCGCTTGGCGCTGTCGCCCGCCATGCGGATCGCCACCTGCTTGATGTTCAGCACGATGTCGGTGACGTCTTCGCGAACACCAGCAAGGCTGGAAAATTCGTGCAGCACGCCATCAGTTTTGATGGCGGTAACGGCGGCGCCTTGCAGAGACGACAACAGCACGCGGCGCAGAGCATTGCCCAGCGTCAGGCCAAAGCCCCGCTCAAGGGGTTCGGCGACAAAAGCCGCCTTCTGCCTGCCGTCACCGGTGAAGCGCTGCTCCAGACGGTTCGGCTTTTTCAGTTCGGTCCAGTTCTTGGCGATAACTGCCACGGGGTTCACCTCGGTCTGGAGTGGGGGCCTTGGGAGAAGCGGATCGTCACCCGCGCGTCCCGATTGGTCCAAGAATAGAAACGCTGGGCACCGTAATGGAGCCCGGCGCCAGGCAGCTTTAGACGCGGCGGCGCTTGGGGGGGCGCACACCATTGTGCGGGATCGGCGTCACGTCACGAATGGAGGTGATGACGAAACCAACCGCCTGCAGCGCCCGCAAAGCCGATTCGCGGCCCGAGCCAGGACCGCGCACTTCGACTTCCAATGTGCGCACGCCGTGTTCGGCGGCCTTCTTGCCGGCGTCTTCGGCAGCCATCTGCGCCGCGAACGGCGTCGATTTGCGGCTGCCCTTGAAACCCACTGTACCCGCCGACGACCAGGCAATTGCATTGCCCTGCGCATCGGTGATGGTGATCATGGTGTTGTTGAAGCTGGCGTTGACATGGGCAACACCGCTGGTGATATTCTTGCGCTCCCTGCGCTTGATGCGAGCAACTTCGCGAGCCATTTCGTATATCCCTAGAAAAGCCTATCGGCCTGATGTGAAAAAGAAGATGAGCAGCGACGAGGCGCTTACTTCTTTTTGCCAGCGATCGGCTTGGCCTTGCCCTTGCGGGTACGGGCGTTGGTATGTGTGCGCTGGCCGCGAACCGGCAGGCCCTTGCGATGACGCAGGCCGCGATAGCAGGCGAGGTCCATCAGACGCTTGATGTTCATCGCGTTCTGGCGGCGCAGATCACCCTCGACGGTCAGCTCACGGTCAATCTTTTCACGGATCAACAGAATCTCGGCGTCGGTCAGTTCCTGCACGCGGCGTTCGATGGGAAAGCCCAGCTCAGTCGACAACCGCTTGGCGGTGGTGCGGCCGATGCCGTGAATGTAGGTGAGCGCGATCTCCACGCGTTTGTTGGTCGGGATGTTAACACCCGCAATACGTGCCACAGTTGATATCCTTTCATGCTCCACGGCGACCCTGGGCAGATGTCACCATCTCAAAGCAATATGCCGACAGCCCGAGCGGGCCGCCGGTTCCTGATCCGTTTAACGGAAGAGCGCCGGTTAGACGCGAGTCGCCTGCCTGTCAAGCCAAACGCTGCCCGCCAAACGCAGCCCGCAGGCCTTAGCGGTTGACAACCGCATCGATAGCGCTCGCCACCGCATCCATGCTGGCCATCCCGTCGACCCGCGCAACAATGCCCCGGCCTTCGTAGTGCGGAATGATCGGCGCCGTCTTGGCGCGGTATTCCGCCATGCGCTGGCGCACGGTGCCGGCATTATCGTCGGCACGGCGCTTGAAGTTGCTGGCGCCGCACACATCGCACACGCCCTGGACCTTGGGCAGCTTGAAACGGTCGTGATAGCCCTCGGCGCAGCTACCGCAGGTGAAACGACCTGTGATGCGCTCCACCAGTGCGTCCTCATCAACCACCAGTTCGATCACGTGATCGAGCGCCAGGCCCTTTTCCGCCAGCATGGCATCAAGCGAGCTGGCCTGTACATCTGTGCGCGGATAGCCATCAAGAATGAAGCCAGCGCGGGCATCAGGCTGGTCAAGCCGTTCCGAAAGAATACCGGAAACAATTTCGTCCGACACGAGGCCGCCCGAATCCATTACTGCTTTGGC
Organism: Sandarakinorhabdus sp.; assembly: GCF_041689835.1. Classification (GTDB taxonomy): domain Bacteria; phylum Pseudomonadota; class Alphaproteobacteria; order Sphingomonadales; family Sphingomonadaceae; genus Sandarakinorhabdus. The sequence continues at coordinate 27,031 of NZ_JBDNFM010000137.1, forward strand.
AGCGAGGCCCACCGGCGTGCCGGCGGCCACGGCCGCACGCAGCATGTCACCCGTCGACAACTGAACCATGCCGCGTTCCTTGACGAGGCGGCTGGCCTGCGTGCCCTTGCCCGCCCCCGGCGGACCCAGCAAAATCAGATTCAACGACGATTCCCCCGCAGCTTGGACTTCTTGATGAGCCCTTCATATTGGTGAGCCAACAAATGGCTCTGAATCTGTGCCACCGTGTCCATGGTGACGTTGACCACAATCAGCAGCGACGTGCCGCCAAAATAGAACGGTACTTTGAGTTCGCTGATAAGGAATTCCGGTAACAGGCAGATCAGCGTGAGGTAGGCCGCACCGATCACCGTCAGCCGGGTCAGCACGAAATCCAGATATTCGGATGTACGCTGCCCCGGCCGGATTCCCGGCACGAAACCGCCGTATTTCTTCAGATTTTCTGCCGTTTCATCCGGGTTGAACACCACGGCCGTATAGAAAAAGCTGAAAAAGATAATGCCGGCGGCATAGAGGAACATGTACAGCGGCGCGCCGTGCTGCAGCGCGGTTGTCACCGTCGTCATCCATTCCGGCATGCTGCCCTGCTGGCTGAAAAACTGCGCCACGGTCAATGGCATCAACAGCAGCGAGCTGGCAAAGATCGGCGGGATCACGCCCGCAGTATTGATCTTCAACGGCAGGAAACTGCTGTCGCCCTGGAATGTCCGGCTGCCCATCTGGCGCTTGGGATACTGGATCAGGATCTTGCGCTGCGCACGCTCCATCAGGCAGATGAAGGCTATCGTACCCAGTGCCACCACAGCCACCAACAACACAAAGCCCGCCGACAGCGCGCCGGTACGGCCCTGTTCGAACAAGGTGCCCAGCGCCGACGGCAACTGCGCCACGATGCCGGCCATGATGATCAGCGAAATACCGTTGCCGATGCCGCGACTGGTGATCTGTTCACCCAGCCACATCAGGAACATGGTGCCGCCCAGCAGCGAGATCACGGTGGAAATGCGGAAAAACCAGCCCGGATCGATCACGGCGGAAACGCCTTGGCCCGCGCCCCAGCCCTCAAGGCCCAGCGCGATGCCATAGCCCTGCACGATAGTCAGGAACACGGTGCCAAAGCGCGTGTACTGGTTCAGGGTTTTGCGCCCGGCCTCACCTTCCTTCTTCAGGCTCATGAAGCTCGGGATCAGGCTGGTGAGCAACTGCACCACGATCGAAGCGGTGATGTAAGGCGTGACGCCTAGCGCGATCAGGCTCATGCGTTCCAATGCGCCGCCGGAAAACATGTTGAAGAAATCGAGCACGCCGCCGCGGGTCTGATCGAACAGGGTCGACAGCGCCAGCGGATCGATGCCGGGCAACGGCACGAACGAAATAAGGCGGAACACCACCAGCGCACCAAGCGTGAACCAGATGCGGCTCTTGAGCTCGGTAGCCTTGGAGAAATTGGCGAACGACAGGTTCGCAGCCATTTGTTCGGCGGCAGACGCCATGAAACCCTACCCGATCAAGCTAGTTGCAGAACGGCAAAGCGCCGCGTATCCGACCCATGTAGGCGACACGCGGCGCAATTGCCATGGGGTCGTTTAACCCGATGTTCGGTTTACTTGGCGGCCTTGGCGGCGCGCGCGACGGCGCGAGCGGCCTTCTGCTCATCCTTGGTCAGGGACGGGGCGGCAGGGGCGGGCAGCTCGATCGAACCACCAGCAGCTTCCACCGCAGCATTGGCCGAAGCAGAAGCGCCGGCCAGCTTCAGCGACACCTTGGCGGTGAGTGTGCCAACGCCCAATAGACGCACGCCATCACGAGCGGTGGTCAGCACCTTTGCGGCCACCAGCGCATGAGCGTCGATCACGGACGCGGCATCAAGCTTGCCGGCATCGATTGCAGCTTGCAACGTACCCAGGTTGAGCACGGCATAATCGCGGCGGAAAATGTTGTTGAAGCCGCGCTTTGGGATACGCATGTGCAGCGGCATCTGGCCGCCTTCAAAGCCATTGATCGACACGCCTGAACGGCTGGTCTGGCCCTTCTGGCCGCGACCGCCGGTCTTGCCAACGCCGGAACCGATGCCGCGGCCGACGCGCACGCGCTTTTTGCGGGCGCCGGGATTGTCGTGAAGGTCGTTCAGTTTGGTCGTCATGATCTGCACTCGCTTTCGCTTACGCGCTGATGGGTGCGCTTTCGCGCGGTTTGAAACATCACTAAAAGGCTGAACACCCCGGTTTGAAACGCGGGGTGCCCGAAACCATTCTGCCCCGGCCGCAGCCGGAACGCCCTGTTCAGCCGAGATGCTCGACCTTCAACAGATGCGCAACCTTCTTGATCATGCCAAGCACTTCGGGCGTGGCCACGTGCTCGCGTGAGCGGTGCATCTTGTTGAGGCCGAGGCCGATCAGGTTCTTTTCCTGGACCGGCGTGCGGCGGATCGGCGAACCGATCTGGGTAACTTTCACTTTGGCCATCGACATACTCCTTACGCCACCGCTTCGGCTTCGGCTTCGGCCAGCTTGGCCGAAACGTCACCGCGGCGCGCCAGCAGATCGACGACCTTCTTGCCGCGACGCTGAGCGACACTCTTGGGGCTGACCTGCTCGGCAAACGCTGCGAACGTCGCGCGGATCATGTTGTACGGGTTGTTGGTGCCCACCGACTTGGTAACCACGTCGGCAACGCCCAGCGCTTCGAACACGGCGCGCATCGGGCCGCCGGCGATGATGCCGGTACCCTGCGCGGCCGAACGCACATAAACCTTGCCGGCGCCAAAATGACCGTAGCCATCATGGTGCAAGGTGCGGCCATCGCGCAGCGGTAC
>NZ_JBDNFM010000138.1:0-8213 GCF_041689835.1 Sandarakinorhabdus sp.
CGCCGGTGCGAGGCTGCCGGCCAACGCCGTCAACAGCCCCAGCAAACCAAAGCCCAGCGCCGCCAGCCCGTCAAAGCCCAGCCGCGCGCTCCCACCGCTGAAATAGCCGCCGCCCAGATCGCCGCCAAACTGTTCCACCACCAATGTCGCCAGCCCATGGCCCACCACCACGCCCAGCACCGCGCCGGCCACGCCCAGCAGCATGCCTTCCACCAGCAATTGCTGCATCAGCCCGGCCCGCGGCAGGCCCAGCACCGCCAGCAGCGCAAACTGCGGCCGCCGCCGCGCGACGCTCAGCGCCTGCGCCGACCACACCAGAAAACCCCCCGTCAGCAGCGCCACCAGCGCCAGCATGCCCAGGTTCACCCGGTAGGCGCGGCTCAAGGCGTCGGCGCGGCTGGCCTCGGCTTCGGGGGTGGCCAGCAGTGCATCGACGGGCAGCGCGGCGCGCACAGCGGCCTGCGCGCCGGCCGTTTCCGCCAATTTCAGATCAAGCCGGTGCAGCCGCCCCATTTGGCCAAAGCGCCACTGCGCCTGCGAAATGTCGATCACCGCCAGTTGCGCATCATCGCCCGCCGCCGCCAGCCGGCCTGCCACGGTAAAACGCGCCTGCCGGCCAGCAGCAGTGATGGCAAAACTGTCGCCTGATTGCAGCCCCGTCGCGCGGGCAAGGGCGGCCGACAGCCACACTGCATCGCCCTGCCATTCAGGCTGGCTGCCCACCCCGCCCCGCCCGGCGCCAGACAGCCCCACTAGCCCCGGCGTGATGCCAGCGGCGCGCAGCGGATCCAGCCCGATCAACGTGAAACGGCCGCCTTTTGCCTTTGATCCCGGCGCCAACAAGCCAGGACGCGCAAGCCGGCCCCAGCTTGCCGGCAATTCCACCACCGGGCTGATCGCCTGCACCGCGTCCAGCCGGGCCAATCGCGGATACAGATTTTCGTCCAGCCCGGCCGCCGACCGCGCGCGCACCGCCATGTCGGCGCGGCCCTGCACGCTGGCCACGGCGCGGCCAAAACTGGCCAGCGCCGCGCTGTTCACCAGATGCACCGCAAAACCCAGCGCCACGCCCACCGCAATCGCCAGCACGGCCAGCCCCATGCGCACCGGTTGTGCCCGCCATTCCCCTGCAATCAGCCAGCGCGTTGCCTGCCAATGCCGGATCACGCCGGCACCAGTCCGCTCGCCGCCAGACGCAGCACGCGGTCAGCGGCGCCGGCCACCATTTCGCTGTGCGTGACGATCAGCACGGCGGTCTGGTGATCGCGGGCCTGGGCCAGCAGCAGATCAAGGATGCGGGCAGCCGTTTCGGGATCAAGATTGCCGGTGGGTTCATCGGCCAGCACCAGCGCCGGGCGGTGCACCAGCGCGCGGGCAATGGCAACGCGCTGCATTTCCCCGCCCGACAGCACCGCCGGCCAATCGGGGCCGCGCCCCGCGAGGCCAACCGCCGCCAGCATGGTTTCGGCCCGCGCCAGCGCTTGGGATGCCGGCAAGCCGGACAGCAGGCACGGCAAGGCCACGTTTCGCGCCAGCGTCAGGTGCGGCAGCACATGAAAGGCCTGAAACACGAAACCCAGCGCCGACGCCCGCAGCGCCGCCCGTGCCGGTTCGGCCAGCGCCGCCACGTTGCGCCCGCCGATCAGCACCTGGCCCGCATCGGGCACATCCAGCCCGGCGATGATGTTGAGCAGAGTGGATTTGCCCACCCCGGATTCGCCGGTGATGGCCACCACTTCGCCCGGTGCCAGCACGATGTTCACATTGGCAAACAAGCTGCGCCGGCCGCCCCCCGCCAGCGGCACGGAACGAGCCAAGCCGGTGGCTGCCAGAACGGGAGCGGCCGCCAAAGTGGCAGGAGGACTTGCGAGTTGCATGTTGCCTTCGATGTAGCCGAGCAGGCTTGGAATGTTAGCCCCGTGTGGCGACATGCCCACCCCTGCTCACCCGCTCCTGCTCACGTTGGCGGCGCCATCAAGCCTGCTTGGCAAACAAATTGCCAGGATTGCGCATCGCCTTGAATTCCAGCGCATTGCCAGCCGGATCAAACAGGAAAAATGTGCCCTGTTCGCCCGGCTTGCCAGCAAAGCGCACGTGCGGTTCCATTTCAAATGCCAGCCCGGCCTGGCGGATGCGCGCGCCCAGCGCTTCCCAGCCGGCCCAATCCATCACCAGCCCGAAATGCGGCACCGGCACCGAATCGCCGTCCACTGGATTGCGGTGGATGGCCGATCGTGGTGCCTTGTGAACCACCAGCTGGTGGCCGTGGAAATCGAAATCAATCCACGTTTCCGAAGACCGGCCTTCGGGGCAGCCCAGCACCGCGCCATAAAATTCCCGGGCCGCGGCCAGATCATCAACCGGGATGGCAAGATGGAACAAATTCACGTCGGTTCTCCAAAATCGCCCGCCAACTGGTGAGCGCGGTCAAGTAACTGGCGGCTGGCCAACGCGATCGGCCCGCCTTCGGTGGCCAGCAGCGGGTGATCGGCCGGCAATGCCGGCGGCAACGGGCAATCGATCGGCCCGACCACGGCAACATCACCGTCATGAGCGGGCCGGAGCAGCCAGTTCATCACGCTGAGCAGCCGGGTGGTGACGCCCAGCGCCTCCATCGCGGCCGCCAGTGACGGCTGCGGCGGCAATTCCTCACGCCACAGCCGGCCCGGCCCGTCAAACCAGCGGCGCGCGGCTTCGGAAACGGCGATGGTGTCGTGATACAGCGCATCCAGATGACTGCGCAGGGGCGCCGAGCGGCGGCGGGTACGGCCTCCGGAAACCGCGGCCCTTGAATCGCGATTGACGCTGCCAAGATTCGCGTTGCCGACGCCGCCAGAAGCAACATTGCCCTGGGCGTCGGCACCTCCCGGCCCATGGAGGGCGGGATCACCGGCAACGGTGCTTGAAGAGGATTCTGCCATGCGCGGGTTTGATATCTCTCCCCGGCCGCGTTCGTCCATCGGATTCGAGTCTCCCGGCCGATTGCCCCAGCAGGTGAAGCCCGGATCGCCGCACAATCAGCCCCTCAGCACTTTGCGGCGCTCGACGCGGAACCGTTTGAGTTCCTCGGCCGGCGCCGGCCAATCCGGATCGGCACGGGCGGCGGCGGCATAATCGTCCATCGCGTCCTTCAGCCGGCCCGCCACCTCCAGCGCCTGCGCCCGCGCGAAATACGCCCGCGCCGGCTCTTTGGGCCCGACGTCGATGCCGTGACTGATGAGTGCGACGGCTTCGGTCTCGCGGCCGGGCATCCGGGCAATCACGATGCCCTTGTTAATCCAGGCTTCGGCCAGCCCCGGCGCCGACCTTATGGCAAGATCGAAGTCGCCTTCCGCCTTGGCAAGCTGGCCGGCGCGCAGCCGAGCAATGCCGCGGTTCATCAGCATGGCCAGCCGAACCGGCGCCGGAATGCCGGGTTCACGGATAGCGCGATCACAGCGGGCAAGCTGGGGGCGGCTCGCACTGCCGGCTTCGGCTGCTTCGCGGCACGGCGCAGCCCGTGCATCATCGATGCCCATCGGCTGCGCACACAGCGGCGCTGCAATCAACAACAGCCAGATCAGTGCCCGGCGCATCGCCGGCTCAGGCAATGATATCGGGGATCAGCAGATCCTCGAGCATGGCGATTTCATCCTTCAGCAGCAGCTTCCTTTTCTTGAAACGCTGCAACTGGATCATGTCGGGCATGGGCAGCAGGCGCAGCGCGCCCGTTGCGGCATCAAGATCGCGGTGATCCTGTTTCAGCATCTCGATCCGGGCGCGGATCTCGGGATCGTCCACCCTGTTTGCTCCCTGGCCCAGCCGCAAGGGGCGCCGCGGCTGTTTTGTCGGGATAAGCATTCTGCCGGCCTGCCTGCAAGCGCCGTGCGCAGCCCGCGGCAAAATCATGCCAAACCAACACTGAATCGCCGATAGAGCATGGACAGGGCCGTGGTTCCATGATGCACTCTCTCATCCCGCCAGTCGGCAACTCCTGCACGGCCGGGGGGATGAAAAAGGGAGTGTGCCAATGGCCAATGCCCACCGCGATCAAATGATTGCCCGCCATGCCCGGCTGGATGCCAACCTCGCCGCCGAACTCAAACGGCCCCTGCCCGATCCGGCAAGGTTGCGCCGGCTCAAACAAGAAAAGCTCAAGCTCAAGGATGCGATGAACGAGGTCGCATCGGTTCACTGATCATACGATACCGCCGCGCCCCGGGTGCACAAGCCGGGGGCGTGGCGTTTTCCTTGTCTCCGCCGCAACCTACTCGTCGCGGCTAACTTTCTCGTCACGTTCGTGGCGTTCCTGGGCATCGATCGTCATGGTGGCAATCGGGCGGGCTTCAAGACGAGCCAGGCTGATCGGCTCGCCGGTCATTTCGCACCAGCCGTATTCGCCGTTTTCGATCCGGCGCAGCGCCGAATCGATCTTGGAAATCACCTTGCGCTGGCGATCACGAGTGCGCAATTCCACTCCCCAGTCGGTTTCGCTGGCGGCACGGTCCGTCGGATCGGGTTCGCGCATCGGCTCGGCCTTCAGCGCTTCCAGCGTGCCTTCCGATTCTTTCAGGATCTCGTCTTTCCAGCGCAGCAGCCGCCTGCGGAAATAGGCCAGCTGGCGCGGGCTCATGAAGTCCTCGCTTGCACTCGGGCGATAGTCCGGCGGCAGATCGTCACCATCGGCCGGCACGATTAGCGTCCCGCCAATGTAGAATCCATGTGCCGAAAGCGCATCATATGATTTACTTTCAACTTCATCATGACTCATTCATGCTCTCCAGTCGAACTGCGACCCCAACCAACCCTTCTTTTAAACAATTCTGGCTTGACTTTTGCGGCAGTAAGTGTGGAAACAGTAATGGTAATTACTCCGAATACTGCAACGTGACTAAGAAAATTTATGTAGAAAAATGTCGCATTTCCAACTACAATACTGAAAGCGACAACCCACATAAACCCAAGTATCTGTAGCACGTAGTGTCGTGTCGATATATCTGGAATATGCCGCAATGGGCTTACTTCATGATTAAAAATAAAGTTCCACAGGAACAATATACCATTTCCAATAATCTTGATCATATTCGACTGCTTTCTGATGCCGAGTTATACTTGTAGTAGCCTTGGCAACCACGTCCTCATACCAGTGTCTCGAAACTGGTTATGACTCGCCGCGCTGCATGGGTCAAAGCAGCCATCGCCAAACTCCTGTCGAGCAAATCGTCACAACTCAGCTTTCAGACGTTTGCCTCCTAAACCGCTGCCGCTTCAGGGGCAAGCGGTGAAGCGGGCACAATTTGGTGGTCACGAAAGTTTCGCAAATCATGTTGATCGGCAAAGCCGCGCCCCATGAAGTTGGTGCGGCAGGCTCAGCCCTTCAGCCCGTCAATGCGGGCCTGGATGGCGGCCAGCTGTTCCTTCAGCTGGGCCACTTCATCGGTGCTGGGGGCCGGCCTTTTCCCCGGCTTGTCCGTGGACCGCGCCGCCGTTTCGCGCAGCATGCCGCCCTTCATCATTTCGGTGGCGGCTTGAAACATCGCCAGATTCTGCCGTGCCAGCTGCTCGAAAGGCTTCAGCGCGGCGTCGCGGAACGACGCCTGGTTCTCGGCAAAGGCGGCCATTGAGGCTTCCAGATAATGCGGCACCATCGATTGCATCGAATCGCCATACAGCGCGATGATCTGGCGCAAAAACGAGGTGGGCAGCATGGTCTGGCCGCCAGCCTCGCCTTCCATGACGATCTGGGTGAGCACCGACCGTGTGATATCATCGCCGGTGCGGGCGTCGAACACCTGGAAGTCCCGGCCTTCACGCGTCATTGCCGCCAGATGTTCGAGCGTGATGTAACTGGAAGTTTCGGTATTGTAGAGGCGGCGATTGGCGTATTTCTTGATGGTTACAGACGGCCGGCCAGCGGGACCGGCCTTGGCATCAGGGGAGGAAGAGGCATTGGCCATGGGGGCTCCCGGCATTAAATCTGCCAACCGGACTAGCATATCCGCATGTTGCGGTGCAATGCCGCAGCGCCGCGAGCGCGCATGGCGCAGCCAAGCGCGCCGACAGGCGCAAGGCCGGCCGGGCTGGCGGCTGGCCCGCAGGCCAGCCGAACAGCTTCGACGGCGCGGCTTCGCCGCGCGCTTACTTCATCCTTCCTTCCGCGCCCCAAACAGACTCGGCGGTTCTGCCGCCGGCTGTGCCCCCACGTGCCTGCACCACCACCCATGACCCGCGCCCCTGGCCCTCACCCCCTCCCCATTTTCCTCGCTGCGCTGCAAGCCGCCTGCGCCGACGATCCCGCCCGCCTCGCCGCCGCGCTGACAGGCCTTGCCCGCTATCAACAGGCCCCGCGCACCACACCGCTGCCAAAACGCCCCGAAATCGCCCGCATCGGCCACGTCAGCCTGCGCGGCAAAGTTGGCCCCCGCCCGCTGGTCATCGTGCCCTCGTTGATCAATCCGCCCGACGTGCTCGATCTGCCCGGCCGCAGCCTGATGGCGCATCTGGAAGCCGCCGGATTGAGCCCGCTGATTGTCGATTGGGGCGACACGCCCGAACCGCTGGGCCTGAGCCAACTGGTCAGCGATCGCCTCGCACCGTTGGTGGGCAACCTGAACCAACCGGTTGCGCTGATGGGCTATTGCCTTGGCGGCACGCTGGCGTTGGCGCTGGCTGGGCAGGTGGCCGCAACCCGTATCGCGCTGATCGCCGCCCCGTGGAATTTCGCCGGTTACGGCGAGCCATCGCGGGCTGCGCTGGCCAGCTGGTGGGCGGTCGCGGAGCCGCTGGCGCAGGCGATGGGGCAATTGCCGATCGATCTTTTGCAGCCGGCGTTCTGGTCACTCGACCCCGCCGGCCTGGCGGCAAAATATGTTCGGATGGCCGCCGCCAGCGACAACGATCTGGCCGATTTCGTGCGGCTCGAAGACTGGGCCAACGGCGGCGCCCCGCTCAGCCTGGCCGCCGCCGCCGACCTCGCCGCGCTGTTTGCCAGCAGCGCACGCGGGCTGGATGACAGCGCGCACGCGCTGGGCGAAAGCGCGCACGAGTTAGGTGACGGCGCGCACGCGCGGGGCGAAAGCCCTTGGCCGCCCATTCCGCTGCTCGATGCCGTGGCCCTCACCGATCGCATCGTGCCGGCCGCGGCGGCCCTCACCCGGCCCGGCGATGCAGCGCGGCTAGAGATCGCTGGCGGGCATGTCGGCATGGTGGTGGGCCGGCAAGCGCCCAGCCGGCTATGGCCGGCGCTGGCGACTTTTCTGGCCGACAGGTGACCGCCAGCCCAATGGTGCAGCGCCGCAAACGCGCCTAGTCTGACGCAAACGACTCGCAAAAACTGGGGAACTCCATGACCAACATCGTCATCACCGCCGCCCGCCGCACCGCCGTGGGCAGCTTCATGGGCAGCTTTGCCGGCACCCCGGCACATCTGCTCGGCAAAGCCGCCATCGAAGCCGCGCTGCTCGATGCCGGCGTTGCCCCCGGCGAGGTGAGCGAAGTGATCCTGGGCCAGGTGCTCACCGCCGCGCAGGGGCAGAATCCGGCGCGGCAGGCCGCCATGGCCGCCGGCATCGCAATCGAAGCGCCGGCGTACGGCGTCAACCAGGTGTGCGGTTCGGGGCTGCGCGCCGTCGCGATGGGGGCGCAGGCGATTGCCAATGGTGATGCCGACATCGTCGTTGCCGGCGGGCAGGAGTCCATGAGCCTTTCCACCCACGCCCAGACGATGCGCGCCGGCACCAAGATGGGCCACATCGAATTGGTCGATACGATGATCAAGGATGGCCTGTGGGATGCCTTCAACGGCTATCACATGGGAATCACGGCCGAAAATGTCGCAGAAATGTACCAGATCAGCCGCAGCGCCCAGGATGAATTTGCCGTCGCCAGCCAGAACAAGGCCAGCGCCGCCCGCGCCGCCGGGCGCTTTGCCGCCGAAATCGCAGCCGTCATCATCAAGGGCCGCAAGGGCGATACCGTGGTCGATAGCGATGAATATATCCGCGACGGCGTCACGCTCGACAGTATTTCGGGCCTGCGCGGCGCCTTCAAGAAAGATGGCAGCGTGACCGCCGCCAACGCCAGCGGCCTCAATGACGGCGCCGCCGCGCTGGTGCTGATGCGCGAGGCCGAAGCGGTGCGCCGCGGTTCGCCCATCCTCGCGCGCATCGCCGGTTTTGCCAGCGTTGGCGTCGATCCCGCGGTGATGGGCATCGGCCCGGTGCCCGCCAGCCGCA
>NZ_JBDNFM010000139.1:0-6913 GCF_041689835.1 Sandarakinorhabdus sp.
ACACGGCAGGTCCAGCAGCTTGTCTCCACCGTGCGGGTCCTGTCGGGGGCCGAAAAGGCGCGCGCCGCTTCGGCTGCCGGGGCCGCATTGTTTGCCGAAAACTGCACCAGCTGCCACGGCGATGCCGGCAAGGGCAATCGCGAGCTGGGCGCCCCCAATCTCACCGATGGCATCTGGCTGTATGGCGGCGACCGCGCCAACCTGACGATCACCATTGCCAAGGCCCGCGCCGGGGTGATGCCGCATTTCACCGGCCGGCTGGACGATGTGACGATCAAGATGCTGGCGGCCTATGTCCATTCGCTGGGCGGCGGTGAAGCCGCCCCGGCACCGGCAGCCGCCGCGCTGCCAGAGACGGCAGCTGCCGGGGCGGTCTATGTCAGCTCTTGATCTCCTCAATCCCACCAGCAGTCTGTATGAAAAACGTGGGCCGGTTTTTCCGCGCGCGGTGGATGGCCGGTTTCGCCGCCTGAAATGGGCGGTGATGCTGCTGTGCCTGGCGGTATACTACATCACGCCGTGGCTGCGCTGGGATCGCGGGCCCTACGCCCCCGATCAGGCCGTGCTGATCGACATGGCCGGCCGCCGTTTTTTCATGTTCGATATCGAAATCTGGCCGCAGGAATTCTATTACGTTGCCGGCTTGCTGATCATGGCGGGCATCGGGCTGTTCCTCGTCACCTCCGCCGTTGGGCGGGCGTGGTGCGGCTATGCCTGCCCGCAAACGGTGTGGACCGATCTGTTCCAGCATGTCGAACGCTGGATCGATGGTGATCGCAATGCCCAGTTGAAACTGAACGCTGCGCCGTGGACAGCGCCCAAGCTGGGCCGCCGGTTGACGAAATGGAGCATCTGGCTGGTCATCGCGGTCGCCACTGGCGGCGCGTGGATCTTCTATTTTGCCGATGCGCCCATCCTTGCCGGCCAGTTTCTCGCCGGCACTGCGCCGTTCGTCGCCTATGCCACGGTGGCCGTGCTCAGCTTCACCACTTTCACGCTGGGCGGTTTCATGCGCGAACAGGTGTGCATCTACATGTGCCCGTGGCCGCGCATCCAGACGGCGATGCTCGATGAAAAATCCCTGATCGTCACCTATCGCGACTGGCGCGGCGAACCGCGCACGCACGGGCTGAAGAGTGGCGGGGTCAAAAAGGCAGCAGCCACCGGCGAAAAAGTCGGCGACTGCATCGATTGCAATGCCTGCGTGGCCGTGTGCCCGACAGGCGTCGATATTCGCCAAGGCCCATCGATCGGCTGCATCAACTGCGCCCTGTGCATCGATGCCTGCGACAGCGTGATGGCCAAATTGAATCGCCCGCGCGGCCTGATCGATTATCTCAACCTTGATGATGAAAAGCACGAGCGCGGCGGCGGCGCTGCCCGGCCCATCCTGAAAACCCTGCTACGGCCGCGCACGCTGGCCTATTTAGTGGTGTGGGCCAGCATCGGTTTCTTCATGCTGTTTACGCTGGGGAATCGGTCACGGCTGGCCGTGGACACGGCGCAGGACCGCAACCCGGTGGTGGTGACACTGTCGGATGGGCAGGTGCGCAACGGCTGGACCGTGAAACTGCGCAACATGGAAAATCGCCCGCGCACCGTCGAACTGGCCATGACCGGCCTGCCGCAAGGCCGAATGTGGACCGACGCCATGGACCGCCGCAGCGCCGGCCGCAGCGTCTCCCTGCAACTGTCGCCCGATGCCACCACAACATTGCATCTGTATGTGGCGGCACCGGCCGGCGCGGCGGACGAAACCCCGTTTGCGCTGATCGCCCGGCCGCTGGGCGCCGCGCCCGGCAGCCGCGAAGCGCGCGAAGCGGCACGCAATGTCAAATTCATCCGGCAATGAGGATAGGGGCATGAAAAGCCAGAAAAGCCCCGCCAAGCCCTTCACCGGCCGCCACATGACCATGATCTTCGTGGCTTTCTTTGGCGTGGTGGTGGCGGTGAACATCACCATGGCGCGGCTGGCCAGCGGCACCTTTAGCGGCACCGTGGTGGACAACAGCTATGTCGCCAGCCAGAAATTCAACGGTTGGCTTGAACAATCGCGCGTGCAAGCCCGGCTGGGCTGGGCCACGCCGGTGTCGCTTGGTGCGTCGCGCCGTGTGGTGATCGGTGTGCCCGGCATCGGCTTTACCGCCACTGGCAGCGCCCATCACCCGCTGGGCCGCGCTGCCGATGTCCCGCTGGCCTTTGCCTCCGATGGGCAGGGCCAGCTGGTATCCACCACGCCGCTGCCAGCCGGGCGCTGGCAGGTGCGGCTGGAAGTCCGCAGCGGCCGTGATCTCAAGCGCATTGCGGAGGTGTTGTCATGAACCACCCCGCGCCGCCGCCAACTGGCCCAACGCTCACTCAATCGCTGGCCGTATCGCGTTTTGCCGTGCCGGGCATGCGCTGCGCCGGCTGCATATCCAAGCTCGAAAACGGCCTTGCCGCCGTGCCGGGGATCGCCGCTGCTCGCGCCAATTTCACGGCAAAACAGGTGCAGATCAGCCACGATCCGGCGCTCGATATGCCCGCGCTGGTGGGCGCGCTGGCCGGTCTGGGGTTCGAGGCCAGCCCCCTGGGCGACGTCGCCGCCAATGATTCACTTGGCCCTGACGGCGAAGCCCGGCAACTGGTCAAGGCACTGGCCGTCGCCGGTTTTGCCGCCATGAACATCATGCTGCTGTCGGTGTCGGTCTGGTCGGGCGCCGGCGGGTTGACGCGCGATCTGTTCCACTGGCTGTCGGCCCTGATTGCCTTGCCTACCGTCGCCTATGCCGGCCAGCCCTTCTTCCGTTCGGCGTGGGCTGCGCTCAAGGCCGGGCACACCAACATGGATGTGCCGATCTCCATCGGCGTCACGCTCGCCGCGGCGCTGTCCCTGTTTGAAACCACCACCCACGGCCCAAACGCCTATTTCGACAGCGCGGTGATGCTGCTGTTTTTCCTGCTTGCCGGGCGCTGGCTCGATGCCGTGATGCGCGACCGCGCCCGTGACGGGGTGTCGGCGCTGCTCAAACACATGGCTGCCGGCGCGCTGGTGGTGGACGGCGATGGCCAGACCCGGTGGCTCAAGGCCGCCGACATCCGCCCCGCCATGAAGATGCTGGTCGCCAGCTGCGAACGCCTGGCGGCCGACGGCGTGATCGTGACCGGCCGCAGCCATTTCGATCAGTCGTTGATCACCGGCGAATCCATACCGGTGGCGATCGGCCCCGGCGGCAGCGTGCTGGCCGGCACGCTCAACACTGGCAACGCCGTCGAGGTGGCGGTCACCGCCGCCGGCGCCGATACCAGCATCGCCGATATCGCCCGGCTGATGCAGGAAGCAGGGCAAGGCCGCTCCCGCTATGTTCGCATCGCCGACAAGGCGGCGCGCCTGTATGCGCCGGCCGTCCATACGCTGGCACTGCTCAGTTTCGTCGGCTGGATGCTGGCCGGCGCGGGCTGGCACGAAAGCCTGCTGATCGCGGTGGCGGTGCTGATCATCACCTGCCCGTGTGCGCTTGGCCTGGCCGTGCCCGCCGCCCAGATCGTCGCCGCCGGCGCGTTGATGAAGGCCGGCGTGCTGGTCAAGGACGGCAGCGCGCTCGAACGCCTCGCCGAAGCCGATGTGGCGGTGTTCGACAAGACCGGCACGCTCACGCTTGGCACGCCCCAACCCATCGACCTCACCATGCTCGACCCCAGTCAAGCCGGCATCGCGCTGGCGCTGGCCCAACGCAGCCGCCACCCCCTTTCGGAAAGCCTGCGCGCCGCCCTTACTGCCGCCGGCACGGCGCCGCAGCGGGTGACGCTGGTGACCGAAACCCCCGGCGACGGCCTCACTGGCCAGTGGAACGGCCAGCCCGTGCGCCTCGGCCGTCCCGTTAGTGCCGACGGCGACACGACGGCCACCGCGCTCAGCATCGGCACCGCGCCGGAAACCCTCATCCGCTTTGCCGATCCACTGCGCCCCGCCGCCGCTGCCACCATCACCGAACTGGCGGCCTTGGGCCTGCCCGCCCGCATCCTGTCAGGCGATCGGCCCGGGCCGGTGGCGGCGGCCGCGCAGGCGCTGGGCATCCCCGGCGAAGGCGGGCTGAACCCGGCTGAAAAACTCGCCGTCATCACGGCGCTCGCCGCCAGCGGCAGTCATGTGCTGATGGTGGGCGATGGCCTCAATGATGGCCCGGCGCTGGCCGCTGGCCATGTCTCGATGGCGCCGGGTTCGGCGGCGGATGCCAGCCAGAATGCCGCCGATGCGGTGTTCCTCGGCAGCAGCCTGGCGCCGGTTGCCACCGCCATCCGCGCCGCCCGCGCCACGCAGGCCGTCGTCAGGCAGAATTTCGCGCTGGCAATCGGCTATAATGTGATCGCTGTGCCGCTGGCCATCTCCGGCCTCGTCACCCCGCTGGTGGCGGCGCTGGCGATGTCGGGCTCGTCCATCATCGTGGTGGCCAATGCGCTGCGGTTGAAAGGATCGGCCAGATGAACGGCATCATCATCCTCATCCCGGTGGCGCTCGGTCTCGGCTTGCTCGGCCTGTTCGCGTTTCTCTGGGCAGTGGGGCGCGGCCAGTTCGACGATCTCGACGGCGCTGCGCTGCGCATCTTCATGGACGACGAAGCACCGCCACAACCACCGGACCCGCACGATACTGCGAAATGAAACCCTGGCCCGTCTTCCCACGCCTGCCAGGTCTGGCCGGGGTTGCGCTAAAAAAAAGCGTCAGGCCGGCTCTGACGACTCCGGGCTGGACCCGGCCAGATCGGCCATGCGCGCGGTAAAGGCGATCTTCAGCGCATCCGAAAGCGACCCAACCCCCAGTTTCGACATCAGATTGGCGCGGTGAATTTCCACGGTGCGCGGAGAAATGCCCAGATCATAGGCGATCACCTTGTTGGACTGGCCCTCCACCAAACCGTTGAGCACATCGTGTTCGCGCGGCGTAAGCCCGTTAAGCTGAGCCCGCGCCTGATCGGCCAGGCGATCAAGATGGGCGCGGCCATCGTTGCGCAGCAGTGCCTGTTCGATTGCCGCCACCACCGCGGCCTTTTCGAATGGCTTTTCCAGGAAATCCACTGCGCCGGCCTTCATCGCCCGCACCGCCAGGCCCACATCGCCGTGGCCAGTGATAATGATCACCGGCAGCACCACACCCCTGTCTCTCAGGGATTGCTGGACGGCCAGGCCATCCATACCGCCCAACCGCACATCCAGCAGCACGCAGCCCGGCGCCAGATGCGGCACAGCCTTCAGAAACGCCTCCCCGGATTCAAAGCTTTCCACCTCGAACCCCGAGGTTTTCAGCATGAACCCGACAGAACGGCGTACCGCCGGCTCATCATCAACCAGATAGACGCGCTTTTCAGCCATCCTGCGGATCCTCGGCCAGTTCCAGAGTGAAATGAAAGGCAGTGCCGCCGAAATCCGACGGTTCGGCCCAGATACGGCCGCCATGCGCCTCGACGATGGTGCGGCTGATCGACAGGCCAAGGCCCATGCCCTTTTCCTTGGAGGTGTTGAAGGGCTGGAACAGCACCTCCGTCACTTCCGGCGCCAGGCCGGGGCCGCTGTCGGATACGACCACTTCGACACAGCGAGGTGAACCTGAGCCGCCCCGCGCCGGGCGACTGCGAATTTCCAGTTGCTGGCGCGGTGAACGCTGCATGGCTTCCACCGCGTTGCGGATCAGATTAAGCAGTACCTGCTGGATTTGGATGCGATCGCACAGCACCAGATCGACCGACGGATCGAGCCGGATTGCGAGATTTATACCGGGCTGGCCGATACCCGTCTGACCTGTGCCGGTCAGCGCAAGTGCGGCAGCCTCGGTCACCAGCCGGCGCAAAGGCTCCACCCGGCGCTCGCTTTCGCCGCGGCTAATGAATTCGCGCAGGCGCCGCACGATCTGGCCGGCGCGCAGTGCCTCGGCGCTGGCTTCGGCCAAGGCTTCGCGCACCATATCGATGTCGGCTTGCGGGGGTGTGCCCTCGTCGCCAAGCAGCGTGCGCGCGCCTTCGGCATAGCTGGCTATGGCGGTGAGCGGCTGGTTCAATTCGTGCGCCAGCGCGCTGGCCAGGCTGCCCATCGCCGATACACGGCTGATATGCGACAATTCCGCCTGCAGATCATTCAGTCGCCGTTCGGCGCGCCTGATTTCGGTCAGATCGCGGATGAAACCGGTGAACAGCCGGCCATTCTCGCCGCGCGCCTCGCCAATGGCCAGGTCAATGGGAAAGGTGCTGCCATCGCGCCGGCGTCCCGCTGTTACCCGGCCGATGCCGATGATGTGGGCTTCCCCGGTTTCCATATAGTGGTGCATGTAATCGTCGTGGCGATCGCGATCCGGATTGGGCATCAGGATCTTGACGTTCTGGCCCACGACTTCGGCATCTTCATAGCCGAACATGCGGTGCGCCGCCTCGCTGAACAGCAGGATGGAGCCAGCTTCGTCAATCACGATCATCGCATCGGGAACCGTGGCGAGGATGGTGCGCTGCAACGCCTCCGCGCTGTGCAGCAAGGCGGGGTTGGCTGACGTCTGATTTTCGATGAACGGGCACACTGCGGGCGATACTGACGCAAACGCCGGCAATATCAACGCAAGATTATGGCAGCCTTCAATGCGCCAGCAGCAACGGCACGTTGGCCGAAGCAATCAGCTCGCGCGTCACGCCGCCCAGCACGGTTTCGCGCAAACGGCTGTGGCCATAAGCGCCCATCACGATGTAGCGGGCCGACAATTCGGCCGCAGCATGCAGCAGCGCCACACTCACGCGCCGGCCCTTGGCAGGCCATTCGTGCACATCAGCGGCGATGCCGTGCCGCGACAGCCATTGCGCCGCCTCGCGTGCCGCCAGGCCCGGAACATCGTCACTCACCTCGACCAGATGCACTGCGGCGGCGCGTTTCAAAAGCGGCAGCGCCAGGCGCAGGG
>NZ_JBDNFM010000140.1:0-14398 GCF_041689835.1 Sandarakinorhabdus sp.
CCATTGCTGGCCAGCTGGGCCGCACCAGCGACGGGCTGGCGGCGCTGAACAGCTTTTTTGCGGCGCTGCCGCCGGGTGTCACCGCCATCGTCGCGCCGGCAGTGCGCGATGTGCTGGCGGCGCCGGCCACTGGCGGGGTGATCACGTTTGGTTTGATTGTGGCCTTGTGGACAACATCGGGCGTGCTCATCACGCTGCGCTCCATCGTGGAACAGGCCTATGGCTCGCCATCGGAATTGCCGTTCTGGCGCTGGCGGCTGGTCGGCATCGCCGAAGTGCTTGGGCTGGTGATCATCCTGCTGCTCACGTTTGCAGCGCAGGTGGTGGTGACGGGGGCGGAAACCTTCGTCTATCGCCTGATGCCAAGGGCCGCCGAAGTATTCCCGGCGCTGGGCCTGCAACGTATCGTGCCGGCCGTGATGCTGTTTGCGGCGTTGTGGGCGCTGTTCACACTTCTGTGCCCGCGCCCGTTTCGCGCCGCGCCAACCTGGCCTGGCGCGCTGCTTACCGCGGCGGCGTGGACGGCGACTACCCTGCTGTTGCCGCGCGCACTGTCGCTGCTTGGCGATTATGCCCTTACCTATGGCAGCCTGGCCGGCGTGATCATTGCGCTTCTGTATTTCTACATCGTTGGGCTGGGGCTGGTGCTGGGCGCGCAATTGAACGCCGCTGTTGGCCGGGTCGGGCTGGAAATTGCTGCAATTGCCCGGTAGGGCGCGTCCAAGGAGAATTTAATGGGAATTATGCAGGGCAAACGGGGCCTGATCATGGGCTTGGCCAACGACAAGAGCCTGGCCTGGGGCATCGCCAAGGCGCTCGCCGAACAGGGCGCCGAAATGGCTTTTTCCTATCAGGGCCCAATGATGGAAAAGCGCGTGCGCCCGCTGGCCGAGGAATTGGGCGTGGCGCGGTTGTTCGAATGCGATGTTGCGTCGGCCCAAAGCATGGATGCATGCTTTGCCGGGCTGGCTGCGGAATGGCCCACCATCGATTTTGTCGTTCACGCCATCGGCTTCTCCGACAAGAACGAACTGCGCGGCCGCTATGCCGATACCAGCCTTGATAACTTCCTGATGACGATGAACGTCTCGGTTTACAGCTTCACTGCGGTGGCGCAGCGTGCGGCGGCGATGATGCCCGACGGCGGCGCGATGGTTACGCTGTCATATTATGGCGCCGAAAAGGTTATACCGCATTACAATGTCATGGGCGTGGCCAAGGCGGCGCTGGAAACCAGCGTCAAATATCTGGCGATGGATCTTGGCCCGCAAAATATCCGCGTCAACGCCATCTCCGCCGGCCCGATCAAGACGCTCGCCGCCAGCGGCATCGGCGATTTCCGATACATTCTGAAATGGAACGAGCTGAACGCGCCGCTGCGCCGCAACGTCACCATCGATGATGTCGGCGGCGCCGGCGTGTATCTGCTGTCTTCCCTCGCCAGCGGCGTCACCGGCGAAATCCACCATGTCGATGCCGGCTACAACGTCATCGGCATGAAGGCCGAAGATGCGCCGGATATCGGACTGGTATGAGCCTCAACACATTCGGTCACCTGTTGCGCTTCACCACCTGGGGCGAAAGCCACGGGCCGGCGATCGGCGCGGTAGTCGATGGTTGCCCTCCGGGGCTGGCGCTGGCCGAAAACGATATTCAGCCTTTCCTCGACAAGCGCCGGCCCGGCCAATCGAAGTTCACCACGCAGCGGCAGGAACCGGATGAAGTGCGTATCCTGTCGGGCGTGTTCGAAGGCCGCACCACCGGCACGCCGATCAGCCTGATGATCCAGAATGTCGATCAGCGCTCCAAGGATTACAGCGAGGTTGCCGCCGCCTACCGCCCTGGCCATGCCGATTATGCCTATGACGCCAAATATGGCCTGCGCGATCCGCGCGGCGGCGGGCGATCATCAGCGCGCGAAACGGCCAGCCGCGTGGCAGCGGGCGCAGTGGCGCGGCTGATCATTCCAGGTGTTGAGATCACCGCCTATCTGGTTGAAATTGGGGGAATCGCGATTGATCGCACCCGGTTTGACCTCGCCCAAATCGCCCAAAATCCGTTCTGGTGCCCCGATGCGGTGACGGCTGAAGTGTGGGCTAAAGCGCTCGACGCCGCGCGCAAATCCGGTTCTTCACTCGGCGCTATCGTCGAATGCGTTGCCACCGGCGTTCCCGCTGGCTGGGGTAGCCCGCTTTACCACAAGCTGGATGCGCAGCTCGCCGGCGCCGCCATGAGCATCAATGCCGTCAAAGCCGTCGAAATTGGTGATGGTTTTGCCGCCGCGCGCCTGCGCGGTGAAGAAAACGCTGACCGCATGCGGCCCAATAGAGGGGGGGGCGGTGCGGACGGTCCCGAGTTCCTTTCCAACCACGCCGGCGGCATCGCGGGCGGTATCTCCACCGGGCAACCCATCGTGGTGCGCATGGCGCTGAAACCTACCAGTTCGATCCTGACGCCGGTGGAAACCATCACGCGCGGCGGCCAGGCAACTGAAATCGTCACCAAGGGCCGCCACGATCCCTGCGTCGGCATCCGTGCCGCGCCGGTGCTCGAAGCGATGGCGGCGCTGGTGCTGGCCGATGCGATGTTGCTGCACCGGGGGCAGACCGGGCGCTAATCCAGACCGGCTGCTAAAACAGCCGCCCGCCGTTTGGCACTGGCTGGCCCGGGTGCAGAAGCACCACTTCGCCTTCCGCATCAGGCACGCCCAGCGTCAACACCTCCGACATGAATTTGCCGATCTGCCGCGGCGGAAAATTGACCACCGCCACTACTTGCCGTCCCACCAGATCTTCCAGTGTGTAATGCCGCGTGATCTGTGCGCTGGATTTGCGCTGGCCGACTACCGCGCCGAAATCGATGATCAACTTGAACGATGGCTTGCGCGCTTCCGGGAAGGGCAGGGCGTCCACGATAGTTCCCACCCGCACATCGGCTTTGAGCCAATCGTCAAATCCGATGGTTGGCGCCGGCAAGGCATCCGCATCATGCATCACATGGCTCACCCGCTGATCTCCCCCATCCGCTCGACGGTCGTCTTGCCCGGGCTGCGCCCGTCATAGGCCCGGATTCGCGGCTGCACATCCTCCACCCCATCCAGCGCCCGCCAGTTCACCGAAACAGCATCCGGATGCGACAGCGGTACGTAAAAACTCTTGATGCCGCAGGTTGCGCAAAACAGATGCTGCGCCCGGCCGCTGCCCCAGCGATAATCGGTCAGCACCTCGCGCCCGCGCTCCAGCACGAAATCCGCGCCCTCTGCAATCAAATGCAGATATCCGGTCTTGGTACAGATCGAACAATCGCAGTTCAGCAGTTCGGGCGGATCGGCAAACCGCACTCGGAACTGCACTTGGCCGCAGTGGCAGCCACCGGAAACTTCTTGCATCGCCATTGCCGCAGGTGACGCCAAAGCTGGCTGGGAATCAAGCGCAACTGCGGCTAGCACGGTTGGCATGACCAATCTGCCGCTGCTGCCCGAACCGGGCATTTCCGATGCCGACATCGCCGCGCGTGTTGATAATGTGCTTGCTGCCGCCACACTGGCTGAAAAAGTCGCGATGATGTCGGGGCAGGGGTTTTTCCGGCAGTACAAGGCCGATGGCAAAGTGTGGGGCGCGTCGCCTTATCGTGCCGGCGCTGGCATTGATCGGCTGGACGTGCCGGCGTTTTGGTTCAGCGACGGCCCGCGCGGCGTGGCACGCGGCCAATCCACCTGCTTTCCGTGCACGATGGCGCGCGGCGCCAGTTTCGATGCCGATCTGGAACAGCGCATCGGTGAAGCCATGGCCATCGAGTTGCGGGCGCAAGGCTGCAACCTGTCCGGCGCGGTGTGCATCAACCTGCTGCGCCATCCGGCCTGGGGGCGGGCGCAGGAAACTTACGGCGAAGATCCGTTACATCTGGGCGCGATGGGCGCGGCGCTGTCCACCGGTTTGCAGGCCCATAACGTCTGCGCCACGGTCAAGCATTTCGCGCTCAACTCAATGGAAAACATGCGCTTTACCGTTGATGTCAGCATCGACGAGCGCAGCTTGCACGAGGTTTATCTGCCGCACTTCAAGGCCGTGATCGACGCCGGCTGCCGCAGCGTGATGAGCGCCTACAACAAGGTGAACGGCGAATATTGCGGCGAAAACCGCACGCTGCTCACCGATATCTTGCGCCACGAATGGGGCTTCACCGGTTTCGTGCACAGCGATTGGATCATGGGCGTCCACACCGTGTGGGGCGCCGCCGCCGGACTGGACGTGGAAAATCCGGAACCACGCGTGTGGGGCGAAAAATTGCGCGAAGCCGTAGAGAACGGCACGCTGGCGCCATCGGTCGTCGATACCGCCTGCCGCCGCATTCTCACCGCGCTCTACACGAACAGCAGCGCACAAGACCCGCTGCCCGCATATACGCCCGCCATGGTCGCCAGCCCGGCGCACGCGGCTCTGGCGCTGGAAGCGGCCGAGAAATCCGCCGTGCTCCTTAAGAACGACGGCGTGCTGCCCTTCCCGCCGGGCACGCGGCTGGCCGTGCTAGGGCGGCTGGCCGAGCTGGTGAACACTGGCGACAATGGCTCGTCGCGCGTGCGGGCACCGCATGTCGTCACTGCGCTGGAGGGCCTTTCTGCCGTGACCGAGGTGCTGAGCGGCGATGAAAGCGACCTGGCCGCGGCCTCGGCCGCCGCCCGGGCCGCGGATGCCGTGGTCGTGATCGCTGGTTACACAGCGCAGGAAGAAGGCGAGTTCATCCCCGGCGGCATGACATTAGGCCAGGAATTGGGCGGCGGAACGCGCGGCGACATCGGCGGCGACCGCGCCGATCTGAACCTGCCGGCGGATCAGATCGCGCTGATCAACGCCGCAGCCGCTGCGGGCAAACCGCTGGTTGTGGTGATCGTGGCCGGATCAGCCGTATTGGTGGAAGGCTGGCACGAACAGGCCGGCGCCATTTTCCAAAGCTTTTACGCCGGCCAGGCGGGCGGCACCGCGCTGGCCCGCCTGCTGTTCGGCCAGGTTTCGCCATCGGGCCGATTGCCATTTACCGTGGCGCGTGATGCCGGCGATTACCCGTGGTTCGATCGCACTGCGGCGGCCATCACCTATGATCTGTGGCATGGTTATGCGCTGCTTGATCGGAATGCCACGGTGCCGCGCTACGGTTTTGGCCACGGCCTGAGCTACACGCGCTTTGCGTTGCGGGCGCTGGGCTTGCGCCAGGAAAGGGACCGGTTGGCGATCAGTGTTGCCGTGACAAATGCTGGCACGGCGGCCGCTGAAACCCCGGTGCTGGCCTTCGTCACGCCGCCGGACAGCCCCGTTGAGCGGTGGCCGCGCAAACTGGCCGCGTTTGCCCGCGTGTCATTACAGCCCGGCGAAACCCGCATCGTGCACATGGCTGTCTTGTTGGACGATCTGCGCTGGCGCGGGCAGGGGCGATGGCATTTTCAGTCGGGCGATCATACCATTACCGTCACCACCGCTGCGGGCGATCCGCTAGCCACACGGCAGATCTGGCTTGAACATGACTGAACGAAACGTCGCGCGTGAAGCGGTTCGCCGCGGGCCAGCCCCTTCTTCGGGCGCCCCTTCACATTGGCTCAGCCGGGAACCTTGAGATCGGCGACCTTGCTGTCGCGCACGCCAACTGGTGCGGCCAGAATTTCCTGCAGGAACACGCCCTTGTTGACGGTGCTCGTGCGCGGATCGCCGGCCTGGCTGCGCACGGCGGGATCGTTACTGCCGCTGTTGGCGCCAGCACGGTCCAGCAACTGCTGTTCGGCGGCACTGCGCGGCGGCGGTTTCACGCCTGGGCCAAACAGCGCTTCCATCGCGGCGGCCTGCGAATCCACGCCCATGGCGCGCGGAGCACCGGGCTTGGGAGGCGCCAGCGCGAAATCGGGCGGCACCACCAACGGCGCGCCGCGGGAAATGGCCAGTTCATCGGGGCCGCGCCCCGAAAGGCGATTGTTCTTGCCGCCGCAAGCGGTGACTGCCAGCGCACAAACGGTAAGGATCAACAGGTTACGCATCTTTTGCATCCCTTGCATCTGGCGTTTGCTGTGGGCCGGGTTTGGCCAGCACGGCACGCGCCAGCAATAATATCACGCCCATTGTAATCGCGGCATCGGCAAGATTGAAGACCCAGAAGCTGTATTGCTCCCAGTAGAAATGCAGGAAATCGACGACATAGCCAAAGCGTATCCGATCAAGGATATTGCCGATGGCGCCGCCCAGCACCAGCCCCAGCGCCGCCACGTCCACGGGATTTTTTTCACGCCGTAGCCATAATGCCACCGCCAGTGCGATACCGGCCGTTACCGCTGTGAGCATCCAGCGCCCGACTTCGGAATCGGCCTGTAGCATTCCCATAGACACGCCGATGTTGCCCACAAACGTCAGGCGGAAAAAGGGCAGCACATCGATGCCGCCCAGTTCGGGTAGGCGTAGCACCTCCAAGACCCAATATTTGCTGATCTGATCGAGGATCAGCACAGTGAGCGCGAGGATGTAGCCGCGGTTACGCATGAACCACCGTCTCACAGCGCCCGCACAATTCAGTTTCCGGCGCCACGTCGGGCAGGTGCCGCCAGCAGCGCGCGCATTTGGCGTCGTCCACCTTGCCCACGGTCAGCGCGTCGCTGATGCCCTTCAACAGATCAACCCGCGCGACCAGCAGATATTCGGCCAGATCGAGTGCCTGCGCGGCGACGAAATAATCTTCGTCGGTGGTTTCAATCCGCACGAACGCCTCAAGAAAACTGCCGATCTCCTTGTTCCGCCGCATTTCTTCCAGTTGGAGGTAGGCACCCTCGCGCAGACCGCGGGCAAAAGCGATATTGTGGCCCAGCGCCTCGTCACGCCAGCCGGCATCGATTTCGGGCCATTCGAGCAGGTGCACGGAACCGGCTTCCGGGAAGCGCATCGCCCACACTTCTTCGGCAGTGAACACCATCACTGGCGCCAGCCAACGGGTAAGCGCGTGGAAACTGATATCCAGGACCGTGCGCCAGGCGCGGCGGGTGATGGCAGTGGGGGCATCGCAGTACAGGCTGTCCTTGCGCACATCCATCGCGAATGCCGAAAGATCGTTCTGGACGAACTCGGCGATCAGGCTGGTGTAGCGGTTAAAATCATAGGCGTTCGCCGCCGCCTTGAGCTCACCCGAAAGCTCCGCCAGCCGGTGCAGCACCCAGCGCTCCAAGGCCGGCATCTGGGAAACGGGCAAGCGTTCATCCTCGCTCCAGCTCTCAAGTGCGCCAATCAAATAACGGAAATTGTTGCGTAATTTACGGTACTGATCGGCCACACCCTTCAGGATCTCATCGCCGATGCGGTTATCCTCGGTGTAATCGACACTCAGCGCCCACAGCCGCAGGATATCGGCGCCATAGGTTTTCATGATGTCGAGCGGGTTGACTGTGTTGCCTTCGGATTTGGACATTTTCCGGCCTGCACCATCCATGGTGAAACCGTGGGTGAGGATGGCGTTGTACGGCGCCCGGCCGCGCGTGGCGCAGCTTTGCAGCAAGCTGGATTGGAACCAGCCGCGATGCTGGTCGCTGCCTTCCAGATACAGATCGGCCGGCCATTGCAGTTCCGGCCAGCGCCCGGATTCGAGCACGAAGGCGTGGGTGCAGCCGCTGTCGAACCACACATCGAGAATGTCGGTGATCTGCTCAAACTGGTCGGCGCGGTCGCCGAGCAGTTCGGCGGCGAACTCGGGTGTCCAGGCATCGACGCCCTTTTCGCGGACGGCTGCGATGATTCGATCATTGATCGCTTTATCAACGAGATAATCGCCGGTCTTGCGATCAACAAACAAGGTGATTGGCACGCCCCATGCGCGCTGGCGGCTGAGCACCCAATCTGGCCGCCCCTCCACCATCGCCCCGATGCGGTTGCGGCCCTTGTCCGGCGTGAACTGGGTGGCGGCGATGGCGGCGACGGCCTTCTGGCGCAGCGTGTGTTCACCCTTATCCATCGGCACGAACCATTGCGGCGTGCAGCGGAAGATCACCTTCTTCTTCGACCGCCACGAGTGCGGATAGCTGTGCTGGAACGGCCCGGCACTCAGCAGCGCTCCGGCGGCGCGCAGATCGTTGCAGATCGGCCCATCCGGCGCGTTGAGATTGGGGTTTATGACGTTCTTGCTCTCCCCGCCCAGCCACAGCCAATCGGCGCGGTAACGGCCATCACCCTCCACGGCAAACACCGGATTGATCCCGCGCGCCTTGCAGAGCGCGAAATCATCCTCACCATGGTCCGGCGCCATGTGGACAAGCCCGGTGCCTTGCTCGTCAGAAACGAAATCGCCGGCTAGCATCGGTCGTCTGGTTTCGAAAAATCCGCCTAGTTGATGCATCGGGTGGCGGACAAAAGCGCCTTCAAAGCAAGAGCCCGGAATTTGGTTAGCCACAATTGCTGCCAAGTCATTTCCGATCTCAGCAGCCCCATCGCGACTGGCTGTAGCAATGGAAAAACCCGAACGCTTTTCAAAGGCCTCTTTCAAACTCATTTCAATAAGCAAGCGCTTGCCGTCTGGTGTCTTGAAGGAAAGGTAGGTTAGGTTAGCCCCATAGGCGATGCCCTGGTTCACCGGGATGGTCCACGGCGTCGTCGTCCAGATGACGGCATACGCGCCCACCAGTTCCGGTGCATTTGGGGCTTCCATGATCTCGAACGCCACATCGATCTGTGTGCTCGTAATGTCGTGATATTCCACCTCGGCGTCAGCCAGCGCGGTCTTTTCCACCGGCGACCACATCACCGGCTTTGCGCCGCGATACAGCTGGCCGGACTCGGCAAACTTGAGCAGTTCGGAAACGATGGTCGCTTCCGCCTGGAAGTCCATGGTGAGATAGGGTTTTGCCCAATCTGCATTGATGCCCAGCCGCTGCAATTGCCCGGCCTGCACGTTCACCCAATGCTGGGCATAAGCCCGGCATTCGGCGCGGAATTCCGCGGCGGGCACTGCATCCTTGTTCAGCTTTTTCGCGCGGTAGGCTTCTTCGACCTTCCACTCGATTGGCAGACCGTGGCAATCCCAGCCGGGCACATAGGGCGCGTCCTTGCCCATCAGCGTTTGCGTGCGCACCACGGCATCCTTCAGGATATGGTTCAACGCATGGCCGATGTGCATGTCGCCGTTGGCATAGGGCGGGCCGTCGTGAAAGATGAACTTGGGCCGCCCGGCGCGCGCGGCGCGCAGCTGGGAATACAGGTCTGCCGCCTGCCATTTCGCCAGGATTTGCGGTTCCTTTTCCGGCAGCCCGGCTTTCATCGGAAAGTCGGTTTTCGGCAGGAAAACGGTAGAGCGGTAATCGGGCGCGGTCATAGGCAGTGGGCTTTAGGGGATGGGCGCGCGGCTGTCACCCACCCTTGAGTATGCGCCGCGCTGCGTTCGCATCTGCTGCGATCTGCGCTTTCAATGCCTCCAGCCCATTCAGCTTCATTTCGGGCCGCAGATAGGCCACCAATTCCACATCCAGCGTCTGGCCATAGAGATCGCCTGACCAGTCCATCAGCCAGGTTTCGAGCAATTCCAGCCGAGGCTCGATCATCGGCCGAATGCCGAGATTGGCGACCCCATCCACGCGCTCACCCGAAGGCAGCACCACCTGCACGGCATACACGCCGTAGGCCGGGCGCACATAATCGCCCAGCACCATGTTGGCGGTGGGAAAGCCCAAGGTGCGGCCCAGCTTGGCGCCGTGTTCCACCACCCCGCGGATGGAAAACGGCCGGGTGAGCAGATCGGCGGCCATCCCGGGCCGGCCATCGCGCAAAAAGCTGCGGATGCGGGTGGAACTGATGGTGCCCGCATCATCCTGCACGGCATTCACCACCCGCGCCGCAAAGCCGTTGTCCAGCCCAAGCCGCGACAGATCGGTCACGCTGCCGGAACGCCCGCGCCCGAAGGTGAAATCACCGCCGGTCACCACGCCGGCCACGCCCAGCCGCGTCACCAACCATTCGTCCACGAATTCCTCGGCTGTAAGCGCCGCGAGTGCGCGGGTGAACGGCATCACCACGGCGCTGTCCATGCCGAACGCGCTCAGCCATTCCCCGCGCTGGCTGATGGTGGAGAGTGAAAACGGCGGCAGATCGGGCTGGAACAGGCGGGCCGGGTGCGGATCGAAGCTGGCGACGAGCGCGGGCCGGCCCAGTTTGCGCGCCCAATCACGCGCGGCGCTCACCACGGCCTGGTGGCCGGCGTGAAAGCCATCGAAATTGCCCAGCGCCGCAATGCCGCCGCGCAAATGGGCAGGCAGGGCGTCGCCCCCGGTGATCAGGTCCATCCGCGGCGCTTAGCGGGGAGCCAGCCCGGCGGCAAGCAGCCGTGCCGCATTGCCGCCCATCACCTTGGCGATATCAGCCTCGTTCATGCCCGCCTGCATCAGCGCCTGCGTGACGGCATCCAGATGCGCGGTATCAAATCCTACCGTGGTGTCGCCGTCATAATCGCTGCCCAACCCGACGGAATCGATGCCCGCCACTTTCACAGCGTGCAGGATTGCCTTGGCCGCGGCATCGGGCGTTGGCTGGCAGATGGCGGCATCCCAATAACCGATGCCGATCACGCCGCCGTTGGCGGCCAGCGCGCGCAATTGGTCGTCGGTCAGGTTGCGCGGCGTGTCGCAGGTGCCTTTCACGCCGCCGTGGCTCACGACCACTGGGCGGGTGGCGATGCGCAGTACGTCGGCAAAGGCGGCGGCGCTGCTGTGCGCCACGTCGATGATCATGCCGCGCCGTTCGGCCTCCCTCACCACGGCGGCGCCCAGCGAGGTGAGCCCGCCCTTGTTTTCACCCGCCATCGATCCTGCCAGTTCGGTATCGAAGAAATGCGCCAGCCCCAGCATGCGGAAGCCGGCGGCGTGCAGCCGCGCCACACTGGCCAGTTTGCCTTCCAGATTCTGCCCGCCCTCGGTGGAGAGCAGCGCCCCCGTCACCTTCTTGCCCGCCGCCCGGTTGGCCAGCAGACGCGCCAAATCGGCGGGTGTCTTGATGATCAGCAGCCGGCCGCCGGCGCGGTCAGCCGCGTCATGCAGTTTTTGCGCGTGCCACAACGACCGTTCAAGCAAGCTGTTCCAAGAATGGACAGGCTGCGCCTGCGCGATCACCAGCGGGGTGATATTGTCGGTGTCGCTGCTGTTGCGTTCGTAATTCTGCCCGCGCGGCGTCTTGGTGACGCTGGAAAACACTTGCAGCGCGACGTTGCCGGCCTCCAGCCGCTTCAGATCGACATGGCCCTGGGTCGTTTCCGAAAGCAGGTCGCGCTTCCAGAGCAACGTGTCACTGTGCAGATCGATCACGGTGAGTTTCTTGTGCAGCGCCTGCGCAGGCGCGTTCACGGCCCAAGTCGCCCCCGTGTGGCGGTTCATGCCGCGCTCCACGATGCCGGGGGCGAAACCGAAAAACCCGATCGCGCTCACGCCGATCAACGCCGCTGTTACCCACACTATTTTCTTCACCGCGTATCCCCCGTTTCGCCCCGATTATCGCCGTTCCAGCGTGATGAAGGCGTGGCCCGGCCGCTCGCCACCGGGTTCATGCATCACCCGGGCTACTTCCTGCCAGCGCGCGGCATCGAATGGCGGCAGCACGGTGTCGCCCTCCGGCTCGGCGTCCACCTCGGTCAATTCCACCCGCGTCGCGATGGGCAGCGCCAGGGCATAAATCTCGGCGCCGCCGATGATCATGATGTGGCCGCGGATGCGCGGGTCCAGGCCCGCCGCGGCAATGGCTTCTGCCAGATTGGGCACCACGGTAACGCCTTCGGCCGTCCAGCCCGCTTGCCGGGTGAGCACGATATTGTGCCGGCCGGGCAGCGGCTTGCCGATGGATTCGAAGGTCTTGCGGCCCATCACGACGGGTTTGCCGACGGTGATCGCCTTGAAGCGCTTCAGATCGGCCGGCAGGCGCCATGGCAGGGCGCCATTGTTGCCGATCACGCCGTTCTTGGCGCGGGCGACGACGATGGTGATATCGAGACTCATACTGCCACCGGCGCCGCGATGTGCGGGTGCGGATCATACCCCTCGATGATGAAGTCCTCCAACTTGTAGCTGAACAGATCCTCCGGTTGCCGCGCGAAAGACAGGCGCGGGAAGGGGCGGGGGGTGCGGGAAAGCTGCTCGGTCACCAGATGTTCGTGATTGAGGTACAGGTGGCAGTCCGCCCCCATCCACGTGAGAATGCCCGGTTCCAACCCGCACTGCTGGGCCAGCATGCGGATCAGCAAGGCGGCTTCGAAGATGTTGAATGGGAAGCCCAATCCCAGATCGCAGCTGCGCTGATAAAGAATGCCCGACAACCGGCCATCTGCGACAAAATACTGGTATGTCATGTGGCAGGGCGGCAGCGCCATGCGGTGCAGTTCGGGCACGTTCCAGCCGGTGAAGATGTGGCGGCGGCTGGCGGGGTTGTGTTTCAACCCGTGGACCAGCTCGGTCATCTGATCGAACGGCGTATCGGCGCGGAAACTGCCGTCTTCATTGGCCACATAACGCGGCCAGCGCCGCCACTGCACGCCGTACACGGGCCCGAGATCGCCCCAGCACGCGGCGAAATCATCGTCGGCGATGATGCGCGCTTCGAAGTCGTCGCGATTGATCTGCTCGCCCGTTGCCCGGCGATAGGCATCCAGCGGCCAATCGGTCCAGATATGCACGCCCTGTTCCACTAGGCTGCGGATATTCGATTCGCCGTTCAGGAACCAGATCAGCTCCTTGATGGCCGATTTCCAGAATATGCGCTTGGTGGTGAGCAGCGGCACCGTGCCATCCGAAAGATCGAACTTCAGCGTCTCGCCGAACAGAGCCCGCGTACCGGTGCCGGTGCGGTCCTCGCGCGTTACGCCCTCGCGCCACACACGGTCCATCAGGGAAAGATACTGCAGTTCACCGCCATCAGTCATTGCCCCTTTTCAGGGATATGGCGCTCACCCGTCAACCACTGCCATGCACTTGGGAGGAAACGCCAGGGAGGCGGCAGATGTTTGGCACGTCCACGACCGGTACCAGCCCTGTTGTCCAGGCCATCCCTGGCCTGTGGCGCTACGGGAACGGAGAGGCAGCCGCTTTGTCCAGCCGCAGCCACGGCGCCTTGCGCTTTTCAATGCTGAAAGATCGCAAGATCGTGCTCATGGACAGGCTGGGCTGGGATCTGCAATCGCCGGACGGGCTGCACGAGATCGACGAATATGACGGCGACGACACGCTGTATCTGATTGTCCACCAGCCGGGCACTGGCCGTCACCTCGGATCGGTGCGACTGCTGCCCAGCACGGGCCCGCACCTGCTGGGTGACAAGTTTCCGCACTTGTGTGCAGAAGCCGTGCCGGAGGGGCACGATGTATGCGAGATCACCCGGCTGGTTACCGCTCCCGGCCTGTCACGCGCCGAAGCCTTGCAGGTGCGCCGCCAGATATCGATTGCGCTGTTCGAACATGCGCTGACCGCCGGCATCACCCGCTACACCATGGTCACGCACTTGCCGTGGCTGCCCAGCCTGCTTTCGATTGGCTGGGATGCCGAACCGCTGGGCCTTCCGCACGGCGAGGGCGTAAATGCCGTCGCCGCGTTGCAGATCCTGGTCAACGAAACCACCTTGCAGCGTCTGCGCGCCGCCTGGGCGCTACCCTTTATGGTGCTGCCCGAGCCGGTGCTGTCGCCGCCCGCCATCGGTGGGGAGAACAAACTGGCGTTTTGACCCTGCGCCAGCCTCTTCCACACCGAGAGTATCCCGGCCTGCAAACTCCACCTGCAATCGGCCCTCCCCGTCTGCAGATACTGGTGCAGGCCGGGGTACTCCAATTTTCATGATCCGTTTGCCATGAATCCAGTCGATCTGCTGGCCCTTTGGCACGTGGCGTTGGCCGAAATGCTGCTGTTGGCGGCGCTGCTGGTGGCAATCAATGGCCTTGATGACCTGGCCATCGACATATTGTGGCTGGCCATGCCCCGCGCCCGCCGCCAGCCTCGGATGTTGCCGATCACGGCACCGCCGGCCCGCTTTGCCATCCTGATCCCGGCCTGGGACGAATCCGCCGTTATCGGTGCCATGTTGCAGCGGCTGCTCGCTGCGCTGGAGTGGCCGGATTACGCGGTGTT
Organism: Sandarakinorhabdus sp.; assembly: GCF_041689835.1. Taxonomy (GTDB): domain Bacteria; phylum Pseudomonadota; class Alphaproteobacteria; order Sphingomonadales; family Sphingomonadaceae; genus Sandarakinorhabdus. Next base: position 14,105 of record NZ_JBDNFM010000140.1, read on the forward strand.
CGTCGGGCTGTATCCTAATGATCCCGCGGGCCAGGCGGCGGCGGCGGTGGCTGATTCGCGCCTGCATGTTGTCATCGGCGCGGTTCCCGGCCCCACCACCAAGGCCGATTGCCTCAACAGCTTGTGGCGGGCCGCATTGGCCGAAGAGGCAGCAAGCGGCCGTCCATTTGATGCCATCGTGCTGCATGACGCCGAAGACGTGGTGCATGGCAGCGAACTGGCGGTGTTCGCGGCTTATCTGCCACACAATGCCATGGTGCAACTGCCGGTGCTGCCGTTGCCCGATGCCAGCAG
>NZ_JBDNFM010000141.1:0-5970 GCF_041689835.1 Sandarakinorhabdus sp.
CTTGTCACCCATCTTGAGCAACGCCGCACCCATGCGCAGATTGACCGTGTCCTGATCCACAACAGTGTTGCCGATCAAGCCCTTGTAGAAACCCACGGCCTTCTCGTACTGCCCAAGGTTGGCCAACGTATCGGCCACCACCAGCCCGATGCGCGGGCTGGTCTTGGCTTCCTTTTCAAGGCCCGGCAGCGAATTGCGCGTCTCGGTGTTCTTCGATGCCGCCAGCTTGACGATCTCGGCGATGTTGGTCCGCGCCGGATCGATCAGTTTCTTGGCAATGCCTTCCTTCAACACCGTGTCGGCCTCGTTGGGCATGCCGCGTTCGATGGCGGCATCGGCATATTCCAGATAATTGTTGGCGGTCGTCATCGCCCCGGCGGCCCGCATCAGGCGGCCCCAGTCAAGCAGTACGTTGTTGTCCATGTTGCCGCCGCGCTGCTTGACCAGCTCGATCGACAGATTGAACGTCTTGGGTTCCGGGAACGCCCGCGCCCAGCTGAGCAGCGCCGGCATCATCTTGTCGGTCATGTTGTTGTCGATGACCGATTGCGACTTGAATTCATACCAGCTGCGATCGCCCTTCTGGCCGGTCGCTTCACGCAGATCGATGGCCTTGGACAACAATTCGACCACACGCGCCTTGCTGCCGAGAGCGGCATTCACGCTTGCGGCCTGCACCAGCATGTCCACATCGTCAGGCTTCTGCGCCAGGTAGAATTCATACCATTTCCAGGCCTTCTGGTAGTCCTTGCGGTTGGATGCGAGGCCGGCGATGAACTTGGAAAAGGTCAGCTTTTCTTCAGCCGTGATCGACGGCGCTTCGGCCGCTTCCAGCAACGCTTCTTCCAGCTTGGCGTTGTCCTTCAGGTTCTGGGCCGAAAACAGCTTCAGCTTGGCCATGATCAGCGCGTCATCCTTGTCGGTGCGCGGCACGGCAGCAGCTTCGGCAAGCTTGGTGAGCGCGCCGGCATGATCACCGGCCGTCTGCAGCTTCTGCACCGCCATGACGACGGCCAGGATCGGCTTCGACAACTTGGGCGGTGCCGTTTTTTCGGCAGCCTTGTCCTTAGGTTTCTGGGCCAACGCCGGGCTGGCAAGCCCCATTCCGGTGCTGGTCAACAGTGCCAGCGCCAAGGCGGTTGCAATCGTCTTCATTCATGCCTCCCTCAAGCAATATGGAGTTGAGCTAAGCCGCACCGGCCGCCGCGTCAACCAGCCACAGCCACTGCTTGCCCTGCTCTTTTGCATCATCAAGATGAACAATGGGTGAGTTTTGCCGGCAAGCCTTGCCCTCGCCGCCGCGACGCGCGAGTCTCGGGAACACATGCCGGCTCTTGCCGCCTCGTTGCCGCTGGCCGGCCTGCCTTTACGGTTCCGCGCCGGGCTTGCGGCTGCGCTGGCTGCCGGATTTGCCTACCTGCTGCTGTCGCCGCTCATGGATGGGGCAGCCAATGTCGCACTGAAAGGCAGCGGCGTCGCCCTGCTGGCGGTGTCGGCCTTGCAGATCCGGGCCGATGGCGCGCGGTGGCTGGCGGCGATCCTGGCGCTGGGCGCGCTGGGCGATGTGCTGCTGGAATTGCCCGGCCAGTTCATGACGGGGGCAGCCAGTTTTGCTGCTGGTCATGCACTGGCCATCGTCTTCTATGCCCGCCACCGCCGCGCGGCCAGAACCGGTGCCAGCACTGGCGCCAGCACCGGCAATTGGCTGGTGGCGGCGTTGCTGCTGCTGTACGGGCTGGCGATGCCGCCGCTCATCACCCCGGCCGGCATGATTTTCCTGCCCGCCATGGCGTATGCCGTGCTGCTCACCGGCATGACGGCGGCACTGTGGCTCAGCCGCTTTCCGCGACTGGCAGTGCTGGGGGCGCTGGCGTTCGTGCTGTCCGATACCATCCTGGTGCTGCGCATGGGCGGCGGCCGGTTGCTGGGTCCGGATGCCGATGGCGCGCTGGTGTGGATCTTATACTTCGGCGGCCAGTGGCTCATCACGCTGGGGGTGGGACGCGGGTTGCTGGCCCGCGCCGCCCGCATTTAGGCGCCCTCGTCTGGCGCTTCGATATCGCCGGGCGCATCGGGCTCGCCCGGCACGTCGGTATCACCCGGCGCTTCGGTATCGCCCGCCAATTCGATGCCGGTAACGTCCTCTTCGGCATCGGCCGGGATCAGCGCGGCCGAAACCACATGCTCATCGTCGGCCACCTTGAACAGGGTAACGCCGTTGGTGGCGCGGCCCATGATGCGGATATCAACGGCACGCAGGCGGATCAGCTTGGCCTGGTCGGTCACCAGCATCACATCGTCGGTATCGCGCGCGGTGAAACTGGCGAGCACGTCGCCGTTGCGATCGCTTTCGGCGATGTTGCGGATGCCCTGCCCGCCGCGGCCCGATTGGCGATATTCAAACGCCGACGACCGCTTGCCAAAGCCGTTGGCCGAAATGGTCAGGATGAACTCCTCGGCGGCCGCAAACTGCGCCATCCGGGTTTCCGAAAGCGCGCGTTCGCCGGGTTCGGCCTTCCACGCTGCCGCCTTCAGATAATCCTCACGCTCCTGCGGGCCAGCGTCAAAACCCTTCAGGATCGCCATCGACACCACTTCATCGCCGGCGGCCAGCGTCATGCCGCGCACACCGGTTGAGGTGCGCGACACGAATTCGCGCACGTCATCCACCGCAAAACGGATGGCCTTGCCGCTGCGTGCCGCCAGGAAGGTATCGTCAGCCGCATCGCACAGTGCCACGCCGATCAACCGGTCGTCATCATCGTCTTCAAAACGGATGGCCAGCTTGCCGGCGGTTGGCACGTTGGTGAAACTGTCCATCGAATTGCGCCGCACATGGCCGCGCGCGGTGGCAAACATCACGTGCAGCCGGCCCCACTGGGTCTCGTCCTCGGGCAATGGCAGCACGCTGGTGATGGTTTCGCCATCGGCCAGCGGCAGCAGATTGTTGATCGGCTTGCCCTTGGCCTGGGGTGAGCCCTGCGGCAGCTTCCACACCTTCAGGCGATACACCTTGCCGGCGCTGGAAAAGAACAGCACCGGATTGTGGGTGGAGGTAACAAACAGCGTTGTCACCGCGTCCTCATCCTTGGTGCCCATGGCGTTGCGGCCCTTGCCGCCGCGATTTTGGGCGCGATATTCAGCCAGCGGCACGCGCTTGATCCAGCCCGACAGGGTGACGGTGACCACCATGTCTTCGCGCTCGATCAGGTCTTCATCGTCGATGTCTTCGGCGCTGAACACCAGTTCGGTGCGGCGCTTGGACTGGAATTCATCGGTCACGCCGTCAAGCTCGGCGCGCAGGACACGGCGCAAACGGGCCCGGTCGGTGAGGATATCCAGCAGATCGGTGATGCTGGCCGCCAGTTCCTGCAGTTCGTTGCCGATTTCGTCGCGGCCCAGCGCCGTGAGCTTCTGCAGGCGCAAATCGAGGATGGCGCGCACCTGAAGCTCGGAAAGCCGGATGGTGGGCGCATCAACCTCTACCGTGCCGGCTTCGACCAGCGCCAGATAGGGGCGGATTTCGCTGGCATCCCAGTCGCGCGCCATCAGGGTTTCGCGCGCATCGGCCGGGCTGGCGCTGCCACGGATGGTGCGCACCACTTCATCCAGATTGGCCACGGCAATCACCAGGCCAATGAGCAGGTGCGCCCGCTCGCGCGCCTTCATCAGTTCATGCTTGGAACGGCGGGTGATCACCGTTTCGCGGAATTCGACGAAGCTGAAGATGATGTCCTTCAGGCCCATCAATTCCGGGCGGCCGCCGCGAATGGCCAGCATGTTGAAGGCAAAGCTCTGCTGGGCGGGAGTATAGCGCCACAACTGGTTGAGCACCACGTCCGGCGTGGCATCGCGCTTGAGATCGAGCACGATGCGCACGCCCAGGCGGTTGGATTCATCGCGCAAATCCGAAACGCCTTCGATGCGCTTGTCCTTCACCGCCTCGGCGATTTTTTCCACCAGCGCGTTCTTGCCCTGCTGAAACGGGATTTCCGTCAGCACGATGGCGCGCTTGTCGCCGCGGCCTTCCTCCACCACGTGGCGCGACCGGATGCGGATGCTGCCGCGCCCGGTTTCATAAGCCTGCTTCAGCTGGCTGCTGCCCAGAATGATGCCGCCGGTGGGGAAATCCGGCGCCGGAACGTGGTGCATCAGGCCTTCGACAGTGATCAGCGGATCATCGAGAAAAGCGCGCACCGCATCGATGACTTCGCCCAGATTGTGCGGCGGAATATTGGTCGCCATGCCCACGGCAATACCGCCGGCACCATTGACCAGCAGATTGGGAAAGCGCGCCGGCAAAACGGTCGGTTCCTGTTCCGAACCGTCATAGTTGGCGACGTAATCGACCGTGTCCTTCTCGATATCCGCCAACAGCGCTTCGGCGGATTTCGCCAGCCGGGCTTCGGTATAGCGCATGGCGGCCGGTGCATCCGGGTCCATCGAGCCGAAATTGCCCTGGCCGTCGATCAGCGGCAGCCGCATCGACCAATCCTGCACCATGCGCGCCAACGCATCATAAATCGCGCTGTCACCGTGCGGGTGATATTTGCCCATCACATCGCCAACGATGCGCGCCGATTTGCGATACGGCTTGCCGTGCGTGAAGCCGTTTTCGTAACTGCCCCACAGGATGCGGCGGTGCACCGGTTTCAATCCGTCGCGCACATCCGGCAGCGCGCGGGAAACGATGACCGACATGGCATAATCAAGAAAACTCGTCCGCATCTCCGTAACGATGGAAATCGGCTGAATATCAGGCTCGCCGGCAGGGGGTGTAGTGGTTGATACCATGGGGGTTTTCTTGGTTCTTTCAGGCGAAATTCATTTGCCCTCCCGAATTAGGGGAAAGTGCGACAAAACGCCAGTGCAAAGGGCATTTTTCAACCCCTCCTCCGTCATGCTGGCGAAGGCCAGCATCCATCGTGGAGCTAGAGCAATCCGGCGAGCCAGCCAGCGCGAGCGGTGAGGTGGATGCTGGCCTGCGCCAGCATGACCGGGTAGGGAAAAGCGGCTCTCAATCACCCAGCGACGGAAAGCCCCAACCCACTGCAAGATCATGCCAAAGCGGGTTGTGCTCTTCGATCAGCCGGATTTTCCATTCCCGCTTCCAGAACTTCATCGCCTTCTCGCGTCGGATGGCATCGGCAATGTCAGGGTAGGCCTCGTTCCACACGATCCGCTTAACATCATAGCGCGAGGTGAAGCCCTCGAAATGACCCGTGCGATGCTGCTGCACCCGGTTCATCAAGTTTGAGGTGACGCCCAGATACAACGTCCCGCGCGGCGCACTGGCCATGAGATAGACCCAACCGGGTTTGGCCATTCACTGTCCCCGCCTTCCCATGTCATGCTGGCGCAGGCCAGCATCCACCGCCGCGCCAAGCGCGCCTCAACCGGAAAATTCACGCAGGCGGCACTATGGATGCTGGCCTGCGCCAGCATGACTTGTCGAAGGATCAAGCCTGTCGTTACAGGTCGGCTAGCTTTAGTCTGACTTCTTTTGACCACAGCATTGGTGGCAACCACAAAGGCGGGCCAACAATTCCATTGCGCTGCAGAAGTGCACGATCAGCAGATTCCGATCGCCAAACATCAAGCGCCTTTATTGTGCCAACTTTTTCTGAGAGCCATTCACCGAACGATGCCAATGCAACAAGCGCCAAAATTCCCAACACAAGAGCTACCGCAGTCAACCATGCCCAACCTGGAACAAGCGAAAGAAGCCAGAGCCCAAGAGCCAAGACCGTCACAACTCCAATGACTGCCAGTAAGGGCATCTGACGGTTACTCCGCCGCCACCGCCATATGCGGCACCTGCACAAAGCCCTTGCGCCGCGCAATCCGCGCCTCGATCTCGGGGCGGAAATGCCGGATCAGGCCCTGGATCGGCCACGCCGCGGCATCGCCCAGCGCGCAGATGGTGTGGCCTTCGATCTGGGTGGTGACGTCCAGCAGCATGTCGATTTC
>NZ_JBDNFM010000142.1:0-2531 GCF_041689835.1 Sandarakinorhabdus sp.
GACGGGTGCGGCATCGCCCGGCCCGGCGCTCGCGGCCATGGCGGCAGGGCTGACGGCGCAGGGGGCGCAAATCCTCGCCATGCCCTGCAACGCCGCGCACGGCTGGGCCGATGCCATTACGGCAGCGCCCTTTGTTTCGATGATCGACGCGGCAATTGCCGAAGCGCTGGCGCACAAGCCGCGCTGCATCGGCGTGCTTGGCGTGGGCGCGACGCTGGCGCTCGATTTATATGGCCGTGCCAGCCCGGTGCCGGTGCTGGCCGGCAATCTGGCCGTGGTGCAGGCCGCCGTGAACGCCATCAAGGCCGGGGACCGCAGCGCTGCACCGCGCGCGGCGCTTGCCGGCGAGGCCGCGCGGCTGGCAGCAGCCGGCGCCGATGTGGTGATCGCCGCCTGCACCGAAGTGCCGCTGGTGCTGGGCCAAGCCGATGTTGCGGTGCCGCTGATCGATTCCACCGCCGCGCTGGCCCGCGCCACATTGGCGGCGGCGCGTTTGCCCGATAGGGTGAACCCATGAGCCACACCCCATGAATCAGACCATCGCCGTCGTTTTGGATGCCATGGGCGCCGCCCAGCCTTATGCCAGCAGCCGTCCCCTGACATTGAAGCAGCTCGATCTGGCGCCGCCGGGGCCGGGCGAAGTGCTGGTGCGCATCGAAGCGGCGGGCCTGTGTCATTCGGATCTTTCGGTGGTGAATGCCGATCGTCCGCGCCCGCTGCCGATGGCGCTGGGCCATGAAGCTGTGGCGCGCGTCGAAGTCGCCGGGCCTGGCGCGCGCCTGCCAGTGGGTGCGCGCGTGGTGATGGCCTTCCTGCCGGCCTGCGGCCATTGCAACGCCTGCTGGTCGGGCGAGCCCTGGCTGTGCAGCAATGGCGCGGCCGCCAACGGCAAGGGCGAATTGCTCGGCGGCGGGTTTCGCCTGTCGGACTGTGGCCATCCCGTTCACCATCACCTCGGCCTGTCGGCCTTCGCCAGCCACGCCGTGATCGACGAGCGCAGCTGTGTTGTGATCGACGATGATATTCCGGCCGAAATCGCCGCGCTGTTTGGCTGCGCGGTGCTCACCGGGGTGGGCGCGGTGTTCAATTCCGCCGCGGTGCGCCCCGGCGAAAGCGTCTCCGTCTGGGGCCTTGGCGGCGTTGGCCTTGCTGCACTGATGGGTGCGGTGGCCGCCGGAGCGGAGCCGGTGATCGCCATCGATCCCGTGCCGGAAAAGCGCGCGCTGGCGCTGCAATTGGGCGCGCGCGCGGCGGCGGCGCCCGACGAAGCCGCGGCGGCCTTTGCACTGCACGGTGCGCCCCGCGTGGCCATCGAGAGCGTCGGCAGCGGCAAGGTGCTCGCCGAGGCCTATCGCACGGCGGCGCGCGGCGGTCGCATCGTCACCGTTGGATTGCCCAATCCGGCCGATCCGTTCACGATCACAGCCGTCAGTTTGGTGGCCGAAGCCAAGACCATCATCGGCAGCTACATGGGTTCGGCGGTGCCGGCGCGCGATATCCCGCGTTATATCGCGCTGTGGCGGGCCGGGCGGCTGCCGGTGGAAAAACTGCTGTCGGGCGTGCGGCCGATGAGCGAGATCAACGAGGCGCTTGATGCGCTGGCCAGCGGGCAGGCCATCCGCCAGATATTGATCCCCTGATGCTGCCTGAAGGCTGGTGGCCGGTCATCGGCGGCGGCCTTGGCTTGCTGTTGGGCAGTTTCATCGCGTTGGTGACGGCGCGCTGGCCGCAGGGTGAAACCATCCTTGGCCGCTCGCGCTGCGATCACTGCGGGGCAAAATTGGGCACACTGGAACTCTTGCCGGTACTGTCCTTCCTTTTTCAACGCGGACGCTGTCGGCAGTGCGGGCAACCGATTGCCGCCCGGCACTTGCAGATCGAGCTGGCTGGTGCGGTCATCGGCGGCCTGTTGCTGTGGCGCTATCCGCCGCTGGCCGGTGCGGCGGCGGCGATTGCTGGCTGGTGGCTGCTGGCGCTGATTGTGCTGGACGTCGAACATTATTGGCTGCCCGATCGCCTGACCTTGCCGTTGATTCCGGCCGGGCTGGCGCTGGGCCAATTGATCGGCTTTGCTCCGTTCGGCGAGCGGGTTATGGCTGTTGCTGTCGGTTTTTTCGCGCTGTGGGCTATGCGTTTTGCCTATCGGCTGCGAACCGGGCGGGAGGGCATGGGGGGTGGCGATCCCAAGCTGTTTGCCGCGATCGGTGCCTTGCTGGGCGCGGTGCCGCTGCCGTTCCTGCTCACGGCGTCAGCCGGGCTGGGACTGGCGCTGGCCATGAAGGACATGCTGCAGGGCCGCGATGTGAACGCGACGACGCGGCTGCCGCTTGGTGCCTTGCTGGCCGGCATGGCACTGGTGTTTCTGGCCCTGGGGCCGAACTGGTGGGAGATATGGCGATGACGGCCTTTGCCGGCGCCCAGAAGGTGCCTGACAAGAGAGTGGACATGATGATCCGCAAGGGCTTTCTGCCGGCGGCGGACTGCGGCGGACTGCGGCGGACTGCGGCGGACTGCGGCGGACTGCGGCGGAC
>NZ_JBDNFM010000143.1:0-23551 GCF_041689835.1 Sandarakinorhabdus sp.
CCGCACACGGTGAGCTGGCACTGGGTGAAGGGCCATTCCGGCCACGTGGAAAACGAACGGGCCGACACATTGGCCAATGCCGCCATCGAGACGATGCGCGCCCGCGCACCGGCCCGAAGCGGCTGACGTTTCCGCCCAAAGACGCTCTTGCCAAACCAGGTTCAATCGGCTTTTTGACAGACATGTCAGCCGAACCGCAAGCCAAGGGTTTGAACGCCCAACTCATCAAGGTGTGGACAACGTGGGGCGCGCGCTTCCTGCCGTTTGCAGATGTCGCCAGCCCCGAATTGCCGCTGTCGCGGCTGCTGCGCCTGTCGCTGATCCAGGTCAGCGTCGGGATCAGCCTGGTGCTGCTGGTGGGCACGCTCAATCGTGTCATGATCGTGGAACTGGACGTGCCGGCCACGCTGGTGGGCCTGATGCTGGCATTGCCGCTGCTGGCGGCGCCGTTCCGCGCCCTCGTGGGCCACAAATCCGATACCCACAAATCCGCCATGGGTTGGCGGCGCGTGCCCTATATTTACATGGGCACGATGGTGCAATTTGGCGGCCTGGCGTTCATGCCCTTTGCCATTCTGGTGTTGTCGGGCGCGCAGCAAGCCGGCGATGAACGCCTGTGGCCGGGCATGCCCACGGCGGCGCTCGCTTTTCTCCTGGTGGGGGCGGGCATTCACATCACCCAAACCGTGGGGCTGGCGTTGGCCACCGATCTGACCAAAGCGGAACAACAGCCAAATGTGGTTGGCCTCATGTATGTGATGTTGCTGCTGGGTTCGATTGCAGCCGCGCTGTTTTTCGGCTGGGTGCTTGAAGATTTCTCGCAAGGCCGCTTGATACAGGTCATCCAGGGCTGCGCACTGGTGACCGTCACCCTGAATTTCATTGCCTTGTGGAAACAGGAAACCCGCATTCCCAGCCGCCTGCGCCCTCAGCCCATAGCGCCCGATCCGACGTTTCGGGAAAGCTGGGATTTGTTCATGTCCAAGGAAAAGACGCTGCTGCGCCTGGTTGCCGTCGGACTGGGCACATTGGCCTTTTCAATGTCGGATATCGTGTTGGAACCTTATGGCGGCGAAGTGCTCAATCTCGGGGTTGGCACCACCACCCTGCTTTCGGCATTGACAGCGGGCGGTAGCCTGATCGGCTTTGCCTATGCGTCCTATGTGCTCAGCCTTGGGGCCGATCCGTTCCGCATGGCCAGTCTGGGCGCGTTGATCGGCGTGCCGGCCTATGGCCTCGTCATCATGGCCGCCGGATCGGACACGCCGGAACTGTTCACGCTGGGCGTGCTGCTGGCCGGGCTGGGCACCGGGCTGTTTGCGCACGGTACACTCACCGCGACCATGCTGCTGGCGCCGCGCGGCCAGGTGGGCATCGCCATGGGCGCCTGGGGGGCGGTGCAGGCCACATCACAAGGCATTGGCGCCACCATCGGCGGCGCGATCCGCGATCTGGTGCCCCAGTTGCATTTGGGCGTTGATCTGGGGCTGGGCGCCGTGCCCGAAGCCGATGGCTATGTGTTGATCTTCAGCCTCGAATTGGCACTGATGCTGGCGACGCTGATAGCCATGTGGCCGCTGCTGCGCCGCGATATCGCTGATTGATACGCGCCAGCAGGCGCTGCGGCTCCGCCTGCCGCCTGCCGTCCCGTGGGGCCTGCCCCGGCAACGCCGCGCAACAAAAAGGGCCGGCGCCCCGCAATGGGGGCGCCGGCCCGTTTCAGTCTGCCCGGCCTGCGCCAGGCAAGGACTTACTTGGCAGCTTCAGCCGAAGCAGCGACAGCTGGAGCGGCTTCGGCAGGCGCTTGGGCGGCCGGGGCCATGGCATCTACAACCGGAACTGCAGCTTCAACAGCCGGGGCAGCCGAAACGGCGGCAACGTTGCCCTGGAAGAAAGCAGGATACCAGGTTGTGTTATACAGGACTGCCAGGTGCACCATCAGTGCGGTGCCAGCGACCCAAACGAGGAAAAACAGCGGCAGACCGACGCTGGGGTTGACGTAGAGCCAGATACGACCTTCGTTCATGTGCCAAACTCCCCTAAATTATTTCAGCCACGGCGTAAGCGCGTAGGCCAGGATATGCGCCAGGATAGCAGTGGCACCGTAGAGCCGGGTGCCCCATTTGAGGCCCTCGTTGATCTCCAGCGCTTCCGTTTCGGTCAGCCCTGTCGGGTAGACCTTGGTATCATCAGCCATGTGAAACTCCCCTTCCAATCAGGATAGGCACTGTGAAAATCCAGCGCCTTCCCGCCTGCGTTCCGGACCGGGCAATGACGAAGTTAGCGCCCAATCCTTGCCTTGATCGTCTACCCGCAAGCCAACTCCGGTTGCGGAGTCGCGGCAGAAGGTCGCAGCCGGAGCATCTGATAAGCATAACTACCCATGTGTCAATATGTTGCCAAAGCGGGCCTGAAATGCAGTGGGCGGACACCAAACGCGACCGCAGCGCGGCGTGCAGGAACAGCGCGGCGATGGCCGCTTTACAGCCAGTCACCAGCCGGTAACATCGCTGCGAATTGATAACGAAGGGAACCGCCATGCAAGGATTTGATCGCCGCCAACTGCTCGGCGGTGCTGCCGCCGCGTTTGCTTTGCCAACTGCGGCCGCCGGCAGGACGCCCGCAGAGAGCGCCCAAAAACGCATACGCGCCGCCATCGACAAGCAGCTGCCCGACAATATCGCCCGCATCCAGGACTGGATCAGACACCCCGGCATCGCGGCGGAAAACTGGCAGATGGAGGAAGCCTGCGGGTACACCATGGGCCTGTTGAAAGATGCCGGTTTCCAGATGGTGAAACGCATGCCGACCAAGGGCCATCCCGGCATTTTCGCCACGCTCGACGCCGGCGCCAAGCGCACCGTGGGCATTTATTTCATGTATGACGTCAAGCAGGTGAACCCGGCGGAATGGACCAGCCCGCCGTTCGAGGCGCGCATTACCGACAAGCCGGGATGGGGCCGGGTGATCGTGGGCCGCGGCGCCATCAACCAGAAAGGCCAGGAAGCCGCGTTTCTGGCGGCTTGCCACGCTTTCCGCGCGGCCGGGCAGAAATTGCCGGTCAACCTCGTGCTGGTGGCCGAGGGTGAGGAGGAAATCGCCTCCCCCAATTTCCATGAAATCGTGCAGGCGCCCGAAGTGCTGGCCGCGCTGAAGAAATGCGACGGCATCATGATCCCCACGGCGTGGCAAACCGCCAACGGCAGCACAGTGATCAATCTGGGCGCGAAAGGCCCGATCGAATTCCAGCTCATCGCCAGCGGGGCACGCTGGGGCAAGGGGCCGAAGGGCGACATTCACAGCAGCCAGCACGCGCATGTGGATTCGCCGGTGTGGCATCTGGTGCAGGCGCTGAACACGCTGGTGAAGGAGGACGGTTTCACCCCCGCAATCGACGGCTGGTTCGATAATGTGCGGCCACTGACGGCCCGCGAAAAGGAACTGATCGCCATGACCGCCGCAGCCCAAAGCGAGGAGCAGGCCAAAGCGGCGATGGGCGTGACGATGTGGATCAACAACGAGCCGTGGCAGCAATCGCTGGAGCGCTTGGCGTCGCAACCGACGGTCAACATCCAGGGCCTGGTGGCGGGCTACACCGGGCAAGGCGGCAAGACCGTCCTGCCAGGCCGCGCCGAAGCCAAGCTGGAATGCCGGCTGGTGCCCAACCAGACCTTCCGCGAAGCCGAGGCAAAGCTGAAGGCCCACCTCGCCAAGCGCGGCTTTGGCGACATAGAAGTGGTGGTATCGGGCGGTTACGACCCCACCGAAACCGCCGAAACCGCCCGCGTCGTCCGCGCCCAACAAGCCGTCTATGCCCGCTTCGGCGCGCCGGCCACCCTGTATCCGCGCAGCGCCGGCAGCTGGCCCGGCAGCGTGTTTACCCAGCCGCCGGTCTCGCTTCCCGCCGGCCAGTTCGGCCTGGGCCACGGCAGCGGTGCCCACGCGCCAGACGAATATTTCGTGATCGAAAGCAGCAACCCCGCCGTTCAGGGCTTGGCCGGCTGCACGGCGGGGTTCGTGGACTTTCTTTACGAAATGGCGGTCGCCCGCTGACACGCGTGCTGGCCTCGCTTCCGGGTCGACCGCCTAACGCCGCCGATCCGGAAGCGAAGCACCGTCCCCGTTCAGTTGGTGCTGTTGGTGATCCGCGGATCCAGCGGATCGCTGTAGGAGCCCGGCGCACCGGCGCGGGAGAGCCGAACGCAATAATCGAAGGATTTGCCCCGCGATCCGTTGCTGTCGATGAAGGTGAGCAGGCCGGTAGCGTTGCCTGCCTTGAGATCCCGGAATTCCGACGGAAGCGCGGTTCCCCACGCCGGCTCAGTCGTACCAGCTTCCCAGATCTTGATGTTTTGCAGCGGGTTGGCATCCCAGGTGTAGATATTGTTGTTGTTGCCATCGACATCATAGGCCAGCACAAAGGCGAACGGGCGGCCGTTGTTGACTGGCAACTGGATGTCTCCCGCGCCTGGATAGAACCATACAAAAGGTGTGGCCGAATCGGTGGCATAGGCAACAGTCGAGGTGTCGATTGCGACCTGATCCTTGTTGGCATTCTTGGCGATCTTCACGCGGATATAGACGAAGCAGCCGGGATAGTTTGTTTCAGGCATTGTTCGTTCCTTTCACCTGGGGCTTGATCACGCACTACTGTCGGTTTCACGACGATCCTGATCGGGGAGAGGCTGCGCGCGCCGGGAACAGCGCGACGAAATCCGGGTGTGCATAGCCTGCCTGCCGCAGACGGTTGACGATGGCCAAGCCTTCGCCAGCACGATTTTCGGCAATCAGGGCTTTGGCCTGAACTGTTGCGGTGGAGGCCATGGGCGCGCCTTCAGCATGCTGCAGAACGGTCAGCACCGCCTGCCAATGGCCGGATTTCGGTGCGATCTGGCCAAGCCCGCCTTGCGCCCCGACAAAGACTGTCGTGTAGGATGATCCCGCAACGCTGAGATCGCGTTTGGCCACAGCGGCGCGCATGCGGGCGTAATGCTCGGCGGCCTCGGCCAGGTTCCGGCGCTTGAGCGCGACCGCCGCCAACACAAGCCGCGCCAGATTTTCCTGCTCAAGCGTGGCATTGTTGGTCTCCGTGCCTGATTTGCGCTTGGCGTCAATCACTCGCAGCAGGCCACCTGCAAGCCGGGTGGCCGTGTCGAAATCTCGCGCGTCTTTGGCAAGCTGCGCCGCCAGCAGCTGCGCATTCCTCAGATATTCGGCCGCCTGGGCATTGCCGCGGTCGCGCGCAGACATGGTGGTGGCCAAGGCAATCGCCTCATCCGCCTCGGGCCGGGCCTCGCGGGTGCGGCCCAGATCGTTGAGCGCGCGGGCGTGCTGGGTGGTGATGATCGTCAGCTTGGTCAGCAGCGCCTGGTTCTTCGGATCCGCGCCATAGGCCTGGCGATAGAGCGCCAGGCCTTGCCCATAAAGCGATTCCGCCGCGGCAAATTCATAGCGCCGGCTGGCGACCCGTGCCGCCCACGACAGGGTTTCGCCATATTGCATGACCGCATCATCAAGGGCGCGATTGGCTTCGTAATAACGGCGGTCGATCGCCAGTGCCGTCGCAAAATGCCGGCTGGCGGCGGCCAGATCGCCGCTTTCCGACGCCACGGTCCCCAGATTTGACTGGGCGTAGCTTTTCTCCAGCTGCCAGTCGAATTTTCCGGGCTCGGCGGCCACCAGCTTGCCGGCCAGCGCGTCATAGCCCTGAAACTGGCGCTTGGCCGCACCCAGGTCGCCGCGCTGCCAGGCAATGAAGCCCACCCAGTACAGCGACTGCGCATGATCGAACTCGCGTTGCGGCACACATCGGGGTCACGCGCCAGCAGTTCGGCGGTGGTGGCCGCGGCCGCCTGATAGGTTTTCAGGGCACCGGCCAGATTGCCACGGTTGTTCTCGATCTCGCCCAGCAGCAACTGCACGCGCGCGCGCCGCCCGAGCGAATCAGAATCGAGCGCTGCCAGATCCTGCTTGTCATAGCTGGCCATCAGTCTGGTACCGACGGTTTCCAGAATGTCGAGCCGGCCAACCTCATCGAGCCGCCCGCGCAAATCGGTGAGCATGAACTCGGTCAATTCTTGCGCTTCATCGCGCTGGAACACCGCTTCGTTGCGGGCGATTGTGGCACTCCAGGCCAGCACGCTCATCACCGCCGCAATGGAGACAGAGGCTGCTGTCGCCGCGATCCTGAGGCGTGCCCGGCGGCGATCATCGCGCCGCACCAGCTCATCAAGGCCAACACCCAGCAAGGCGGCGGCAATTTTCAATTTGGCACCGCGTTTGCGATCGCCGCTTTCCCGCGCGTCGGCAGCCAGCGGGGCGTGCAAAGCCTTTGGCGTCACCTCCATGTTGGCGTTGACGACATGGGTTAGCGCCCTTGGAAAGCATTCTTCAGCTTCGCGGCCGGGAGTGGCGGCGGCGCCCGGCTCGCCGCCAACGATCACGGCCAGAATATTGGCTGGATCGCGGTGGGTCTTGAACCAGGCGATCTCCCGATTCACCCATTGTGATTTGGCCGAGTTCGGCGAGCAGATCACGATCAGACATTCCGAATTGGCCAGCGCTTCTTCCACTGCTGTGCCGATGCTGGCGCCGGCCGCTTCTTCTTCACGATCCTTGAACAGCGGGTGCAATCGCGCCGGCACCGGCCCGCGGCGGCCGGCAGTGCCAACCAGCTGCCGCGGCGTGCGATAGGTTTCAATGGCTTGATGCAGCCACTGTCCCCATTTCGCATCGCTCCAGCTGTAGCTGATGAACGCCTTGTACCGGAAATTCGGCAACAGCTACCCTCCTTCTGCACGAAACGCGACACGGGGAACTGTTGCTTAACTCTGTGGATAATGTGCTTAACAATACTACACTTTGCAAACACTTTTTTTATGAATTCACTGCCTCGGTTCGATCAGTTCTGATCTGGCAAACGCGGCGTCATCAGCTCTTGATGAACCGGTCCACCCCGCCCGCATCGGTCACCCGCTTCACCCGGCCGCGCTCCTCCAGCCAGTGCAGGTGTGCCACGGTCTCACCCGTCGCCAACCCATAATCCGCCTCACCGATCGGGCGGCGGAACAGGGCGGCAAAACAATCGACGGCGGTGCGCGGGGTTTCGCAGAAGGCTTCGAGCTTGATCAGCTTGCCGTGGTGATCAGCGGCGAGTTGGTCCAGCCGCGTGTGGAGGCCGGTGAACGGCTCGTTGTGGGAAGGCAGCACCAGCACATCGGGCGGGATGGCGCGCAGAGTGTCGATGCTTTCGAGCCAGTAGGCGAGCGGATCGGCATAAGGCTCGGTGGGATAAACCGACACGTTGCTGGTGATGCGCGGCAGCACCTGATCGCCCGAAATCATCAGGCCATCGCTTACCAGGCAGGCGTGTTCGGGCGCATGGCCGCGGCCCACGACCACCTGCCACTGGCGCTGCCCGATGGTGAGCGTGTCACCATCCTTCAACCGTTTGAAACCAGCGGGCAGCTTGCTGATGATCTTGCCAAAACTGCCCCACGCCTTGGCTTTCATCGCCGCGACTTGCTCGTCGCTCCAGCCGGCGCGGATGGAGAAGGCGACGGCTTCATCGGGCGGCGCGTCGCGCACATCCAGCGTGAGGGTGCGCGCCAGCAGATATTCGGTGCGGGTGATTTCCAGCGGCACATTCCACTTGCGGCACAGCCAGCCGGCCATGCCCAGATGATCGGGGTGATAATGGGTGACGATGACGCGCTTGACCGGCTTGCCGGCAAACGGCCCGGCAAACAGCGCCTCCCAATTGGCCTTGCTTTCCGGCAGGCCCACGCCGGTATCGACGATGGCCCAGCTATCGCCTGCATCCAGCACCCACAGGTTGATATGGTCCAGCCCGAACGGCAGTCCCATGCGCACCCAGTGCACGCCCGGTGCCACTTCATGCGCTTCGCCCGCCCCTGGCACCCAGCGCCCAAACGGATAAATCAGACCGTTCTTCTCATCGGGCGTGCGCGCCTCCGTGCTCGGCAGGCCGGCGGGAATAGGATTGAGCGGCGGTGGTTCCATGGCATCAGCGCTAACCCGGCGCCGGCGCGGCGTCGACTCTCCTTGCCGACAGGATGGGCTTGCGGCAGGGAGGCGCTGACTGAAACGAGGGCGCGACGTGAAACTGGCCGTATTCGATTGTGATGGCACGTTGATCGACAGCCAAGTCAACATCATCCGCGCCATGGAATCGAGCTTTCAGCGCCACGCCCTGCCCGCGCCCGACAGCCACGCGGTTCGCCGCATCGTCGGGCTTTCGCTGGTGGAAGCCATGCAGGCGCTGCTGCCGCAAGCCGATCACGATCTGCACGTGAGCCTGGCGGACGACTACAAGACCGCCTTCCAGCGCCTGCGCGCCGACAAGGCGCTTGATGCCGAGCCGCTTTATCCCGGCATTCGCGGCTTGCTGGGTACGCTGGCGGCGCAGGGCTGGCTGATGGCGGTGGCCACCGGAAAATCCGATCGCGGCCTGAAGTTGGCGCTGGAACATCACGAGATCCACCACCTGTTCATCAGCTTGCAAACCGCCGATCGCCACCCATCCAAGCCGCATCCTTCCATGCTGCGCGCCGCGCTGGCTGATGCCGGAGCGCAGGCCCAGCAGGCCGTGATGATCGGCGATACCAGCTTTGATATTGCCATGGGCACCGCGGCCGGGGTGCCCAGCATCGGTGTCGATTGGGGCTATCACGACGCGCACGAACTGCTGGATGCCGGCGCCGCGCATGTGGCCGACGATGCCGATCATCTGCTGGCCTTGCTGAATGGCTGAGGGAGTGCCGCCCGATTCCGGCGACGATTCCGGCGACGGTTCTGGCGCCATAATCGCCCGGCTGCGGCGACTGGGCCGGGTGCTGGCGGTGCTGTCGCTGGCGTTTGGCGGCGCATTTGTTGTGCTGGCGCGGCGCAGCGCGGCGGCAGGCGAAAGCGGCGAGGTGGCGAGCGCCCTGTTCTGGGTAGCCGCCGTGCTGCAATTCGCGCTGGCTTTCGTGTTGCTGCAACGCGGGCGGCGGGAGTAAAGCCGGCGCATGTCTGCCCCCCCGCTCTCCCCCACCGAAGCGAAAAAACGCTACATCGTCTATCTTGCCGTGCAAATAACCGGGCTGGCGGTGATGGCGGCCGGCGTCTGGCTGATCCGCGAAGCCGGCCAGGTGCCGGGGCTGGTCGTGGTGCTGCTCGGCGGCTGCTCGTTGTTCGTGCGGCCGCGGCATCTGGGCCTGACCCGCAAATGAAGCGATTTTACACGGAAGCCACGGTCACCGGCGATGGCCCGTTCGGCATCGCCCTCGATGCCCGGCCGCTGCGCACGCCGGCGCGGGCGCTGCTGGCGGTGCCGACACGTGCATTGGCGCAGGCCATTGCCGGCGAATGGCTGGCGCAGGGCGAAAAGGTCGATCCGCGCACCCTGCCGCTGACCGGATTTGCCAATGCCGCCGTCGACCGGGTGGCTACCAATCAAGCCGGCTTTGCCCGGCGACTGGCCGCGTATGCCCAGAGCGACCTGCTCGCCTACCGCGCCGATGGGCCGGCTTCGCTGCTGGCCGCGCAGGCCGCCGCCTGGGACAAGTGGGTGGAATGGCTCGCCCGCCGCCTTGATGTCGGCCTCACCATCACCACCGGCATCATGCACGTGGCGCAGCCGCCGGCGACACTGGCCCGCATCCACGCTGCCTTTGCCGCGCTCACGCCGTTTCAGCTCGCGCCGCTTGATCCGGTGGTGACTATCACCGGCTCGGCTGTGCTGGCGCTGGCGGTGGCGGAAGGCGAACTCGAGGCCGAGGCCGCCTATGACATCGCCCATGTCGATGCGCGATGGCAGGAGGAGCATTGGGGCCGCGATCCGCTGGCGGAAAAAGCGGAAAGCGTGCGCCGCGCCGATCTGGCGGCCGCCGTTGCCTTCCTGCGGCTGTTGCCCGGTTAAGAGGCAGGGTGAACAATCGCCTGTTGCCCGGCCCGCCTCAGGTGATAGGGGCTTTTCTTCTAGGGAGTGAGCCCAAAGGAAAGCGTGGCCCATGCTGAAGCAATTGGAAGAACTGGAACGCCGCCGCGCCGCCGCCAAGTTGGGCGGCGGTCAAAAGCGGATCGAGGCGCAGCACAGCAAGGGCCGGCTCACCGCGCGCGAGCGGCTCGACATTTTGCTCGATCCCGGCAGTTTCGAAGAGCTCGACATGTATGTGGAGCATAATTGCACCGAATTCGGGATGGCCAATCAGATTTTCCCCGGCGATGGCGTGGTGACTGGCAGCGGCACCATCAATGGCCGGCTGGTGTTCGTGTTTTCGCAGGATTTCACCGTTTTTGGCGGCTCGCTTTCCGAACGCCACGCCCAGAAAATCTGCAAGATCATGGACATGGCGATGAAGGTCGGCGCGCCGGTGATCGGCCTCAACGATAGCGGCGGCGCACGCATCCAGGAAGGCGTGGCCAGCCTTGGCGGCTATGCCGAAGTGTTTCAGCGCAACGTGCTGGCATCGGGCGTGGTGCCGCAGATTTCCCTCATCATGGGGCCGTGCGCGGGCGGCGCAGTCTATTCGCCGGCCATGACCGATTTCATCTTCATGGTGAAAGACAGCAGCTACATGTTCGTCACCGGGCCGGACGTGGTGAAGACCGTGACCAACGAGGTGGTGACCCAGGAAGAACTGGGCGGCGCCATCACCCACAGCACCAAATCCGGCGTGGCCGATCTGGCGCTGGAGGATGATATCGACGCGCTCCTGCGCACCCGCACGTTCTTCGATTTCCTGCCGCTCAACAACCGCGAGGATGCGCCGTTCCGCCCCACGAGCGACGATCCGCTGCGCGTTGACGCCAGCCTCGATACGCTGATCCCCGCCAGCGCCGCCAAGCCCTATGACATGCACGAATTGATCAGCAAGGTTGCGGATGACGGGGAGTTTTTCGAGCTGCAGCCCGGCCACGCCGGCAACATCCTGATCGGTTTTGCCCGCATCGAAGGCCACACCGTCGGCATCGTCGCCAACCAGCCGACGGTGCTCGCCGGCTGCCTCGACATCAACGCCAGCAAGAAGGCCGGGCGTTTTGTGCGGTTTTGCGATGCGTTCAACATCCCGATCGTGACGTTTGTGGATGTGCCCGGTTTCCTGCCCGGCGTGGCGCAGGAATATGGCGGCATCATCAAGCACGGCGCCAAATTGCTGTTTGCCTATGCCGAAGCCACCGTGCCGAAAATCACGGTGATCACCCGCAAGGCGTATGGCGGGGCGTATGATGTGATGTCGTCCAAACATTTGCGCGGCGATCTGAACTATGCCTGGCCCACCGCCGAAATCGCCGTGATGGGCGCCAAGGGCGCAGTGGAAATCATCTTCCGCCAGGATATCGGCGATAAGGACAAGATCGCGGCGCGCACCGCCGAATATGAAACCCGGTTCGCCAATCCGTTCGTGGCGGCCAGCATGGGCTTCATTGACGAGGTGATCATGCCGCACTCCACCCGCCGCCGCATCGCGCTGGGGCTGCGCAAGCTGCGCACAAAGAACCTTGAGAACCCGTGGAAAAAGCATGACAATATCCCCTTGTGATCGGGGCGGGTAATCGGGGATGCCTGACACTTATCTTGTATGGAAATTCCTGCACATCACCGGTGTGGTGATGTTGATGGGCAATATCACCGTGACCGCGATCTGGAAGTTTTTCGCCGATCGTGATGGCCGCGCGCCGGTGGTGGCGTTTGCGCAGAAATTGATCACCTACACCGATTGGTCGATGACGGTGTGGGGCGTCGTCCTCACCATGATTGGCGGCTATGGGCTGGCCATACAGGGACAATTTGATCTGAAATCGGGCTGGCTGCTGTGGGCGCAGGCCAGTTTCGTGGCCGCCGGCCTGATCTGGATGGGGCTAATCGTGCCGATTCAGATCAAATCCGCGCGGCTGGCAAAGCGCTTCGAAGCGGGCGGACAAGTGCCTGATGAATACAAGTCATTGTCAAGGCGCTGGATTTTCTGGGGCCTGGTCTCGACTGTGCCGCTGGTGGCGTCGTTGTGGCTGATGATCGCTCGCCCAGGTTGAAGGCGATGTTGCACTAAAAAGACTGTTTCATGACAATTGCATGACATTGATGTTGCAATGTCATGACAAGCAGAGCATCATCCTTCCATAGACAATTTTGGAGCAGAGATAATGCGCAGCGTGATGGCCCTGATGGTGGCAGCAGTTTTGGCCGTACCGGCCGTGGCTGCGGAAACTGGTTTTGAGCAGGCGCAAGTGCGCGTGTCGACAGCCGATCTGGATCTGTCATCAGCTGCCGGCCAACGCATGCTGGAAAAACGCCTGTCTCTGGCGATGACACGCCTGTGCGGTGCGCCGGTGTTCCAAAGCCGCGATGAACTGGCCCATCTGGACGCTTGTCAAGCCGATGCCATGCAGGCCGCATCTCCGCAGATCGAAGCCGCCCGGGCGCGCCGCGCGGTGGCGGTGGCCGCCAATCGTTGATCGTCCGTTTCGACTGAAGCCAAAAGAGCCGGTGCAGCATCCGCTGTACCGGCTCTTTTGGCTTTGGCGGCACCGGAAACCTAGCCAGCCCAACTTTCGTCAAGTGGGTGAACGGCGACGCAGAGGTGGTGGCCGACGCCGTCCGGGGGGAACGACGCCGGCATTTTGCCAGAGCAGGAACTAGCTCCGCTCCGACGAGGAGTATGGGTCTGCACACCGCGAAGGCGTGGACCGAACCGGATTGCAAACTGCGGCAGGCGCTCTGGACCCGTGTGTGTCAGCGAACCGGCGGCAGGCCCTTGAATTCAACGACTTCACCCGACAGGGCGGCAACAGCAGCAGCGATAGTGGCAAGCAAAAGGCGCATGGCAGGTTCCCGTCGTAGTGACTGGCCGATGATGCTTTTCAGGACGAAATCAGCGGCAGCGCGTGAATGACTACGCAGCCAATGGGGGGATTGGCTGCCGGGGGGAATGGGACGGTCTGTCACGCCCGCCTGCCTGTGCTGATGCACCGCACCCGGCGCGCAAGCGAACAAGCCTTGCTTGTCGCCATCATCGCCAAAATCGATATCTTGCACCGCGCAACCGCACCGCTATGGAAACAGGCAGAGTAACTCCGGGAGGCGCGCGCCTTGTTCACCAAGATCCTGATTGCCAATCGCGGCGAAATCGCATGCCGGGTGATTCGCACCGCCCGCGCCATGGGCATCCAAACGGTTGCCGTCTACTCCGATGCCGACGCGCAGGCCCTGCACGTGCGCGAAGCCGATGAGGCCGTGCACATCGGCCCGTCCCCGGCAGCCGAATCCTATCTGGTAGCCGACAAGATCATTGCCGCCTGTAAGGCTACCGGCGCGCAGGCCGTTCACCCCGGCTATGGATTTCTGTCGGAACGCGCCAGCTTCGTCGAAGCACTCAGTGCCGCCGGCATCGCCTTCATCGGCCCGCCCGCTGGTGCCATTGCCGCCATGGGTGACAAGATCGAATCCAAGCGCCGCGCACTTGCTGCCGGGGTCACAGTGGTGCCCGGATTCGTCGGGGAAATCACCGGGACCGATCACGCGGCAGAGATTGCCGGCGGCATCGGCTATCCGGTAATGATGAAGGCTTCAGCCGGCGGCGGCGGCAAGGGCATGCGGCTGGCCTATTCCGAAGCCGATGTGCGCGAAGGCTTTGACAGCGTCCGCCGCGAAGCGCTGGCCAGCTTCGGCGACGACCGCATCTTCATTGAAAAATTCGTCGAACAACCGCGCCACATCGAAATCCAGCTGATCGGCGATCAACAGGGCAACATCCTGTATCTGAATGAGCGCGAT
This sequence comes from Sandarakinorhabdus sp., assembly GCF_041689835.1. Lineage (GTDB taxonomy): Bacteria > Pseudomonadota > Alphaproteobacteria > Sphingomonadales > Sphingomonadaceae > Sandarakinorhabdus. Next base: position 13,778 of record NZ_JBDNFM010000143.1, read on the forward strand.
TGCTCGATTCAGCGCCGTCACCAGAAGGTGGTCGAAGAAGCCCCCTCCCCGTTCGTGACGCCGGAAATGCGCCGCGCGATGGGCGAGCAAGCCGTCGCGCTGGCCCGTAACGTCGGTTATTTCAGCGCCGGCACGGTGGAATTCATCGCCGGCGCCGATCGCAGTTTCTACTTCCTCGAAATGAACACCCGCCTGCAAGTCGAACACCCTGTCACCGAGTGCATCACCGGGCTCGACCTGGTTGAACTGATGATCCGCGTTGCCGCCGGGGAAGCCCTGCCGCTCACCCAGGCCGAAATCCAGTTGAACGGCCCCGCCATCGAGACGCGGGTGTATGCCGAAGATCCGTATCGCGTCTTCCTGCCGTCCATCGGCCGCCTGTCACGCTGCCAGCCGCCCGAAGCCGGACTGGATGAAGAAAGCCGCCTGGTTCGCGTCGATACCGGCGTGGTCGAAGGCGCTGAAATCTCGATGTTCTACGATCCGATGATCGCCAAGCTGATCACCTGGGCCCCCACCCGCGCCGATGCCATCGCAGCCCAAGCCGATGCGCTCGATTCCTATCTGATCAAGGGCATCAGCCACAATATCGATTTCCTTGCCGCCATCATGCAGCACCCGCGCTTCCAGGCCGGCGCCAACGTCACCACCGGCTTTATTGCGGACGAATATCCCGACGGTTTCCACGGTGCGCCGGTTGCGCCCGAAACCCACGATGCGCTGATCGCTACCGCCGCCATCATCCACACCGAAATCGTGGCGCGCGAACAATTGATCGATGGCCAATTGTCCGGTGACGGCGCCATTTATGGCGTGAACTGGATCGTCGATCTCGATGGCGTACACGTGCCGGTGGAAATCACTGGCGAAGCCGGCAACCACGAAGTGCTGGTGGATGGCCGCGATCTGGTGGTGCAATCGGGCTGGCGCATCGGCGACAATCTGTTTTCCGGCACCGTCAACGGCGGCGCCATCGCCATCGCGGTCGAACGCAAAGGCAGCTTCATTACGCTCACCACCCGCGGCGGCGCCCACAAATGCCGCGTGCTCACCCCGCGCGCTGCGCAGCTGGCGCGCCACATGATCGCCAAGGTGCCGCCGGACATGAGCAAATATCTGCTCTGCCCGATGCCCGGCCTGATCGTTTCCATCGCCGTGGCGCAAGGCGACAGGGTCGAAGCCGGCCAGCAACTGGCAACGGTGGAAGCCATGAAGATGGAAAATATCCTGCGCGCCGAAAAAGCAGGCGTGGTGGCCAAGCTGCTGGCCAAGCCGGGCGATTCACTCGCTGTCGATGCGGTGATCATGGAGTTTGTTGGTTGAAATGCCTCCGGCGGGCAGGGCCTGAGGCCCTGCACCCGCTTTTGTTGGTTTTGCTCGCGTTCTTCAATGGCCCGCCACCCCGGCGCAGGCCGGGGCTGCATGACGGCGAACCTGCGTAAAAAGGACCGCTCGAAAATCAGCGGGTGCAGAGTCCGCGACCCTGCCCGCCAGAGGCATCACTTCACTTCGCCGGTTCCGCCGCCGCTGCCTCGCGCGGCGGCCCGTCGTCCAGCCGCTTGGCATAGGCCGCCGCATCACCGGCCAGCGCCGCTTCGCGCAGAAGCCGCGCAAACGGGGCATAGCCTTCGCCGTGTGGGGCAAAGGCCACCGGCTCCAGCACCTTGGCGGCATCGGCCAGACGGCCGCGGCGCACAAGCACGCTGGCCATGTCGATCACGATGCCAGACGCCTGCGGAGCCAGCGTCCACATTTGTTGCACCACGCCAAACAGATTGTCATCCACGCTGCCGTGCTCGATATCGTGAGTGTGGGCGTAAACATGCATCGCCCGCCAATCATCGGGGGCCGCCTTCACGGCTCGTGCCAGCAGCCGCCTTGCCTCCTTGCGGTTGGATCCTGCATCGGCTGCCAGCAGCGTTTCGGCCTTGAGGCGCAGCAGCCCCGGATCATCGGGCGCCGCCGCCAGCAAGCCATCCAGCAAGCCTGCCGCCTTGGCCTTGTCCCCCCAATCCAGCTCCGCCATCGCCAGCGTGCGGCCTGCCAGTGCATCGCCGGGGTGGCGCGCGGCGGCGGCCTGCACCCGGGCCAGCGCCGCCTTGGCATTTTCGGCAGCGTCGCCGCGATTATCCAGCCACGCGTAAAACATCATCATGTCGCCCGCCGATGCCGGCAGGTCGCGCACCGTGACGGCAACGGGTTTGGGCGCCTTGCGATCCAGCCGGCTGAAGGTGAAGCTGCGCCCGCTGGTATAGGCTTTCAGGATGCGGTTCAGGTCGCGCGGCTGCGCCATGATATGCGTCTTGAACGCGGTGAGCGGATCAATGCCCTTGGCGATATCACCAAGATGCGCCGATAATTTTTCGCGCATGCCGGGCGCCCGGAACAGATAATGGGTCAGCAACCAGCTTTGGGCATAGAACATCTGCGTGTCCTGCGTGCTCATCCGGCTGGTGCTGCGGTCGATGATCCGTTCCCACGGCAGCCACGCGTCGGTCAGGCTGTAGGCACGGCCGCTATCGAACAGCCCGAAATCCACCCGTGTCGGGGCAAAGCTGGCTGTCATGAAATATTCGGCAAAACCTTCGACATACCACGCCGGATAGCTGAGCCCGGTGGAAGCAAACATGTGGTGGTGGGCATATTCGTGCAGCAGCACTTTCTGGCCGAAATCGCCCTTGGTGGCATAGGCGGCAATGCCGCCGTCGCCGGCACTATAAAACCCCGCCACGCTGGCTCCGATCCGTCCGAACGGCACCGCACTGTCGATGGTGTCGACGATATAGATATCCAGCTTGGGCGCGTCCTCGTCCACTTTGGCGGTGGTGAACTTGCCGAGCAGGTTGCGATAATCCTCCAATCGCTCCACGCGTTTGCGCAAGGCATCGGCCGGCATAGTGCCATAAACGCGGAAATGCGCCGATTCCGCCATGCGCCACGCCGCCGCGTTTGCCGCCGAACTGGGCGCAGCCATCATCAGCAGCATGAGCAAAGACAGGATCGCGCGCATGATTTGACCATCTCCAAGCGCCTCCGCCCGGTCAAGCATTTGCCCCCAAATTCGGTGCTTTTCCGTCCCGGCAGGCTGCCCGCTGCTCAGGCCAGCAGCGGCGCCAGCGCACCTTCGTGCCTGAGCAACCAGGCCTTGCGTTCCACCCCGCCGGCATAGCCGGTGAGTGCGCCGCCCGAACCGATCACACGGTGGCAGGGCACGGCGATGCCGATCGGATTGGCGCCATTGGCCAGGCCCACGGCGCGGCTGGCGGCGGGCTGGCCGATGCTGGCGGCGAGCTGGCCGTAACTGCGGGTTTCGCCGGCGGGAATCCGGCGCAGGGCGGCCCACACGCGGCGCTGGAATTCGCTGCCGATGCCAGCGAGCGGCAGCGCATCAAGCGCGGCAAGATCGCCGGCAAAATAGGCGGTGACGGCAGCCGTGAGCGCGGCAGGCGCCGGGCCTTCAGCCAATGCCGCGCCCGGGTGATGGCGCGCGAACAGGCGGTGCAGCCGATCCGTGAAATCGGCAAAATCCAGCGCGTGCAGCGTGCCATCGGCCGCCGTGATGGCGAGGAGGTCGCCCAGCGGGCTGGGAAGGCGGGAGAGGGTGTGGCTCATGCCATTCTCCTACCCGCTCTCACCCTGATCCGCTGGCGGAAATCCGCCATCATGTCCGGCAGGAAAGCCCGCCGGCGCTGTTCACCCCGCATTCGGCGCGCTGGTCACCGATGGCAAAGCGCACCAGCAAGGCGCCGCCGTCGGCCAGACGCTTGACATCAGCAACCGTGCGCACCTGCTGGCCTCCCACGCTTTCCAGCAGAGCGCCGGGACGCAAAAAGCGCGCGGCCGGGGCATTTGCCGCGATCGCCACCACCACCACGCCCTGTTCCGGCAGGCCGACACCAAGTTCCTGAGCATAGGCCGGCGACAGATTGGCCACCGTTACCCCGGTGAGGATGGAGCGGCCGGCAATCGCAGTAAGGCTGCGCGCCGGTGTTTCGGGCGGGGCGGCAAGCATCACTGCCACTTGCTGTTCCGCCCGGTCGCGCCACACCCGCACATTCAGCGTCGTGCCCACGCCTTCGGTTGCAAGGCTGTAACGCAGCTGGCCGCCGTTCGCGACTTCCTTGCCGTCCACGCTTTTGAGCACGTCACCCGCCTTGATGCCGGCGCGCGCGCCGGGGCTGCCGGGCACCACCGCCGTCACCAGCAGGCCGCCGGGGCGATCCAGGCCAAGCTGCCGTGCGGTATCGGCGGTCAGCGCTTCGCCTTCCACGCCGATCCAGCCGGAAACCAGCTTGCCCTTGTCGGCCGCGTTCAAAAACACCCGCACCATCTTGGACGGGATGGCAAAACCGATGCCATTGGAACCGCCGCCGCGGCTGAAGATGGCCGTGGGCACGCCGATCAGCCGGCCTTGTGCATCGAGCAGCGCGCCGCCCGAATTGCCGGGATTGATGGCGGCATCGGTCTGGATGAAAAACTGCCAATCGGAAACGCCAATGCCAGTGCGCGCGAGCGCGGAAACGATGCCCGTTGTCACCGTCTGGCCAACGCCGAACGGATTGCCGATGGCCACCGTGATATCGCCCACTTCGATCCGATCGGAATCGGCCATGCGGATCACCGGCAGCACCGCGCCTTGCGTTTCCACCTTGAGCAGCGCCAGATCGAGCCGGGGATCGGCAAACAAAATCCTGGCCTTGAATTCGCGCCTGTCGGCCAGCGCCACCAATATCTGGTCTGCCCCTTCCACCACATGATTGTTGGTGATGATCAGGCCGTCGGCCCCCACGATGACGCCCGAACCCAGCGATTGCGACACGCGCGGCTGCACCGGGGCGCCGCCGAAAAAGCGCTGCATGAAATCCTCGTTCATGCCGCGCGGCCGGCGATCCACCGTGGCGGTGTAGATGTTGACCACGGCGGGCGCAGCGGCTTTCACCACCGGCGCAAAGCTCATCGCCACCTGCCCCGCCGCCGGCACCGCGCGCGGCACGTCGCTGGTGTCCATCGGCGGGATCTGCGCCGCAACATGCCCAGTGTCCGACACTCGGGCGACACCCACCGCCAACCCGATGCCTGCTGCCACACCCATCAAGGCACCGCCTGCCACTTTCAATTTGTTCAACATGCGCGCGATGATCCTGTTCTTTTCACCGAAATTGCCGGGCGAAGTTTAAGCCGACCTGAATGACTGCTACTGATATGGGGACGCCTGTGCGTTTGCGAAGGGGACTTGCGATGAAACTCTGGCACTGCCGCGATGCCCGCAGTTTCCGGCCCCTGTGGGCGCTGGAAGAACTGGGCCTGCCGTACGAACTGATAATGCTGCCGTTTCCGCCGCGCTGGCAGGAGCCGGCCTTCCTCGAGGTCAACCCGCTGGGCACGATTCCGTTTTTCACCGATGGTGAGCTGCGGATGACCGAGAGCGCCGCCATCTGCCAATATCTGGCCGAACGCTATGGAGGGGATGGGGCGCAGGTCTTGCGCGTGCTGCCCGGCGATCCGCGTTACGGCGAGTATTTGAATTTCCTGCACCAGTCCGACGCGACGCTCACTTTTCCGCAAACGCTGGTGCTGCGCTACACGATTTTGGAAAAGCCCGAAAATCGGAACCCCAAGGTGGCCAGCGATTATCGCCGCTGGTTCATCGCCCGCACCATCTGGGCGGAGCGCGCGCTGACCGATGGCCGGGAATGGTTGTGCGGAGACGACTTCACCGTGGCGGATATCGCGGTAGCCTATGCGCTGCTGCTGGCCGGCAATTTGGGGCACCTGGGCGAAGTCGGGCCGCATTTGCAGGCGTATTGGGAGCGGTGCCAGACCAGGGCGGGCTTTCAGCGCGCGAAGGCGGCGCAAGCGGCCTAAAGCAAGCGCACGCTCACCACTTCATCCAGCCGCAGCGGGCGATACAGATGCGGGAACAACTGTTCGCCGCGGCTTTCTTCCCACCGCAATTCATCGCCAAGCGCATCGGCATCCAGCGTCAACGCCGCCACGCCCACATCGCCGGCAAACCATTTGGCCAGCGTGCCCGGCATCTGCTCCGGCGTGGAGATGTGGATGTAGCCGTCGCGCAGATCGTCCGGCGAACCTGCAAACACCTGCGTTTCCTGAAACTGCGCCCATTCGGCCGCGCGCAGCAGCTTGATGATCGGCGTCACCTCACCCCTCGCGGCACTTCCCGCACGGGCACCTTCAGCGTGCACAGATCAGCCGCACGCGCCGGGCGGACAAAAAACCCGGTGCGGTTGGCGCGGGCCTGCACCACGGCGGCGAAACTGCGGCTGGCGGTGTCCATCATCTGCCAAAGCGGAAAACTGGCGATCTGGCTGGCCAGCCGCACGCTGGCAATCTTGGGCCGCTGCGCTTCGTCCTTGTAAAAGCCCAGCTCCTCGGTGCCGCGCGGCAAGGCAGCATGCGGCTCGATCCCCGCCAGCACGCGGCCGACATTGGCGATATTGCGATCGAGATGGCGCGGGCCGTGGCCGATCACGGTGTAAAGCTCGGCACCGTCGCCGGTATCGGGCGGCATGTCGCGGCCCACACCCACTGTGCCGTAACAATGCGCCAGCCACACCGTACCGGCCTTGGCATCGCGCGCGGCCTGCCAGCCGGGAACCCAGCCGGCCTGAGCATATGTGTCCTTGAATGGCGACGGCGTGAAGGTCAGGCCTTTTGCCGAACGCTCATATTCCGCCGGCAGCGGCGCCGGCCGCACGCGCTGCTGCCGCACGTCGGGCGGCTGGCTCACCACCTGCTTGCCGTCTTCGGGTTTGGCCGCCCACTGCACAACGTAATTATCCTGCACCCGCACGATGCGGCCATCGTCGAACCGCCCGGCGCGCACCAGCGCCTTGATCGCCGCGACGTGCGCCGGCGCAAATTGCGGCGCCAGTTGCACCACCATGCGCCCGGCAGCGGTATCCATCACCATGATGTCGTCGGGGTCGATTGCCAGCCAGTGTGCGGCGGGGGCGGCAGCTACGATCTCGTCGGCCGACGTGTTGGCCAAGGACGGCGGCGGTGACGTTGCGGGGGCTTGCCCCATCAACAGCGGCGCCGCCAGCAAACCAAGCCGCTTCATGCCTCGTCGGCCACAAAATCCAACGCCAGACCGTTGATGCAGTGGCGCTGGCCAGTGGGCGCCGGGCCATCGGGGAAAATATGCCCAAGATGCCCGCTGCACCCGGCGCAGTGCACTTCGGTGCGGGTCATGCCGTGGCTGGTGTCGGTGGTGGTGGCGACTGCGGCGTCTGCCGCGTCATAGAAACTTGGCCAGCCCGAGCCGGAATCAAATTTGGTTCCCGAACGGTAGAGCAGCGCGCCGCAGCCGGCACAATGATAGTCGCCGGCGCGCTTTTCATCGTTCAGCGGTGACGTGAACGGGCGTTCGGTCGCGTGCTCGAACAGCACGGCACGGGCTTCGGGACTAAGGCAGCTCATCAGACTCTCCAGCGGGCAAGGGCATCGATCGCGCCTTGCAGGATATAGCTGGCAGCCAGTCTGTCCACCCGTTCCGCCCGGCGGGCCCGCGACAAATCCTCGGCAATCATCGCCCGCTCCACCGCAGCGGTGGACCAGCGTTCATCCCACAGCAGCACGGGCAGGCCCAGCGGCGCCACATTGCGTGCAAACGCCCGCACCGATTGAGTGCGCGAACTATCGCTGCCGTCCATGTTGAGCGGCAGGCCGATCACCAGCCCCAGCAGGCGTTGCTTGGCCGCCCACGCCCCCAGCGCGGCCAGATCGGCGCCAAATTTGGTGCGCGCGATGGTGTGCGCCGGGGTCGCGAACGACCAGCTGGCATCGCAGGTGGCCAGCCCGATGGTTTTGGTGCCCACATCCAGCCCGCCCAGCCGGCCGGCGTCGGGCAGCAGCGCCGCATAGTCCGGGGCCGTGCCCGTAATCAGCGGGGCGTTCAGCGAGGCGATCAGTTCTGGGCCGTCCATGCCGCCACCCGCGCCGCCGCATCCAGCCGCACTGCCTGCCAGAACAGTGGATAATCGAACACATGGAAATTATTGCCCGGCAACACAAATGGCGGATAACCCGACGGCGCCTCACCGATCAACAGCAGGCCGCGCGCATCGCACCGCGCCGGCACGCCCGGCTGCACCAGCTTGCCCGCGGTGAGCATGGCACTGGGCACGAGACTGCCCGGATTTGCACTGGCCGGCGCGCCGCCGCCCACACTGCCCTTAAGCGGATTGCTGCACAGCATCGCCGTGCCCGCCCGCGGCCGCCCGGCCATCCCGGTGCCGGAGTAATAAACATCAAGGATCGCGGCGGGATCGGCCGGCTCGGCAAAACTTTGCCAGCTCAGGATGCAGCGCGCCTGGCCGCGGCGCTCGCAGGCCGGCAAGCCCAGCGCCGGCAGATCGGCGCTCACCGATACTGGCCAGCCCACGGCATAGGCGGCGACAATGCGAGCAGCGATCGGCTTGCCCGCCACCTCGTCCTTCAGCAGCCGCAGCAGGTGCAGCGCGCCCTGGCTGTGACCGGCCAATATGATCGGCGTACCGGCCGGCTGGGCAGCCAAAAAGCGGGCACACGCCGCCTTCACGTCGGCATAGGCCAGTTCTTGCGCGGCCTGCGCCTTGGCACGATCTGCGGGCGTATCGGCGAGGAAGCTGCCAAGCACGGCCTGGCGGTAATGCGGTGCCCACACCGGCCCGGCCGCAGCCAGCGCGCTGGCTTCGGTGCGCAGGAAGCCGGCCAGCCGCGTCGCCGTGGCCGCGTCGCTGGAACGGCCGGTCCACTGGCTGTTGGCAAAGGCCGCGGTGGGCGGCACGAAAAACACCGGCACCGCGCCTTTTACGGCAGCGGCTGCGCCTTCCGGAACAAAATTTGTGGGATCACCCACCATGCCCGGCCGCGCCGCCCAACTGGCCGCATCGGCATAATCATACGGAGTGCCCGCCGCTGCCGCTTCGAACGCGCCGCCCGGCACCAGCGCGGCCTTGAGCAGGCGGTCACCGGCCAGCCGCCAGACAAAGCCCAGCACGATGACCGAGATTATGGCGATGGCGACCAGCCACAGGAACAGCCGCGGCAACCGCGCCGGCCGTTCGACACGACCCGGACTGCCAGGCGGCGGCGCGCGTGAGCCATCGCCATTTTCTTCTGTTTTGCGTTCAGACACTCTGCCGGCCTCGGGAACAATGAGCTCAGGTGCCTAGCAACCTTGCGCCCGCGCCGCGAAGAAAATCGCGCCCGCACAAGCCCTGCCCCTTGAGTTTTTACCAACAAGCGGCATAAAGTCACAGCCATGAGCAGCATTCTTTGCGTTGAAGACGACGTCACCATGGCCGATCACGTCGCGCAGGGCTTGCGCGGTGCCGGCCATCATGTCGATATCGCCGTCACCGGAACGCTGGGGCTCGAAATGGCGCTGGACGGCCAATATGCCGCCATTGTGCTCGATCGCATGCTGCCGGGCCTTGATGGCCTCACCCTGCTGTCGCGCCTGCGGGAAGCCGGCAATCACACCCCGGTGCTGATGCTTTCGGCACTGGCCAGTCTCGATGAACGCGTGAAGGGCCTGCGCGCCGGTTCCGACGATTATCTGACCAAGCCGTTCGAGCTGCCGGAATTGCTGGCCCGGCTGGAGGCTGTGCAACGCCGCGCCGCGCCGCCTGGCGAAGTGACGCGGCTGGTGGAAGGCGAACTGGAGCTGGATTTGCTCGCCCGCCGTGTCAGCTGGGGCGGCAAGCGCATCGACCTGCAACCGCGCGAATTTCGCCTGCTGGAATATCTGGTCCGCCACCGCGGCCA
>NZ_JBDNFM010000144.1:0-25925 GCF_041689835.1 Sandarakinorhabdus sp.
CAACGAGGCTCGCCCCGAAGCTCCGGAGGTGATTTCCACCACCGACGCCCGCGCCGGATCGACCGGGAACAAGGTGCGGTATGTGCTGCTGATTTCCGTGGTGATTGCCGTGGCCGCGATGGTGGCCGTCTATGTCGCCGCGCCGGACACGCCGCCGGGTTCACCGAACAGCACAGAAAGCCGCGAGCAGGGCTGAACCCTATTCGGCCGCTTCCGCCAGCATTTCCACCTTGGGACTGGCGGTGGCTGCAATGGCCAGCAGGCGTTTTTCAATACTTTTCAGGCGCACCGGGTTGTCGATCTTGGCGCCGGTGAGGTCGGTCACGTAAAATGTGTCGGTGGCTTTTTCGCCATAAGTGGCGATGTGGGCGCTGTGGATTGTCAGCTTCTGCTGAAACAGCCCATTTGTCAGCGCATACAGCAGCGCCGGCCGGTCCGACGCGTTAACCTCGATCACTGTATACCGATTGCTGGCCTTGTTATCGATCAGCACGCGCGGTTCCACCCGGAACAGTTCGGCCTTGCGGCGCGCCAGCGGCCGCGCGGCGAGCTTGTCGGCAAGCCGGATGCGCCCCGACAACACATCCTGGATGCTGCGTTTCAGGCGCGCCAACTGCGAGACCTCGGCAAAGGGCCGGCCCAACGGATCCAGCACCACGAAATTGTCGATCGCCATGCCATCGCGTGTGGTGTGGATACGGGCATCGAAGATGTTGCCGCCCGACAGGCTGATCGCGCCGGCGATGCGATAAAACAGGCCCGGATGATCGGGGGCATAAATGGCGACCAGCGTGGTGCCGCGCGCCAAATCGGGCGTGCACGAAATCGCCAAGGGCGCATCCCCTGCACCCTCCATCAGCGCGGCATTGGCGGTAAGCACATCGGACGCTTCGGCAATCCAGTAACTGTCGGGAAAACGCGCGGCATGGGCGGCAAAGCGCGCTTCAGGCCAGCCCAGCGCCGCCTTCAGCCCTTCCTGCCTGGCGGCTATGCGGGTCGCACGCCCGGTTTGTTTGTGGCCCAGCCGCAGCACTTCCTCCGCCGAATCGTACAGCTCGCGCAGCAATTGGGCTTTCCAGCCATTCCACACGCCAGGCCCAACAGCGCGGATATCCACCACGGTCAGGATCAGCAGCAGCCGCAGCCGTTCCGGGCTGGCAACGGCTTCGGCGAAATCGAGGATAGTCTTGAAATCCGAAAGGTCTCGCTTGAAGGCGGTGCGGCTCATCAGCAGGTGAACTTCCACCAGCCAGGCCACGGTTTCGGTTTCTTCCTTGGTCAGGCCCAGCCGCGGGCACAGGCGGCGGGCAACATCGGCGCCCAGCACGCTGTGATCGCCGCCGCGCCCCTTGGCGATATCGTGCAGCAGCACAGCAACGTGCAGCACGCGCCGGTTGATCAACTGGTGGATGATGGCGCTGGACAGTGCGTGATCGGTCTTCAGCTCGCCGCGTTCGATCCTGGCGAGCAGGCCGATGGCGCGAATGGTGTGCTCGTCCACTGTATAATGGTGGTACATGTCATACTGCATCTGCCCCACGACACGGCCGAAATCCGGTACGAAACGGCCAAAAACGCCCGCCTCGTTCATCCAGCGCAGCACGGTTTCGGGATCGCGCGGACTCGTGAGCACCTGCAGAAACAACGCGTTTGCCGTCTTGTCACGGCGCACGCGCTCATCGATCAACTGGGAATCGCGCGCGGCCGTTCGCATGGCGAGCGGGTGGATGGTCAGCCCCTCGCTATCGGCCAGCGCAAATACTTCGAGCAGCCGCACCGGATCGGCCTTGAAGAAATCATCGGTGGGCACGCCGATCTGGCCGCGCCGCAGGGTGAAGCCTTTCAGCCTTGTCGGCCGGCGGGTGATCGTCGGCAGCCACGATCGCCGCGCGGTCGATTCATCAAGGTGGGCGAGGAACAGCCCGGTCAGGTCGCCTACCGATTTCACCATCAGGAAATAATGGCGCATGAAACGCTCGACGGCGCTCATGCTGTCGCGGTTGGCATAGCGCAGGCGGGCGGCCAGTTCGCGCTGCACATCGAAGGTGAGGCGTTCTTCGGCGCGGCCGGTGATGTGATGCAGCATGATCCGCACCGACCACAAATAGCTTTCGGCGCGGCGGAACTGGCGTAGCTCCTCAGCCGTAAGCAGCCTCTTGTCGACCAACTCGGCGACGCTGCCCACCTGGTGCAGATATTTGCCGATCCAGAACAGCGCGTGCAGGTCGCGCAGGCCGCCCTTGCCTTCCTTCAGGTTGGGCTCGACCACATACCGGCTGTCGCCCATGCGCAGGTGGCGGGCGTCGCGTTCGGCGAGCTTTTCGGCCACGAACGCCCGCGCCGTGCCGGCCACCACTTCCTTGCGGAAACGCGCGCCTGCTTCGTCGTAAAGCGGCTGGTCGCCCCACACGAAACGCGATTCCAGAAAGGCGGTGCGAACAGTCATGTCGGCGCGGCTGATGCGCACCACATCATCCAGGCTGCGCGTGGCGTTGCCCACCTTCAGGCCCAGATCCCACAACAGATACAGCAGAGTCTCGATGACCTGCTCCCCCCACGGCGTCTGCTTCCACGGCGTGATGAACACGATGTCCACATCCGAAAATGGCGCCATCTGGCCGCGCCCGTATCCGCCCACCGCCACCACGGCGAGCCGTTCGGATTGGGTGGGATTGGCCAGCGGATACAGGCTGCTCACCACCGTGTCACACGCGAGGCGCAGCAGCTGATCGGTCAGGAAACTTTGCGCCGCCGCCAGTTCGAGGCCGCGGCCAGGGTGCGCTTCGAGACGCTGCGCAATTTCGGCGCGGCCGGCAAGCAGCGCGCCGCGCAGCGTATCGGCCAGCAGGCGGCGGCGCTCGGCAAAGCTGTCACACCGCGCCAGCCCGCCGGACAGCCCGTCGGCCAAGGCGCGGCGATCGATGATCGCCCGCCGGGTGGGAATGGCATCACTCCGAAGCATTGCAGTGCAGCATAATCCCTGCACGTCCAGATGACCATGGATTCATCAAGGCGCCTTCATCCCCACAGCGCCGCATCTGGCGGGAAGACGTCGCTGCCCTCGAAATGCAGGCCGTGCGGGCGATCTTCTATCAACAGTGGGCCATCAAAATCGACATAAATGCCCTGCATGCCGACCAGAAATGCCGGAGCAATGGCGAGGCTGGTGCACAGCATGCACCCAGTCATCACCCCCAGCCCGCGCGCGGCGGCGGCGTGGCGCAACGCCAGCGCTTCGGTAAGGCCGCCGGCCTTGTCCAGCTTGATGTTGATGAAGCGATAGCGGCCAACGATGGCATCAAGGCTGGAACGGTCGTGGCAGCTTTCATCAGCCGCCAGCGGCACCGCGCAGCGCAGCCCTTCCAGTTCGGCATCGCGCCCGGCCGGCACAGGTTGTTCCACCAGCTCCACCCCCAGCGGCGCGATCCGGGCCAAGGTGCGTTCGATATCGGTGCTGCCCCAGGCTTCGTTGGCATCGACGATCAGGCGCGCATCGGGCGCGGCGCGGCGCACGGCAACAAGGCGTTCCATGTCCGCCGCTGCGCCGCCGTCCCCGCCCAGTTTCACTTTCAGCAGTTCGCGCCCGCGCATGGCAGCGGCGGCAGCGGCCATCGCGGCGGGATCACCCAGGCTGATTGTATAGGCCGTCAGCATCGGCTGCGGCACCGGCAAGCCCAGCCGCGGCCAGACACGAATGCCGGATTGTTTCGCCTCCAGATCCCACAGCGCGCAATCCAGCGCGTTGCGCGCAGCTCCGGCGGGCAACAGCGCCAGCAAATCGCCGCGGCCGGCACCTGCCGCCACCGCGCCGGTAACGCCCGTCAACGCCGCCAGCGCCAGCGCCGCGCAATCGCCCTTGTAATAAATGGCAGTGCCTTCGCCGCGGCCGATGTGCATGCCGTCGGTCACCTCTGCCACCACCACATCCACATGCGTCTTGGCCCCGCGCGAAATGGTAAAGGCCCCGCGCACGGGGAAGCGTTCGATGCGGGCGGAAAGTGTACGGACCATTGCCCTGCCCTGCCCCAACCCGCTTCCCGTCGCAACAGGCTTTGCGGGCGGGCCAAATCAGGCCATGCTGACGCCATGAGCGGTGCAGATGAAGATGGGGAATCAGTCGAACTTGACGCGGTCGCCACCGTGTCGCGCATCACTGCGCTCGAAATGCTGGTACGCCAGATCATGATCGTCCAGCTGCGCATTCTCGACAAGATGGGTGAGATTCAGCTTTCGCCCGAGTATGTGCAGACCATCGCCAATGCCTACACAGAAAAGGTCGATGAAAGCCCGATCATCGAAAGCGCCAGTCCCGGCGTGAATTACGAATTCAAGATGATGGTGCTGCACAATCTGGAACGGTTTTTCGACGATCTGGAAAAGCACGTGAAAGACAAACCGGCCTCCTGACCGGCCAGAACAACGAGAAGGCAAGGCGATGACAAGATTGTTGTGGGCTGTGGTGGCAGCATTGGTGGCGTCTGCGCCGGTTCTGGCCCAGCCGGCGGAACTGGCAAGCCGGGTCGCGGCGTTCAGCCGGATCAACAGTGCCGCCTCGCCCAGCCTGTCGCCGGACGGCAAAAGCCTTGCCTATCTGTCGAATGCCAGTGGCAGCCCGCAAATCTGGATCAAGTCGCTTCCCAGTGGCAGCGCACGCCAGGTCACCAGTCTGCCCGATCCCGTGTCACGGGTGATATGGTCGCCGCGCGGCGGCCTGCTGGCCTATGCGGTGGCGCCGGGCGGCGGCCTCAACGAACAAATCTGGGTGATGCGCCCAGACGGCAACGGCGCACGGCAACTGACCGCTGGCGGCAAGGACAACAACGGCCTGATGGGCTGGACCCGCGACGGCCGCGCCCTGCGGGTCGACAGCAACCGCGACAATCCCGCCGCGCGCGATCCGGCGCTGATCGATGTCGCCACCGGCAAATGGACGCTGCTGGCGGCAAACCAGGGCTTGAACAGCGTGACCGACGTGCGTGGCACACGCGCCGTGTTGTCGCGACTGCGCGGGCGCGGCGATGCGAATTTGGTGCTGGTCGATCGGCGGCGTGGGCGCGAAGTCCTGCTCACACCGCACGAGGGCCAGGCTGAATCGGATTGGGGCGTGATTTCGGCCGATGGCCGGCAGGTGTTGATCACCTCCAACGTGGGCCGCGATCGCCAGGCCTTTGGCAGCATCGTGGTTGCCGCCAACGGCAAACCCAAACCGATCCGCTATTTTGCCGAGCGCGCCGACGCGGTTGCCGAGGATGCGGCACTCAGCCGGGACGGCCGCACTGCCGCGCTGCTGTGGAATGTCGGCGGCCGGTCGGAACTGGCGTGGTTCGATACCGCCAGCGGCACCGTGCGGCCCGGGCCTACATTGCCGTTCGACATTGCCGGGCTGGCCGATTTCAGTGCCGATGGCCGCAGCCTGCTGCTGGTCGGAAGCGGTGCCGATCGCACCACCGATATCTATCTGGTCGACGTCGCGTCTGGCCGCGTCGACCGCATGACCGAAAGCCGTCACGAGGGCGTCGATCTGGCCAGCCTCGTCCAGCCGGAATTGATTCGTTACACCGCCCACGACGGCGTGCCGCTTTCGGGCTGGCTGTATCGCCCCAAGAGCGGCAGTGGCCCGCTGCCGCTGGTGTTCACCTATCACGGCGGCCCCGAAGGCCAGGCCCGCCCGACGATGAGCCCCGACGCGCAGGCATTGGCGGCGAGCGGCATCGCAGTGTTTGCGCCCAACGTGCGCGGCTCATCCGGCTTCGGCAAAGCCTTCATGGCGATGGACGACGGCGCCAGCCGAGTCGACAGCGTGCGCGACATCAAGGCGACCACCGACGCCTTGGTGGCGATGGGCGTCGCCGACCCCCTCCGGCTGGGCATCATGGGCGGCAGTTACGGCGGCTACATGGTGATGGCCGGCGTTACCGAATATCCTGACATGTTTGCGGCCGGCGCCAACCTGTTTGGCGTGGTGAATTTCGAAACGTTCTTCAAGAACAGCGAGCCGTGGATGGCGGCGATTTCCACCACCGAATATGGCGACCCCGCCACCCAGGCCGACATGCTGAAAGCCCTGTCGCCCATCCACAAGCTGGACCGGGTAAAAACGCCGCTGTTCGTGCTGCACGGCGCCAACGACACCAACGTGCCGGTGATCGAAGCCGAACAGATCGTGGCAACGATGCGGGCGCGCGGGCTGCCAGTGAAATACACGCTGTTTCCCGATGAGGGGCACGGCTGGCGCAAGACCGCCAACCGGGTGCGCTCCACCACCGAGATCGTCGGCTTCTTCGTGGAAAATCTGAAGCCCTGAGCCGGGGACTGCTGTGTGAAGTGACAGTAAGTCTGCCAGCAGCATTGACCGCTGCGGCGAGCATGGCATCGTGTGCGCAAAGGGGCCGGAATCGGGGCCGATCAGACTGGGGGATATGATGCGGCGCACGATGTGGGCAGCCTTGCTGCTGGGCAGTGCCGGGCTGCTGGCCGGCTGTGATCAGTTGAAGCGGGCGCCAGCCAAGAGCGACGCCGCGGTGAAGGAAAGCGAGTTTCCCGAAAGGCCGCTGTGGGGCGATACCCACCTGCACACATCCAATTCGGTCGATGCCTTTGGCTTTGGCGTGCGGCTGGGGCCTGAAGACGCGCTGCGCTTTGCGCGCGGTGAGGAAGTCACATCCACCACCGGGCTGAAAGCCAGGCTGTCGCGGCCGCTCGATTTCCTGGTGGTGACCGATCACGCCGAAGCGCTGGGCGCCGCCAAGGCACTGTACGATGCGCCGCGCCTGCTCATTCGCGACGAAACCATGCGGCGCTGGCACGATCTCATGCAGGAAGGCCCCGCCGGATCGCAGCGCGCCATGGCCGAAATCCTCGATGCGCGCGGCCGCAACGCCATTCCGGCCGCGATGATCAATCCCGATGGCGCCGCCGAACGCACCAAATCGGTGTGGAACAGCAACATCGACGCAGTGGAAAATTATAACGAGCCGGGCAAGTTCACCGCTTTCTTCGGCTTTGAATACACGTTGATGCAGGGCGGCAACAATCTGCACCGCAACATCATTTTCCGCGACGGAGTGGATCGGGTGCGCACCGTGGTGCCGATCGATCCCACCTACAAGGCGACGCCAGACGAGATCTGGAATTACATGGAGGCTTATGAAAAATCGACCGGCGGCCGGGTGCTGGCCATCCCGCACAACAGCAATTTGTCGAACGGGCTGATGTTCGAACTCACCCAGCCCGGCGGCGGCCCGATGACGGCGGCCTATGCCAAGCGCCGCGCCCGGCTCGAACCCGTGGTGGAAATCACCCAGATCAAGGGCGACAGCGAAGCCCATCCCTTCCTGTCGCCCAACGATGAATTCGCTGGCTATGGCGTGGCGGGTTGGGAATTGAGCAATTTGTTGGGCAACCAGCCCAAGGTGCCCGCCATGTTTGCCGGCGAATATGTGCGCGAGGCATTGAAACGCGGGCTGACGCTGGAAGCCCAGATGGGGGTGAACCCGTATAAATTCGGCCTGATCGGTTCGACAGACAGCCACACGGCGCTGGCTACCGCCGATGAAGACCAGTTTTTCGGCAAGCACAGCGGCAATGAACCGGGCGCCAAACGCGCTTTGCAAGCCCAGAACCTGGGCACCAGAAAGGGCCGTTTCGGCTGGCATTATCTGGCCAGCGGTTATGCCGCCGTGTGGGCCAAGGCCAACACCCGCGCCGCCATCTTCGACGCGCTGGAACGCCGCGAAGTCTATGCCAGCACGGGCCCGCGCATGACGGTGCGTTTCTTTGGCGGCTGGGATTTCACCGCCGATGATCTGAAGGGCGATTGGGTGCGCGCCGGTTACAAGCGCGGCGTGCCGATGGGAGGAGAATTGGCGGGCGGCAAGGACGGTGCGCCGCGTTTCATCATTTCCGCGCTGAAGGATCCGCAGGGCGCCAATCTCGACCGGGTGCAGGTAGTCAAAGGCTGGGTCGACAAGGGCGGCAAGGCGCAGGAAAAAGTCTTCGACGTCGTCTGGAGCTCGGCCGATGTGCGCAAGCCAGTGGCGGAAAAACTGCCGCCGGTGGGCGATACGGTCAATGTCGCCGCCGCGACCTATACCAACAGCATCGGCGCGGCGGCCCTGACCACGGTGTGGACCGACCCCGGTTTTGATCCCAAGTTTAGCGCCTTTTACTATGTGCGCGTGCTCGAAATCCCTACCCCAAGCTGGCCGGCGTTCGACGCGGCGCGATACAAGCTGAAACTGCCCGCTGATGTGCGGGTCAAGCAGCAGGAACGCGCCTACAGCTCGCCGATCTGGTACACGCCGGGCGCACGCTGAGGGACGATGAATGAGTGACTGGCGCACCCGCGCGGCCGCCCTGCTGCGCGAGCCCCTGCTGCATTTTCTGATGGCCGGCGCGCTGGTGTTCGCGGCGCTTTCGGGCCGCGCGCCTGGCGTCGGCGAGCGCCGCATCGTGGTGGACGAGATGGTGGTGGCGGGCCTGGTCAACCATCACATCCAGGCTTTCCGCCGCCCGCCGACCGCGCCTGAGCTGGACGAGCTGATCCGCGACCATGTCCGCAGCGAGGTTTATTACCGCGAGGCGTTGCAGCTCGGCCTCGACCGCGATGACGAGGTGGTGAAAAAACGCCTGCGCAACAAGATACTCGCAGTCGCCGGTGCCGAAGCCGAAGCGGCGCAGCCCACCGACGCGCAATTGCAGGCGCTGCTGACGAAAGATCCGGCGCGCTATGCCTTGCCGCCGCGCTATACGCTGACCCAGCGCTATCTCGGTGAAGACACGCCGGCCTTGCGCGCCGCAACAGGCGGCAGCGGGAAGGCCTTGCCCACCGTGCCCTTCCCGCTGCCCGCCCGCGTGGTAGATGCTGCCGCGTTCGATCTGGCCCAGCAATTCGGCGACGATTTCGCCGCCGCGCTGTCCAAGACCCCGATCGGCGCGTGGACGCTGATGGCGTCGGGCTTCGGCCTGCATCTGGTAAAGCTCGAGCAGCGCGCGGTGCCGCCGCCGCCGCGCCTGGCCGACGTGCGCCAGCGGCTGGAAAATGACTGGCGCAGCGCCGCCGTTCGCAGCGCCCAGGACGCGCAGTTGCAGACGCTGCTGGCGGGCTATGACGTGGCGATCGAACGGCCGAAATGAGGGGGCTGCTGCGCCTGCTGCTGCTGTTGCTCTTGGCGCTGCCGGCGCACATTGGGGCCTTGGCAGACGAACTGCGCCCCGGCTACCTCGAACTCACGCAGGCCAGCGCGGTGGACTGGAAACTGGTGTGGAAAGCCCCGATCCTCGGCGGGCTTGCCACCCGCGCTTCGCCGCAATTTCCGGGATTCTGCACCGCGAAACTGGCAACGCCGCGGCTTTCCAGCGGGGCACTTGTGGCCACCGGCACCATGCGCTGCTTGCAGCCATTGGCGGGCGCTAGCGTCGGGCTGGCGGGCCTTGCACCTGGCGACACCGATACGCTGCTGCGCATCGCGCCGCTGGGCCGCCCGGCGCAGACCGAACGCCTGCTGCCCGGCCACGCCAGCGTGACGGTGAACCGCGTGCCCGATCGCTGGCAGGTGGCGCGAACCTATTTCGTCATCGGCGTCGAACATATCGTCACCGGTTATGATCATCTGCTGTTCGTGGTCGCGCTGGTATTGCTGCTGATGCGCGGCTGGCCGGTGGTCAAGGCTGCCACCGCCTTCACCATCGCCCATTCGATCACGCTCGCCGGCACCACTTTGGGCCTGTTCGGCATGCCGCAGGCGCCGGTGGAGGCGGTGATCGCGCTGTCGATCATCTTCCTCGCCGTTGAGATCGTGAAAGCAAAGGCCGACCAGCCCCGACTGTCGGAGCGGCTGCCGTGGTTGGTCGCCTTCCTGTTCGGCCTGCTCCACGGCTTCGGCTTTGCCGGCGCGCTGCGCGAGATCGGCCTGCCCGAAACCGATGTGCCGATGGCGCTGCTCACCTTCAACCTGGGCGTGGAAGCCGGCCAGATGCTGATTATCGCCGCCGCCCTTGCCATGCTGGCGCTGCTGCGCCGGTTGATGCCGGCAGCGCTGCGGCCCGCAGTGGCGGCCAGCGCCTATGCCATCGGCAGCACCGCAAGTTTCTGGTTCATTGAACGGGTCTGGGCCTGAGCGCAGATGCGGAACCTTTGCCGCCGGCTGCCGTTTGACCGCCAAGGAGAGCGGCAATGGCAAGACAAAAGCGCGAATTTCGGCCAAGCGGCGGTGCGCCGCACGCCGCCGAAGGTCCCCGAAAATATCACGGCAACCCGGGGCTGGAAGGCGAAGCGCGCGAACCGGGCGACCGTTTTCAGGGCAGCGACGGCGGGCCAGTGACCGGGGGCGAAAAGCCGTCTGACAAGGCCGGTAACTGATGGTTTACGAGTCCGTGGTCATCGGGGCGGGACCAGCCGGCCTTAGCGCCGCGCTGTATCTGGCCCGCTTCCGCCGGACGGTCCTGGTGGTCCACGACGGCGGATCGCGGGCGCTGTCGATACCAAAAAGCCACAATGTTCCGGGGTTCGATCTGGGCATTTCCGGGGCCGATCTGGTGCGGCAGATGACATCTCATGCCCAGCAATATGGGGCGCACGTTGCCGAAGCCGAAATCACCCACGCAGCGCGCAGCGAGGGCGGCTTCCGGCTGACGCAAGCGGATGGAGCCGCCATCGACTGCCGCACACTGATTCTCGCCACCGGGCTGCTCACCGATCACCTGCAGCTTGATCCGGACGTGCTGGCGCAGGCCATCGCCGCCGGCACGCTGCGCTATTGCCCGATCTGTGACGGTTACGAGCATAGCGGACAGCGCATTGCAGTGATGGGTGATGCCCCAAAGGCGGCGGGCGAGGCGCTGTTCCTGCGCACTTACTCCAGTGATGTTACCGTTATTTCGACCGGAAACGACCGGCCCGGGCACGCGCTGGCCGAGGCGCTGAAGGCGCGCGGCGTGGGCCTGATCCACGGGCCGCTGCACGCCATATTGCCGACGGAAAGCGGCATCAGCGTGCAGATTGGCGGGGTGGCCGCGCCGCTGGTTTTCGATGTCCTGTATCCCGCCGAAGTCACCCGCCCGCGGACCGCGCTGGCGGCATGCCTGGGATTGGCCGGCGACACAGACGGCATGATGCCCGCCAGCGCCATTCTGGGCACCGACGTTCCCGGCGTGTTTGCCGCAGGCGACATCGTCGAAGGCCTCGATCAGATCAGCGTTGCCATGGGCCACGGCGCCATTGCGGCCACCCGGGCGCACAACTGGCTGCGGGAGCAGGATGGCCAGGCGCTGCCGCCGGTTGGCTGAGCGCGGAATCGCGGCGACGGAACCAACGACGGCCCACAACCGTTCTGCTTTGGTCGTGTTCGGTGATCTCCTGCGCGACCAACCAGTTGGAGAACGTCGATGTTACGTCATGACAATTGCGCCAGCGTCTCCCCGCCGTTGACCGTCCTTGTCACTGGCGGCGCTGGCTATATCGGCAGCAACACCGCGCTCGCGCTGCTCGATGCAGGCCACGAGGTCATCATCCTCGACGATTTTTCCACGTCCGATGGCCGGCTGGTGCCGCCCGCTGCGCGGCTGGTGCGCGGCAAGGCGGGCGACCGCGCCCTGGTCGCCGAAATCCTGAACCGCGAACAGGTCAGCGCCGTCATGCATTTCGCTGCCTCGATCAGCGTCAACGATTCCCAAAGCCACCCGGCGCGTTACTACCGCAACAACCTCGCGACCACGATCGACCTTGCCGAAACAGCATCCGCAGCCGGGGTCGGCACGTTCATCCTGTCGAGCACGGCCGCGGTGTATGGCGAAGGCGAAGGCCGGCCGCTGTCCGAAGCCAGCCGCCTTGATCCAGTCAATGTCTATGGCCGCAGCAAGGCGATGGCCGAGGCCGCGTTGCTGGATATCGCCGCCGCCACCGGCATGGGGGTCGGAATCCTGCGCTATTTCAACGCCGCTGGCGCCGATCCGGCTTGCCGTTCGGGCCAGGCGACGCAGCATCCGCACCACCTGATCGAGATCGCCACGCAGGTCGCGACCGGAGACCGGGCGGTGCTTGACATTTATGGCACCGATTATCCCACCCCTGATGGTACCGCCGTGCGCGATTATGTCCATGTTGCCGATATTGCGCAGGCGCATCTGCTGGTGATGCTGGCCGTAATGCGCGGCGGCGGCCCCTGCACCTATAATGTCGGAACCGGCAACGGATCGAGCGTGCAGATGGTCATCGACGCGCTGTGTGCAGTCTCGCAGGCGCCCGTCCGCACCCGTGCCGCCGGGCGCCGGGCTGGCGATCCGGCCACACTGGTTGCCGATAGCCGGCGGCTCCAGGCCGAACTTGGCTGGCAACCCCGTTATGGCCTTGAAGATATGCTGCGCCACGCGCTGGCATGGGAGCAATCGCGCCAGCAGGCCGCTGCAAAACCAGCAACTGCAAAACCGGCCCCGCTCGTGCGCCACATGTTTGACCGGGTGAGTTCATGAGGGCTGTAGCGGCTGCTTCAAAAGCGCCCACCCGGCGCTGACAGTAGCAACAAGAGCGCAGCACGGCAGCCGCCAATTCGTCCGGTTTGCCCAAGGCATATCATTGTTTGCAAACATGCGCCGCCGCATTGCCAGCGGGCGCCCCCGTAATTTTCCGCAATTAATTACAATATCATCAGTATTTATTCGGACTACGGAACAAAACCCCTTGCTTGGCAATTGCCCTACAGGCCGCGCACTCCAGCCCGGCCAACTGCAAAGGCAATGTTCATGGCAACCGCTTTCGTTTCGAGTGGATCAATCGTACCCGGCTCCGCCTCTCCTGCGCCGCTGCTGGTCTGCTTTTCCCACTTGCGATGGAATTTCGTTTTTCAACGTCCGCAACATCTCTTGACTCGGGCCGCCCGCACCACCGGGTGCTGTAGGTCGAGGAACCGATCCAACAGGAACGGGACGCGGCGGAATGGAATCTGCATCAAGACAAGGGCGTCACCGTGGCCACGCCGTGGCTGCCGGCCGGCTTGTCCCCTGCCGTTCGCGGCTGCCTGCTCGAAGGGCTGATGGCCCGCCTGCTCAAGGGAGAAATCGCCGACATCGCCTGGTTTTACACACCGATGGCGCTGGAATTCGCCCGCAACGTGCCGGCGGTGACGACGGTGTACGATAATATGGACGAACTCGCGCTTTTCCATCTGGCCGACAGCAATATCCGCCGGTTGGAGACCGAGCTTCTGGGCCGCGCCGACATCGTCTTCACCGGCGGCAACAGCCTGTATGAAGCCAAGTGCCACCTGCACCGCAATATTCATCCGGTGCCATCAAGCATCGATATCGACCACTTCCGCCGCGACAGCGCCAACCCGTTGCCCCAGCCGGCGGAACTGGCGGGCATTTCGCGGCCGCGCGTCGGATTCTTTGGCGTCATCGATGAACGGATGGACATGGAACTGCTGGATGCAGTGGCAGCCATGCGCCCCGATCTGGCGTTCATCATGATAGGCCCGGTGGCCAAGATCGACCCCGCCACCTGCCCCGTGCGCGCCAACATCCATTGGCTGGGCGGCCGCGATTATGCCGATCTGCCGCGTCATCTCCACCACTGGGATTGCGGGATCATGCCGTTTGCCCTGAACGACGCCACCCGTTTCATCAGCCCCACCAAAACGCCCGAATTCCTCGCCGCCGGCCTGCCGGTCGTGTCGACGCCGGTGCGCGACGTCGTCAATCCGTACGCCGCGCTCGGGCTGGTGCGCGTCGGCTCCACGGCAGCGGAATTTTCCCGCGCCATCGATCTGGCCATGGAAGATGCAGCGCGCCCCGAATGGCGGCGAGCCGTGAGCGCGCAGCTCGCCACATCGTCGTGGGACAGCACGTGGGCATCGATGGAGGGACGCATCGCCGAAGCGGCGACCAGCGAAGTGGAATATGCAGATGCATGACTGGATCATCGTGGGCGCCGGGTTTGCCGGCGCCGTCATGGCCGAGCGGATTGCAACAGTGCGCGGTGAACGTGTGCTGGTCGTGGACAGGCGCGACCACATCGGCGGCAACGCGCACGACAGGCTGAATGACGATGGGCTGCTGTATCATCAATACGGCCCTCACATCTTTCACACCAACAGCGATGCCATTGTCGCCTATCTTTCGCGCTTCACCGCTTGGCGGCCTTATGAACACCGCGTGCTGGCGGCGGTGGACGGAATGCAGGTGCCGATCCCCATCAACCGCACCACCATCAACATGCTGTATGGCCTTGATCTCGACGAAGCCGGCGCAGCCGCGTTTCTGGCCGGTCGCGCCGAACCGGTGGCGGATATCCAGACTTCGGAAGACGTTGTGGTCGCTGCAATCGGACGCGAATTGTATGAAAAATTCTTCCGCGGCTATACGCGCAAGCAGTGGGGGCTGGATCCGTCCGAACTTAACCGCTCGGTCACCGCGCGCATTCCCACCCGCGCCAACGACGATGATCGCTATTTCACCGACACTTTCCAGGCGATGCCGGCCGATGGCTATACCGCGATGTTCGCGCGGCTGCTGGATCACCGGCTGATCACCGTGCAGCTGGGCACGGACGGCCTGAAATTGCCGATCGAACAGCGGCCCGCACGGATGATCTAGACCGGGCCGATCGACGCCTATTTCAACCACCGGTTTGGCAAACTGCCCTATCGTTCTTTGCGGTTCCGCCATGTCACGCTCGATCAGCCGCACTTCCAGGCGGTGGGCACGGTGAACTATCCGCAAGATCAGGATTACACTCGCATCACCGAGGTGAAGCACATCACCGGGCAGGTGCATCCACAAACCACCCTGACCTATGAATATCCCACAGCAGCGGGCGACCCCTATTACCCGATCCCCAGGCCGGAAAACGAGGCGCTGTTCAAACGCTACGAAGCACTGGCCAGGGCCGAAGCCGATACGTGGTTTGTCGGCCGCCTCGCCACCTATCGCTATTACAACATGGATCAGGTGGTCGGGCAGGCGCTGGCAACTTTCCAACGCCTCGATACCGCGCTGCCGCGTGTCCCGCAGATTGCCGCGTGAACCAGGGGCGTGCTCGGTTCCCGAGTTTCGTGGGCGGCGGCTTCGAATGTTCAAGCCACCGCCGCGCCGATGGCAAACGGCTGGATATCGTCCAGGCCACCGGGCATGATCTGATCGCGGCGGAAGACTATGCGCGGCTGCGCGATTGCGGCCTGCTGTGGGCGCGCGATGGATTGCGCTGGCACCTGATCGAAACCACCCGCGGGCGCTACGATTGGGGCAGCTGGCTGCGCCAGCTGGACGGGGCCGAGGCCGCCGGGACCAGCGTCTGGTGGGATCTGGTGCATTTCGGCATCCCCGACATCCACGACATCTGGTCCGCCGATTTTCCGTATCGCGCCGCTGATTTCGGTGCAGCCGCTGCCGAACTGCACCGCCAGCACACGGGCCGGCCCGGCCAGTTCTGCCCGGTAAACGAAATCGGTTTCATGTCCTTTGCCGGCGGCGAGATGGGATGGATGTACCCGCGTGTGCGCGGGCAAGGGTATCGCCTCAAGGAACAACTGGTGCGGGCCGCCGTCGCCATCGCCCGCGCCGTTCGCGTTGCCCAGCCCGAAGCCGGCCTGTTGTGGGCCGAACCACTCATCCACGTGGCATGCCGGGATAGGTGCCTGCAGATCACGGCAGACGATGCCATCGCCGCGCAATACGAAGCGCTGGACTGGATCCTTGGCCGCACGCGGCGCGATCTGGGCGGCGATGCCGCGCTGGCAGATGTCATCGGCTGGAACCATTATCCACACAATCAGTGGTGGGTCGGCGGCGAAACAATCGCTTTTGGTGCACCCGGGTTCACCGGCCTGGCGGAACTGCTGAAGCGCTGCGCAGCGCGTTATCAAGGTCACCCGATGCTGCTCGCCGAAACCGGCGCCGAGGGCCCGGCCCGGGCCGGGTGGCTGCATTACATCGGCCAGGAATGCCAGCTTGCAAAAGGCCTTGGCGTGCCATTGCTGGGGGCCTGCCTTTATCCCGTTACCCAGTATCCGGGGTGGGACGACAACCGGATCTGCCCCACCGGGCTGTTCGGCATGCGGGCGGGCACCCACCGGGCGATCGAAGCACCAGCTTTGGCCGCAATTCAGGCACTGGAAGCCGCGATGGCCCGACAAGAGGCGCCCGCAGCGGCTGGCCCGGCTGCCACGTTCATCCCGGCGGCGGCACCGGATCGAGCAATTCGGACACTTGTGCGGCCTTGTGAGCCGGCAACAGGATCATGCCCAGAATAAAAGCCGAAAACAGCAGACAGATGGCGTTGGGAATGATCAATGCCCATTCCTGCCGCGCGATGCCAAAGGTCAGCCAGCAGGCAAAAGCCAGCACCGTCAAGGCATACATCCGGCCCGAAAGACCATCGGTGGACCGCTTGCGGATGATGGTCCACGCCTGCGGGGTGAAGCTCAGCACCGATAACGTTGCGCCGGCATATCCCACGATCTGCACCCAGGTCATGCCAGTCTCCCTTGGTCTCGCCGCAGCTGGCGGGTCGTGGCCGGGCCCTCGCGAACCCGGCCACCGGGATTACTTCTTGTCGGATTTGCCCGACTTTCCGCCATTGCCGCTCTTCATGGATTTACCGGCACCCTTGGATGCCTTCTTGTCGTCGCCCATCTTGCCTGCGCCGGCGCTGGCAGACTTGCTGGAACCAGCCTTTTCCTTATCGGTGGTGGCGGCTGTGCTGCGGCTTTGGTTCGTCGTCATCTCATTCTCCTTGATCACCCGATTTCAAACTCCTGCATGGGCGGGGGCAGATCTGGAAAAACGATCGTGCCGAGGCATCGAAACGAAGATAAATGCCGCTTTTCAGCCCGTGCAGCATCGGCTTTCACGCACCGGCAGCCGGCAAATCCCGCGTTGGTCCGATGCTGGTAATGGTAGATTCCGCCACTCACCGGGGCCGCTGATCCGGCGTCGTTGCCGCCTGCAATCCGGCACCGTTTGCAGGCGCCGAGGCTGCCACAAGTGGCTCGCGCGCTTCACCGTTCAGCTGATCCGCCAACCAGATGCCGGCCACAACCGTAGCTGTCACCACCACTGCAACCGCCATGACCTGCGCGGCGGTATCGCGTGCATAGGGATACTGAATGTGCTTTGGCATGATGCTTCACCTCCTGATTGTCTGCGGCACCGCAGGCGGCGCTGGCCCGGTTAATTGGCGGCAGTGGGGATGTTCATCTTGGTCAGCATCGCGGCATGGGCCTGCACCTTGGGCAGTATTTCCCTGGCGAACAGGCCCAGCGGTTTCGGCATGCCTTCGGCGCTGCCAATGGCTTCATACAGGGCAATGGCTTGCGCATGCGCCTCGCGCTGCTGGCCCAGATATATCTGATCCATGTTGGTCGTGGCCGCGCGCAGTTCATCAAGCTTGGTCTGATGCGCGGCAAGCATCGCCGGCAGGGGCGCGTTCAATCCGGCTTGCTGTGAAACGGCCTTCAGGCGCTGCGTGGAACTGCGGTGATCTTCCACCATCAAGCGGGCAAAGCGCTTCACTTCTTCGTTGCGCGAGCGTTCTAGCACCAGCTGGCTCGACTGAATTTCGAACTGATCGCCAGAAGCAGCGGCGGCGATATTGTCCTGCGGCGTCATCGCGGCCTGCACGCCGGCACCGGTGCCGCTCATTATCGGCGGCAGCGTGTTGGCGGCATCTGGGCCGGACGCGCCAACGGTCGCCATGCCACCAGCCGCCGTTGCAGCAGGTTCGTTTGCATTGTCGCGGCTCGGTTGGCCGCAAGCGGCCAGGGAAAGCGAAGTGGCCGCGGCCAAAACCAGCATATACTTCATCACCGTTCTCCGATTGAAACACAGGAGCCCGGTCAACAGGTGAAGTGTAGAAAAGTTCCTCTTTGCCCAGATGGCTCACCAAGGCATATCAATCCGCATTGCGGTCCCGTCGTATATTTTCACGGCACCGGAACAACCCCGGCACGGCTTGGTTCCTGCAGTCCCATCCAAGCAGGAGACTGTCATGAACGATAAATATGTGTCAGCCGCGTTCGACACGCAAAGTGATGTCGATCAGGCCGTATCGGAGCTGCGCCTGGCCGGGATCAAGGATTCCGCCATCTCCATCATGGGCCAGGCCGAAGGTAACAACCGCATCACGGATGGTGCCGGAAATGACACGACCCAGGATTTCATTGGCAAGGCTGCCCTTGGCGCCGGCATCGGCACTGCCCTCGGTGTGGCGGCTCTGGCCATCCCCGGAGTCGGACCCTTGGTCGCGGCAGGTGCCATTGCGGCAGCCGCCATCCCGACAGCAGCGGTAACCGGTGCTGCAATCGGGGCCGCCGCCGGCTCATTGGCCAGCGCAATGTCCGATCGCGGTGTCGACGAGCACGACCAGCGCCATTACGAGTCCACGATGGGCGAAGGCGGCATGGTGGTTTCGGTCGATCTGAGCGGCTGGGACGTTGATGCCGCGACCGCTCGTGACATCCTGCGCCGCAACGGCGGACACAGCAGCTCGAAAGCAAGACTCCAGCAAACGATGTAAACCCCTCACTGCGAAGTGAAAGCCCGCGGTTCTCCATGATTTCATGGGAGCCGCGGGTACCCGCATGTCGCATCAGCACGGCACAGCGGCCAAGGTACCAACCTGACGGGCAAAAGCGCTTGGAGGCCCGAGCCGGAATCGAACCGGCGTGCACGGATTTGCAATCCGTTACGTCACCACTCCGCCATCGGGCCTCGCGCGTGGAGAGTTGCCCTAGCAAGGCGGCGGCGGATGGGCAATGGTCTATGTTGGAGTTAGGATGCGGTGTATGTTGGCCCGGCCCGCCGTCAACTCTTTCGTTGCATGGCCCGCCGCCGCAGGGCAGAAGCCTGCCCATGACGACGACCACATCCGCCGCGCTGCGCCAGACGATGGTGGACACCCAGCTGAAAACCGTCGCGGTCTCCGATCCAGCCGTGCTGGCCGCCTTTGCCGCCACCCCGCGTGAACCGTTTCTGCCGGCGTCGCTGGCCGGGCTGGCTCACGCCGATGCCGCCCACGAAGTCGCGCGCGGCCGTCATCTGCTCGCTCCGTTGGCGCTGGCGCTGCTGCTGCAGCGCGCCGATGCGCGGGCTGGCCAGCGCGTGCTGGTGGTGGGCAGCGCCTCGGGCTATTCGGCTGCCATCCTCGCCCGCCTGGGTGCAAAGGTGACGGCGCTCGAAAACGATCCTGCCCTGATCGCCATGGCGCAGGCTGCAGGTGTGGCTAGCGTTTCAGGCCCGCTCGCGGCAGGCTGGTCTGCGGCTGCGCCTTATGATCTGGTGCTGTTCGAAGGCGCCATTGCAGCTGTGCCGCCAGCGATTGCGGCGCAGCTTGCCCCCGGTGGCCGCATCGCGGCGGTGCTGCGCCAAGGCGGCGTCGCCCGCGCCTACGCCGGCACGCTCACCGCCGATGGCCGCCCGGCCGGCCTCGCGTTCATCGAAATGGCCGCGCCGAATCTGCCCGGCTTTGGGCAGCCGCAGCAATTTGCCTTCTAGAGCTGTAACCGCGCCAAATTTCCACAGGGGGAGTAGCGCTTTTCTTCATCATGTCGTAACTGTTTGGCATGAGCGAACCGCCGCCCGCACTTGATGCCATCCTTGCCTCCATCCGCGCCCGGGTCATGGAACCTGCCGGCGATGATGCAGCAGAGCTTTGGTCCCCGGTTTCATCTGCCAGCGCACCACCACCGCAGGTTTCCCTGGCCGATGTGACGCTGCCGCCGTCCAGCACCGGCATCACATTGGATCAGTTGATGCGTTCGATGCTGGCGCCGCAGATCAAGGCCTGGCTCGACGCCAACATGCCGGAAGTCATCGAAAAACTCGCCCGCGAGGAAATCAGGCGGCTTACCGGCAAATTGTAAGGCGCGTTCGGGCTTTCCCGTCCGCCAGCCAGCGGCTATGCCCGCTGCATCATGATCGACAAGAACTTCGACCCCGCCAGCTTTGAACAGGCCATCTATGCCCGGTGGGAGCGCGAAGGCGCGTTCCGCCCTGCGCGGCCAGATGCCAAACCGTTCACCATCGTCATTCCGCCGCCCAACGTG
This sequence comes from Sandarakinorhabdus sp., assembly GCF_041689835.1. Taxonomy (GTDB): domain Bacteria; phylum Pseudomonadota; class Alphaproteobacteria; order Sphingomonadales; family Sphingomonadaceae; genus Sandarakinorhabdus. The sequence continues at coordinate 20,037 of NZ_JBDNFM010000144.1, forward strand.
ACGGGAAGCCTGCACATCGGCCACGCGCTCGACAACACGTTGCAGGATCTGCTGATCCGCTGGCACCGATTGAACGGCCGCGATGCCCGCTGGATCGTCGGCACCGATCATGCCGGCATCGCGACACAGATGGTGGTGGAACGTCAATTGGCGCAAGCGCAGCAGCCCGGCCGCACCGCCATGGGCCGCGAGGCGTTCCTGGAAAAAGTCTGGGCCTGGAAGGAAGAAAGCGGCGGCACCATCACCCGCCAGCTGCGTCGCCTGGGCGCATCTTGCGACTGGGAAAACGAGCGTTTCACCATGGACGACGGCATGAACGAGGCCGTGTTGAAGGTGTTCGTAACCCTCTACAAGCAGGGGTTGCTGTACCGCGACAAGCGGTTGGTGAACTGGGATCCGAAGTTCAGGACCGCGATTTCCGATCTGGAAGTGGAAACGCGCGAAGTCGCCGGCACCTTCACCCACATCCGCTATCCCTTGGCGGATGGCGCCGTTCTGGACAGCGGCGCGGACCATATCGTCGTCGCTACCACCCGCCCCGAAACCATGCTGGGTGATACCGCGGTGGCGGTACATCCCGGCGATGCGCGCTACACCTCGGTCATCGGCAAGCATGTGCTGTTGCCCATCACCGGCCGCCGCATCCCGATCATCGCCGATGAACACGCCGATCCCGAACTGGGTTCGGGCGCAGTGAAAATCACGCCGGCGCATGATTTCAATGATTGGGCCGTGTATGAACGCAACAAGGCCATCGGCTGGATCAACATCCTCGACGCCGAAGCCCGCATCTGCGCGGCAGACGGCGTGCCCGAGGCCTATGAGGGCCTCACCCGCGAAGACGCGCGCCAGCAGGTGGTCACCGATCTCGAAGCGATGGAACTGATCGAGCGGATCGAGCAGAAAACCATCCAGATGCCCTATGGCGACCGCAGCGGCGTGGTGATCGAGCCGTACCTGACCGACCAATGGTATGTGAACGCCGCCGAACTGGCCAAGGATGCGCTGAGCGCGGTGCACGACGGCCGCACCCAGTTTGTGCCGAAAACCTGGGAAAAAACCTACTTCAACTGGATGGAAAATATCCAGCCATGGTGCGTGTCGCGGCAGTTGTGGTGGGGCCACCGGATTCCGGCATGGTATGCTCCAGATGGCCGTGTGTTCGTCGCGGAAACCGAAGCGCAAGCACAAGCACAAGCCGGCGACGTCGGGCTCACCCGCGACGAGGACGTGCTCGACACCTGGTTCTCCTCCGCCCTGTGGCCGTTCGGCACGCTCGGCTGGCCAGACGCCACGCCGGACCTCGCCCGCCACTACCCGGGTGATGTACTGGTGACCGGCTTCGACATCATCTTCTTCTGGGTGGCGCGCATGATGATGCAGGGGCTGCATTTCATGGGCCCGGAGCGGAGCGACCCCAAGGATCGCGTGCCGTTCCGCATCGTCTATTGCCACGGCCTGGTGCGCGACGCCAAGGGCCAGAAGATGAGCAAATCCAAGGGCAACACCGTCGATCCGCTGGACCTGATCGACAAATACGGCGCCGACGCGCTGCGCTTCACCCTCACCGCGATGGAAACGCAAGGGCGCGACATCAAGCTGAATGAAAGCCGCATCGAAGGCTATCGCAACTTCGCCACCAAGCTGTGGAACGCGGCGCGCTTTGCCCAATCCAACGGCATCGCCGGCAGCACATCGCCGCTGCCGCCCGCCGCCAGCCAACCCGTCAACCGCTGGATCATCGGCGAAGTGCGCAGCGCCGCCCGCGCACTCGAACAGGCCATCGCCGATTTCCGCTTCGATGCCTATGCCGACGTCATCTACAAATTGGTGTGGAGCCGCTTCTGCGATTGGTATCTCGAACTCATCAAGCCGCTGCTCGGTGAAGGCGCTGATGCCGAAGTCGCCGCCGAAACCCGCGCCGTCGCCGGCTGGGCGCTTGATCAGATATTGGTGATGCTGCACCCGGTGATGCCGTTCCTCAGCGAGGAATTGTGGCATCAGCTTGCCGTCCGCGACGATCTGATTCTGGCCGAGTGGGTAAAGACCGACCAACTGCCCGAAGACGCCGCCGCGAGTGCCGACATCGATTGGCTGATCAGCCTCATTTCCGAAGTCCGCTCGGCGCGCACCGAGGTCAATGTGCCGCCGTCAGCCAAGCTCGCCTATGCCGTGGACGGCGCCTCGCCCGCAACGCTGGCCAGGCTCACCGCCAACGCCGCCGCCATCGAACGCCTAGCGCGCATCCTGCCGGGTGACGTGGCGCCCGGCGGCCGCCTGCAGGTGGTGCACTTTGAGGCTACCATCCTGATCCCCATCGGCGACGTGGTCGATCTTGCCGCCGAAAAATCCCGGCTCGACAAGGCGATGACCGCCGCGATCAAGGAACGCGACGCGCTTGCCGGGCGCTTGGGCAATCCCGGCTTCACCGAAAAAGCCAAACCTGAAGCCGTCGAAAAAGCCCGCGAAGACCATGCCGCGCGCAGCGCCGAGGCGGAACGGCTGGAGGCGGCGCTCTCGCGGCTGGGGTAGGTTTTCCCGCCCCCAACCCCTCCCGCCAGTGGGAGGGGTTGGGGGCGGGAAGTTACTTGGCACCCCCGCCCAAGCTGCTAGCCTCTGCCCATCACCAATGGGGGACTTCAATCATGCTTCGCACCATCGCGCTCGCTCTGCTGCTCACCGCGCCGGCGCTCGCCCAAACACCGCCGCCCGCAACTATCGCCGAAAACCCCGACGTGCAGGCCGCGGAACGCCTGTTCAGCGCCTGGCTGGAAGGCCAGATGGCGTATCGCGGCTTGCCCGGCGTCGCGGTGGTTGTGGTGCACGATCAGCAATTGGTATGGTCCAAAGGCTTTGGTTTTGCCGATGTCGAAGCCAGAAAACCGATGACTGAGCAGACACGGTTCCGCATCGCGTCCAACAGCAAATTGTTCGCCGCCATCGCCATCCTGCAATTGCGGGAAGCCGGCAAACTACGCCTGGATGATCCGGTGGTTCGCTATCTGCCGTGGTTCAAGCCCAAGCCCGCCGGGCCGGACGACGGCGCGATCACCATCGAACAACTTCTCTCTCATTCCTCCGGCCTGCAGCGCGAGGCCGGAGACCATTGGTCAAGCTTCAATTTCCCCACCGAAGCCGAACTGATAAAGCTGATGCCTGAACGCCAGGCCGCGTTCCCGCCGCAAACGCGCTGGAAATATTCCAACCTCGCCTTTGCTGTGGCCGGCATGGTGGTGGAAAAAATCACCGGCCAGCGCTGGGCCGATTATGTGCAGGCGCGCATCATCACGCCGCTGCAAATGACCGGAACCAGCATCGACACGCAAGATCCTGGTCTTGCAGTGCCCTATGCCAGCCGCACGCCGGCCGGCACCCGGCGCATCCTGCCATTCGTCGATGCGCACGGCATGGCAGCCGCGACGGGGCTGACATCGAATGTCGCCGATCTCGCCAAGTTCATTTCCGCCCAGTTCCGTGGTGGGCCAGCGGGCGGCGCCAACGTGCTGTCGGCCGGATCGTGGCGCGAAGCGCTGCGCGTGCGATCGGTTGAGGAAAACTGGGAATCAGGCTCCGGCCTCGGCTTCGATCACAACCGCTTCAAGGGCCGCACCTATGTGGGCCACGGCGGCGGCTATCCCGGCAACACGACGATGACCCGCGTGCAGTTGGACGACAAGGTGGGCGTGATCGTGCTGACCAACACCAACGATACAAACCCCGGCGACATCGCCAACCAGTTGTTGAGCACCGTGGGCGACGCCGTGGCCAAGGCCGCCAAGCCAAAGCCAACCCCGCTGTGGGATGACGCGTGGGCGCGTTTTGCCGGCCTTTATCGCAGCAACTATGATGATGGCATCGACCAGGTCGTGCTGTTGAACAAACAGTTGGTGCTGCTGCCCGCCGGCGTTGGCCCGGCCGAAACCCGCATCCTGCTCGAAGCGCTGGGCGATGGCCGCTTCAAGCTGACGGCGCCAGGCGGCGGCGGCGAAATCGGCGAAATCGTTCGCTTCGAGGAAAAGGACGGCAAGATCACCCGCATGGTGATGGGCGATGGCTGGAGCACGCGCATCGAAGCTTTGTGAGGCGCGCCGCCGCGCCCCCTTCCCTCACCCCCGCGATCTGACTACAAGGCGCGCGTGCATCGTTTTGCGAACCCCGCGCGATTCCTGAAGATCGCCCGTGTTGCCACGCCCATCGTGGTGCTGCTCGGCCTGGCGCTCACTGCGGCCGGGCTATGGATCGGCTTGTTTGCCAGCCCGCCGGATTACCAACAGGGTGAAAGCGTGCGCATCATGTATGTGCATGTGCCGGCAGCCTGGCTGGGTGCGGGCGGCTATCTGAGCCTCGCCGCCGCGTCTGCCACCGCGCTGATCTGGCGCCATCCGCTCGCCACCATCGCCGCGCGCGCCATAGCGCCGGCCGGCGCCGCCTTCACCGCCATCTGCCTGGTTTCGGGATCATTGTGGGGCAAGCCGACGTGGGGCACTTATTGGGTGTGGGATGCGCGGCTCACCTCGATGCTCATACTGTTGTTCCTCTATCTCGGCTATCTCGCGCTCAGCGCCAGCGAAGCCGAAAAGGGCGGGGAGCAACGCGGCGCGTCCATCCTCGCGCTGGTGGGTGTGATCAACCTGCCGATCATCAAATATTCGGTGGAATGGTGGAACACGCTGCACCAGGGCAGCAGCATTTCAGTGGTCAACGCCTCGTCTAAAGTCGCGCCGGAATTGCTCACGCCGCTGCTGCTGTCGGTGGGCGGTTTCAGTTTCCTGTTTGCCGCCATCGTGCTCATGCGGATGCGCGCAATGCTGGCGCAGCAGCGCGTCGACGCGCGCAGCCGGCGCATGGCAGAGGTGCTGGCGTGATGCAGGCTGTTGCCGCAACTGGAGTCGTTGTGCGGGCCGATCTGTGGGCCAATTTCATCTGGCCGTCCTATGCGCTCACCTTGGTCGGGCTGCTCGGGCTGCTGGTGTGGGCGTATGTGTCGATGCGCAGCGCCGAAAAGAAAGCCGATCAGGTAAAGCGCACCAAAGGACCTGGGCAATGAAAGCCAAACATCAACGCCTGTGGCTGGTCGTCGGTGCGCTCGGCGCGCTGGGCGGCGCAGGTGTGCTGGCATTCTCGACGCTGGGCGAAAAAGCGACCTATTTCTACGCTCCGTCCGATCTGGCGAAAGGGCCGGCCCCCACCGACAATATCCGGCTGGGCGGCATGGTCGAAGAAGGCAGCCTGCAGCGCAACGGCGCCACCGTGCAATTCGTGGTGACCGACATGGCCAAAACCGTGCCCGTCACCTACACCGGCATCTTGCCCGATCTGTTCCGCGAGGGCCAAGGCGTAATCGCCGAAGGCAAGATCGATCCGGCCACCGGGCGCTTTGTGGCCGATACCATCCTGGCCAAGCATGATGAAAACTACATGCCGCCCGAAGTGGCCGGCGCCATGAAGAAAACCGGCACAGTCACCGCCGGGGATTGACGGTGCGCCCCGTATCGCCGCTGACAGGCGGCCTGCTCACCACCGCCGCGCTGTGCCTGTGCGCGCCGCTGTCGCTGAATGTGGGTGCCGTGCCGATTACCCTGCAATCGCTGATCGTCTGCCTCGCTGGTGCGCTGGCTGGCGGTGCCGGCGCGCTGGGTGTGCTTGGCTGGCTGGCGCTCGCCGCGCTGGGCCTGCCGGTGCTGGCCGGGATGAAAGGCGGGCTGCTGGCGATGGGCGGCACCAGCGCCGGTTTCATCATCGCCCTGCCGATTGCGGCGCGGCTGGCGATGCGCTGGCAGCCGGGGTGGTGCTGGCGGGCCACATTATGGCTGATGGTGGCCGCCCACGCGCTGCTGCTGGCGCTGGGCGGGGCCGTTATTGCCCTGCGAGGCGGCGATGGTTCGGCGC
>NZ_JBDNFM010000145.1:0-2882 GCF_041689835.1 Sandarakinorhabdus sp.
GCCAGCGATGCCATCGCCGAACGACTGGCATCGCGCGAAAACAAGGCGGATATCATCGGCGGCATCAATCTGGGCGTGGAGGCGCCGGAGGTGGGCGAAATCATGGTTGATCTGGCGCGCCGTGCCACGGGCAATGTCTCCGTGCAGTTTGCCGACATGATGCAGGATGCGCTGGAGGAGCAGGAAATCGGCTTCCGCGGCGAATTCCACCATTTCGCCGCCTTTGCCGTGCTCAAGGCGCCCGATGTGCCGTCGGTGCTGCTTGAAACCGGCTATGTCACCAACAAGGATGATGCGCAGCGGCTGTTTTCCGAAGACGGCCGCCGCCGGTTGGCGCGCGGAATCGCCCGCGCAATTGAAAAACATCTGACCGGGAAGTGACTTCCCAGCACGCCGCGCCGCCGCTATCGCTCCACGTGTGAACCGCAATCGCCTCGTGTTGATGATGGGCCTGGCCGTGCTGCTGGCCGGCAGCTTTTATTGGCAGGCCACCAAGGGTTTGCCATCGGAAGCCGAACTCGTCACTTTCACCCCGGCCTTGCCATCAACCGTGCGCGATGTGAACGGCGCCATCGTCACCAGCTACACCCGCGAACGCCGCATCTTCGTGCCTTATGCCGAACTGCCGCCGCGCCTGTTGCAGGCCTTTGTTTCAGCGGAGGACAAGGGCTTTTTTGAGCATGAGGGCATCGACTGGCTGGGCATCGTGCGCGCCGTGTTCACCAACATCGGTTCGATTTTTTCGGATCAGCGCCCGGTTGGCGCATCCACCATCACCCAGCAGGTGGCCAAGGGCCTGGTTGGCAACGAAGTCTCGCTGTGGCGCAAGATCAGGGAGGCAATCCTGGCCCGCCGCCTCGAAGCCGCCTTGAGCAAGCAGCAGATATTGGAAATCTACCTCAACCAGATCTTCATGGGCCGCAATGCCTATGGGGTGGAGGCTGCCGCTCAGGCCTATTTCGGCAAATCGGTCGACGGTCTCGATCTGGCGCAGATGGCGTATCTGGCCATCCTGCCCAAGGCGCCGTCCACCTACGATCCCGTGCGCCGCCGTGAACGCGCGCTGGATCGGCGCGATTATGTGCTGCGGCAGATGGCAGCCAATGGCCATATCACCGAGGCGGAGCGCGGCATTGCGGCGGCTACCCCGCTGGATGCCGTTGCCAATCGCGCGCTGCCGCGCCCGCGCGACGATTATTTCATCGAGGATGTGCGCCGCACGCTGATCGCCCAGTTTGGCGAAGCGCAGGATAACGGCCCCAACAGTGTGTATGGCGGCGGGCTGTGGATTCGCACCTCGCTTGATCCGGTGATGCAGGCGGCCGCCGAACAGGCGATGCGCGACGGCATGATCCGGTATGAAGCCGGCCGGGCGTGGCGCGGACCGGCGGCACGCATCGATATGGGCGCCAAAGACTCCGGGGCTTGGCCGGGCCGCCTGTCGGGCACGCAGGTACCGCTGGGCTATCCGCGGTGGGTGAAGGCGGTGGTGCTGGCCAGGCAGGGCAACGACAGCACGATTGGTTTTACGGATGGGCGTACTGACACGCTGCGGGCCAGAAACGCTGCGCGGCCCTATCGCGCCACGGGCCGATCGGCGGCGCAGGTGCTGCGCCCCGGCGATGTGATTGCCGTCACCAGCGGCGGGAACGGTTGGGCGCTGCGCCAGCCGCCCGAAATTTCCGGCGGGATGGTGGTGGAAGAGGTCGCCTCGGGCCGCGTGCGCGCCATGGTTGGCGGTTTCGATGCCCGCGCCCAGGCCTTCAACCGCGCCACCCAGGCCAATCGCCAGCCGGGATCGACCTTCAAGCCCATCGTCTATGCCACCGCGATGGACAATGGCTTCACGCCCGCCAGCATCGTTGTCGATGGGTCTTATTGCGTGTTCCAGACGAAATTGCTGGGCACGAAATGTTTCAGGAATTTCAACAATATGCGTTCTGCCGGGCCCCAAACCATGCGTTGGGGCCTTGAACAGTCGCGCAATCTGATGACGGTGCGCATCGCTGATGCCACCGGTATGGACCGCATCGTTGCGCAGGCCAAGGCGCTGGGTGTGGGGGATTATCAGCCGGTGCTGTCGATTGCGCTGGGCGCGGGCGAAACCACGGTGATGAAGCTCACCAACGCGTATGCCCAGATTTTCAACCAGGGCCGCAAGCTGCAACCTGGCCTGATCGATTATGTGCAGGATCGCAGCGGCAAGCTGATCTGGCGGCGCGACAATCGCGGCTGCCCGGGGTGCAATGCGCCCGATTGGAACGGCGGGCCGATGCCGCGCCCCCAAGGCCGCATCGAACAGGTGATGGATGCCCGCACCGCCTACCAGATATTGCATGTGATGGAAGGCGTCATCCAGCGCGGCACCGGCACGGCGCTGCTGCCGCTGAACCGGCCATTGGCGGGCAAGACCGGAACCACCAACGGCCCCAATGATGTGTGGTTTGTTGGCGGCACGCAGGATGTCGTTGCCGGCCTTTATCTGGGATATGATCAGCCGCGCAGTCTGGGCGGTTATGCCCAAGGCGGCACCACGGCGGCGCCGATCTGGCGGCAATGGGGGCAGACGGCGCTGAAGGATTGGCCCACGCTGCCCTTTGCCATCCCGCCCGGTGTGCGCATGGTTCGCGTCGACCGGCGCTCGGGCAAGCGCGTGTTTGGCGTGTGGCCCGATCCCGGTTACAAGCCCGCCGTGATCTGGGAGGCCTTCAAGCCCGACAGTGAACCGCGCCGCATCAACCGCGCCAACGACGTGTTTGATCGCCGCAGCGCCGGGCCGATTCGTTCGGATGCCGAGTTTCTGGAATCCGAAGGCGGCATCTATTGAGGCATTGGGGTTGCCAGCGTCCCCGCGCGCCTCTATCCCGCCGCTTCGTCATTCA
>NZ_JBDNFM010000146.1:0-5690 GCF_041689835.1 Sandarakinorhabdus sp.
GCCACGAGCCCGTTATCTGCCACAGCTGACCCAACGACGGTGACGATCGGGAAGCCCGTCCCTTCGAGCAGCGACATCAACGGTTTGTAGGTGTTCGGATACCAGAGATCGAGAATGCTGGCCGACTGGAAGCCGCCCGACCATTCGATGATATTTCCGGCCAGTTGTGATGGACTTCCTGATCCAACCAGCATGAAGGTGCACAGATAGACCACAAGCGTGGCCAAGATGGCGCCTTCAAAGCGACGCCACTTGTGATGCAGCAGGATGCCGGCCAGCGCAGCGATCACATACACCTTCAGATTGATCGCCATGCCGAGCGCGAGCCACCGCACCCATGCCCGATGTTGCAAGCTGGCAAACGCGAACAGCATGCAGGTGAAACAAATCAGGACGAGATTTGCGCGCTCCAGGCCACTGAGCATCGGCATGCCGGCAGTCAGTGCAAAGGCTCTTGGCAGCGCCGTTGAGCGATCAATCCGGCTCAGCGCGATTCCGGCGAGCACGATGTTCAACGCATAAAACAAGTGAATGAACGCCACCCCAAGCCCGTCGCAAGCGCGTGTTTCCAAGCCAGGAGAGTCTGCATAGCAGTGCGACAAGCCCATGATTTTTAGTAGGACAAAGCTCAATGGCGGATAGAGGGTGCCCCAGGTGTCATAGGCACCGCCATTGTGTGCCCACCAGGCGGTGTTGAACCAATCCATCCATAAATCACCTGATTCATAGAAGAAGGGTTGCGGCAGATAGCCATAAGCCAATGTCTGCCAGGCCAGATTGGCAAAATTGATCGCAATGAATGCCGCAAGCAGCCATTCAAAACCGATCCATTTCCGGCGGTTCACGTCCTAATATCCAGGCGGGAAATTCACCCGTTCAAGTTCGTTGACGAGTGCGACGTTTCGGGTGCGATCCGATATGGTGCCAAGCAGATTGCTGACCACGCCGATGAATATGAAGATGATCGATATCTGCAATTGCGCAAAGGCCAGGGCGAGACACGTCCAGTTGGGCCCATACAATAATGCATAAACACCCCAGACAAGAAACAGCACAGCACTGAACATCGCGATCAGGATACCGAGGAACAACGGCAGGCCGAGCAATTTTCGCGATGATGTGGCCAGCGCCGACATGGCAAAATCAAGCAAGGTGAAAAAATTATTCTTTGATTTGCCGGCAGAGCGGGCAGGGCGATCATAGGTGATCAATTCGATCGGGTAACCGGATTCAACCAGCATGGCCCGAAAAAACGGCTCGGGCTCATTTAGGTGCTTCAGCGTGTCGACCACCTTGCGATCATAAAGCCCGAAACCCGTCGCATTCGGAATCAGCTCGACGTCGTTCAGCTGGCGGACAATCTGGTATGACAGGATTCGGAACAGTTGCAGGCTACGACTGGATTGTTCTCGGCGCCGCACGCCCAGCACGATGCTGGCGCCGCGCCGCCAGCGCCGCACGAATTCCGCCAGAAGCTCGGGCGGATCCTGGAAATCGGCACACATGCCGATCACGGCTCGCCCCCGGGCCGCATAGATGCCGTGCGTGGGAGAGCGCATCTGGCCGAAATTGCGGGCGTTGGCGATCAACCGTACACGCGGATCGCGGGCACAGATTTCCTTGATGATAGGGACGGTCTGATCGGTGGACTTGTTGTCGATGAAGATCAGATCAAACGAAGCGCCTGTCGGTTCCAATGTTGCAATGACGGCCTCGGCAATTGCGGCGGCATTTTCTTCTTCGTTGTAACACGGAATGACAACCGAAATATCGGGTATCGCCAGTGCGTCTGTCATGGCCGCACCCGAAATCCTGGCGGCGGATAGAGTTTCAGCAATTCATAAGCCACGGCCATCAAAAGCAGTGCAACTGCGATCATCGCTGCCCACCAGTTGATTTGCAGATCTGGATCGACATAGGGTTGCTCAAGCACACGGATGTTGGCGTCCGAAGCGACGTCTTCGACCAGGGTGCCGAGCAGGAAACGGCGATAATTGTCATACAGACCCTGCGACAGATCTAGTTCACGCTGCAGTTTCTGACCACGCGTTGTTTCGACGATCACTTCGCCAAGGGCGCCACGCGCGTTGTTTTGTGATTTTGCCAGCGCGAACTGGCGTTGCAGTTCATCCAATTCTAACAAGGCGGTCTTTACGCGAAAATTGCTGTCGGTGTTGAAATTGCGCAGGGTGTTGATTTCGGATTTCTTGTCGAGGATCGCCTGTTCGAGAATCGGTACCCGGCGAGAGGATTGGCCAACGGCACCAACCGGATCGCCATATTGCATGCGGCGGCGATAATTGTCGTAAGTCGACTGCGCGCGCACCAAGCGTTCCGATGCATCATCGACCAGCTTTTCCAGCACTCGTCGCTTGTAGGCCGTCTGGTTGCGGGAAATCAGCGCCAACTGCGAGCGGATGGCATCGGTGTAGATGGTCACCACTTGCAACGCGAAGGCCGGATCGGGATACTTCATCGATATCTGGATGATTCCGCCGCGCAGCACCCGCACGTCGACATGATCCGAAAGCCAAAGTAAGGATTTTTCCTTGTTTCTGTCCAGTCTGGACGGCAGATCGAGCTTGGAGGACACGGCTTGTCGCACCAAAACGCTGCGCGCAACCTTCAACGCGACTTCCACCGCGGCCTGGTTGCCGAACACGTTGAACCCGGCACCGAGCTGGCCCAGCGTGCCACTCAAGCCCAATGTAGCCGGGTCGGACGGGGTGATGCTGACCGAGGCTCGATGCTGCGAGGGCCACAATGACAGCAGCACAAACAGCCCAACCAGCAGGATGAAAATCCCGCGACGCCGGACATCATTGGCAAGGAAGGCGCGCGCGCCCTTAGTCTCGGCCAAGTTGCTCAACAATTCAGGTGGCGGTGTCATCGCGTCAAGGCCACCACTGCGGCCGTGGTGATGCCGAGCTGGAATATGATGCTGCTGATATCGCGGATCTTGGCCAGCAAATTGTTGTTGCTGGTCTTGACCGGCATGAAGATCACATCGCCAGGCAGGACGATTGCCTTCAGGGCTCCCATCTGCCGCGTCAGCACCTCGCCGTTGGCGCGCACCACAAACAGTCGACCGGCATCGGCTGCCCGGATCGGACCGCCGGCGCGGGCAACATAATCGCTTACGCGCAGACCTGTTGCTCCTGACAGCAGGAAGCTGGCCGGGCGGTAGACCGCACCGAATACGCCAACCGCCGACGGCCGAGGTGGCACCACAATGTGATCATTGTTCTCCAGAACAAGACTGTTCGGCAGTTCGCCGGCTTCCGGCGGAATATCCATTACGAGCCTGCCATCGGGGTCTGCCACGCGCAGACGCGCAAGCACCGCCTGTGCCGCCGAGAGCGATCGGGCTTCTTCACCTACGTTGAGGTTGCTTGACGTCAATGGTGTGGCAGCCAGCGCCAGCTCCAACTGGGCCACGGCCTCCTGAAACCCGGCGCGCTGCTGCAGCTTGACGCTCAAACGTTCCAGCCGGGTGCCATAAACAAAGGCCTGATTCGTCAGGCCGCCAGCCTGTTCCAGCAGATCGCCCAGGCGCGCGCGCGGCTTGACCAGATAGTTGCCAGGCTTTGCCACTTCGCCTTCCAACCGAACCAACACCGACTGGCGGTTCTGGGGTTGCTGCAGCGATCCGCCCGACAGCACCGACACGATGTCGCCGCCCACCGCTGCCACACTGCTCGCTTCCCGGCGCGGCACTTCACGGCCGATCAACGCCTCACTGTCCCGTGTACGAAACAGGATCAATCGGCTGGTGTCCGCCAACACGCCAGGGCCACCGGCGAGTGCCAACAGTGCTTCCAGGCTTTCCCCTGGCTTCACTTCGTAAATCGCTTCGGAATTGACGCTGCCAATCATGGCGGCCTGCTCCCCAAGCGGCGCCAGGTTGATCACATCCTGGTTTTGCAGCACTGAGTCGCGGCTGCGGTCGCCGCGCAGCAACAGATCATACAGATCCAACTCGGCCACCATACGGCCGCCTCGCATCAGCGTGGCGCGGCGGAAACTGCCGCCCGCCGAGGGGCCGCCGGCAGCAAGCACGGCGTTGACCATCGTGGCCAGGCTGTTGAGCGTGTATGCACCCGGCCGCGCCGCGAAACCGGTCACATAAACCTGGATACCACGCAGTTGCTTAACACTGGCTGAAACGGTGAAATTTCGGAACTGACGCGAAACGGCAGCCGCCATCCGCGCCCGCAGATCGCCATAGCGAACGCCTGCCAACTGTACTGGCCCGATCTGCGGAACGAAGAACCGGCCGTCACTGTCGATCTCGGCGCTGAAATTGCCTGAAATGCTGCCCAACAGGTTGATTTCCACCGTATCGCCAGGACCAAGCACGTAATCGGGCGGAATGGTTGTATTTGCCGAGACTGTGAAATCGCGCGCTTCAGGAAGCAGGAGATTACTACCGAAACGCGGCAGCTTGCGCCCCAATGCAGCTTCAACGAATTTTTCGAATTCAGACGGCTCGATAGGTTTGAGCATTGGCGCAACCGTGACCTCGCGCAATGCGGCGGCTTCACGCTCCGCATCGGTCTTCGGTTCCAGTTCGACCTGCTTGACAACCGGTCCGTTGCGGCTGTTCCGGCGGTCGCCATCGGATCTGTCTGATTGCGACTGATCATTGCCAGCGACGGACCCGAATGCCGGCGGATTGTTGCGATTTTCCGTCCGCTCCTGCTGCGCCAATGACGGGACAGACAACAGCAATGCCACGCACACTGTGGCAAAACGCAAAGGTCGGTGTGCTGAAAACATGCCAATTTCCGATAAGCGTCAATGAAACTGTGAGCCTTTTATGAGGCCCGCTCTACCCGCGCAAGGCTTTCCGCCGTGTCGCAAATCTGCTCTGCTAGCGACGAGCGGCTGATACCGTGGCGTCGACACAGATCATCCCATGCCATCTCGTCTCCCAGTTAACGATCGATCCGATCGCTGGTAATGGTTGCCCGCTGCGCACCCGGCGCGGCCAGAACCTGCGCGACTTCGGCTGCAATTTCACCCAGTTCGGCCGGCGCGCCGCCGCTGTCGAAGCGGGCAATGCCATCGGGCGCGTCCAGCAGTTCGGCAAACACCACGCTCATAAGCTCCCGGATCGCCACTAGGCCGCGCTCCACCCGGTGCGGCGCCTTCACCACCACCGGGCGACCCGCCAGCGCATCAAGGATGAACGATGCCAACGCATAATGTTCGGGCTTGTTGATGTGCGGGCCAGACACGTTGAACACGCGTGTGATCACGGCGCGCCGCCCTGTCTGCTGGGTCCAGCCGGCAAAAAGCGCCTCATCGTCGCGTTTCAGCCGGCCATACAGCTGCATCGCGGGGGCGGTTGCTGCATCGTCAGCGCGATAGGCTGCCCCCGAAGACGCCACCCATATGGCGCGCACATCGATGGGTAGCAGGGCGGCTGCCACAGTTTGCGCGATCGCCTGATTGGCGGCGATGTACTCGGCCTCGCTCATCCCGGCCACCTTGTCCTTGGTCAAGAAGGCCAGGTGCAGCAACAGGCTGGGGGCTGGGGGCAGGCTCGCCAGTTCGGCCAGCGGGCGTTGTCGGATGCTGCGGCCGCCACCCAGCGCGAGATTGCGTGCGCTGCTGCCAAACGCATGCACGCATTGTGAAAAATCCTCACCCAGTGCCTGGCCGAGCAGATCGAGCGTCACCAGCCC
>NZ_JBDNFM010000147.1:0-2961 GCF_041689835.1 Sandarakinorhabdus sp.
CGGCGTGTTAACGCTGGCGATGTGGTTCGACAGCCGCGATCTTGCCCGCGTCACGCGCCGCTCTGATGTGGCGTTCTGGCTGCACATGCTGGCGGCGCCGATGCTGGTCCATGCGCTGTTCACCGGCACCGGCCTTGCCGACAGTTCCGGCCGTCCGGCGGCAGCAAGCATCACCGTGCTGGCCTTTGTGCTGCTTACGCTGGTTGCGCTTGTTATCGATCGCCGCGCGCTGATCGTGTCGGCGCTGGGCTATGCGATCTTTGCTGTGCAGGCGCTGGTGGGGCAGGGCGGGGCCATTCCGATTGGTTCCAGCATCGGCCTGCTGATCATTGGCCTGATGCTGGTGCTGCTGTCGGCGGCATGGCGTCCGGTGCGCGGGCTGCTCTTGCGCCTGCTGCCGCAGGCTTGGCGAAGCCGGTTGCCGCACGCCGTCGTCTAGGCTTCGATCGCCTTCACCAGCCGGCGTTCCACCACCGCGAGCACCCCGGCAAGTTCGTGGCCACGCTTCAGCACCACGCCGCCTTCGCCATAAAGCACCCATTCGCCCTGGCGTTGGCGCAGGGCAGGGTCCTTCACCAACCGCACTTCGGGATTTTCGGCAGAGCGGCGGAAGGCGGAGAAACTGGCCTGTTTCGCGCCCAGTTCCAACGCATAATCACGCCATATGCCGGCCGCGACCATGCGGCCATAAAGTGACATGATGCGATCAAGTTCCTGCCGTGTGAAAGCGACCTGGCTAACGCCGGGGGCAGGGGTCAACAGGATAATGGTGCTCACGCCCCGGATGTGGCGCGGGGCGCGGCCGGGGTCAACCAGTCGTCTGCTTCAGCCGGCCTTGCTGCGCTGTTCTGCACGGGTCAGATCGTCCAGCCGCGCCTTCAGCAGGTCGATTTCGCAGCGCAGCAGTTCCAATTTCTGGGTCTCCGGATCGAATTTCTGCGCGCACGGCGTGCCATAGGGCAGGAACGGCTTGGCATAATCTTCGGCTGCCATAACAATCGGTTTGGCTGGGATGCCGACCATGGTGGCGCCTTCGGCCACATCGCGGGTCACCACCGCATTGGCCCCGATGCGGGCGTTGGCGCCAACGGTGATCGGCCCCAGCACCTGTGCACCCGAACCGATGATGGCGCCGTCGAGGATGGTGGGGTGGCGCTTGCCGCCCAGGCCGCCCGCCGGATCGGTGCCGCCCAGCGTCACACATTGATAAATGGTGACATTGTCGCCGATTTTGGCAGTCTCGCCGATCACCACAAAACCATGATCGATGAAGAAATTGCGGCCGATGCGGGCACCCGGGTGGATGTCGATCGCAGTGAACATGCGCGCGATGTGGTTGATCAGCCGTGCCAGAAAAAAGAACCGCAAGCGGAACAGGCCGTGGGCGATCCGGTGGCCGCCCAGCGCCCAGATACCCGGATAGGTGAGGATTTCCCAACGCGAGCGCGGCGCGGGATCGCGCTGTTTCACGGAATCGAGAAGACTGATCAAACCCATGACGCGCCTTTGGCAGGGCGGCAATTGCCCGCAACTTGCGTAAAATTTAACACTCCTGCGACAAAAAGGCCAGCCATCCCGCCGAGGATGGTTGGCCTTTCCTGTCGGCCGGCAGCATGCGGCGCGTGTTCAGATTGCCTGCAGCGTGCGGGCCACGGCGTGCACAACGGCGGCGATGCGCACCGCAGCCTGGATCTTGTCCGCACCCACGCCGTGTTGGGCCAGCACCTTGTCGTGCGCATCGATGCACATGCCGCAGCCATTCACGGCTGAAACCGCAAGGCTGAACAGCTCGAAATCGGCTTTTTCGATGCCAGGCGTGCCGATCACGTTCATGCGCAGCTTGGCCGGCATGGTTTTGTAATCGGGGCGCGAAGCCATGTAGGTGAAGCGATAATAAATGTTGTTCATCGCCATGATGCTGGCAGCGGCCTTGGCGGCATTCATTGCTTCCGGGCTGATTTTGGTGGCGGCTTCAGCCTCCGCTGCATCAATGAGCGGCTTGTGCGCGCAGGCATGGGCAACAGCCACGATGGTTCCCCATTTTTGTTGGTCGGTGAGCAATTGTTCGGTGAGCAGGCTGGAGATGTTGAGGCGCAGATCCTTGGCGTAATCCGGCAAGGTCTTGGCGAGTTCGGAAAAGATCATGGGAGAATCGCTTTCATGGACAAGGCGGCCACGGCAAAGCCGTGGCTGACGTCAGACGGGTCACGCTTGGGCGCGGAGGCGCCCGCCTGCGCCCGCTGGCCGGCCTTTGACGGGTCGGTGGGCAGCGCGGTCGCGCTGCCCACTCGCCGTCATGCGGCCGGCTTCAGCGTGTCCTGGCCTTCGGTCCAGTTGCACGGGCACAGCTCGTCGGTTTGCAGGGCATCGAGGATGCGCAGGGTTTCAGCCGGGTTGCGGCCCACGTTCAGGCCGTTGGCAGTGACGTGCTGGATGACGTTGTCCGGATCGATGATGTAGGTGGCGCGCAGCGGCACGCCGGCACCGGCCACGATAATGCCCAGCGCGTCGGCCAGCAGCTTGCTGTTGTCGGCCAGCCACGGGAAATCGCAGGCGGCCAAGCGTTCGTCGCTCTTGCGCCAGGCAAAGTGCACGAAATCGGTGTCGGTCGAGGCGCCGATCAGCACGGCGTCGCGATCCGCGAAATCACCCAGCAGATCGCCGTAACCGATGATTTCGGTCGGGCACACGAAGGTAAAATCCTTGGGCCAGTAAAACAGGATCTTCCACTTGCCGGGATAGGCGGTGGTGATGTTCAGGCTTTCGCCGTTCGGCAGCGCGGCAACGCCCTGCTGTACAGGCAGATCAAAGGAAGGAACGGTATCGCCAACAGTGAGAGCCATGAGGGCATCCTTGCAGTTTGAAGGGTGAAAAGCTGGCAGGTGGAGTAAATCCCCAGTCCGACACTTGCCCAATGCCGCCGTGCGAGATAGAAATCCAATCGATAATATATGTGTGAAA
>NZ_JBDNFM010000148.1:0-3716 GCF_041689835.1 Sandarakinorhabdus sp.
ACACGCCAGACACCGTGGTAGTCGAGGGCAATCACCATTTTCCCGCCGATTCCGTTGACCCGGCGCTGCTGCTGCCGAGCAGCACCACCAGCGTGTGCGGCTGGAAAGGCACCGCCAACTATCGTTCGCTGGTGGTGGACGGCAAAGAGAACCGCGACGCAGTGTGGTGTTATGCCGATCCCAAGCCGCAAGCCGCGCAGATCAAGGGCCGGCTGGCCTTTTGGAAGGGCGTGAAGGTCACGGGCTGACGCTTGGCAGGTTACGGTTGGCAGATGACGGTTGGCAGATGACGGGGACGCCCCAAGCCGCTAAAGCCAGCGCATGGCTATCCTCGTCATCGACAACTACGACAGCTTCACCTTCAATCTGGTCCATTATCTGGCCGAATTGGGGGCTGAGACGATCGTGGTGCGCAACGATGCGCTGACCACGCAAGACGCGATGGGCATGCGCCCCGAAGCGATTCTGCTTTCGCCTGGCCCGTGCACGCCGAACGAAGCCGGCATCTGCCTTGCGCTCATCGCTGCTGCCGCCGAAACTCGCATCCCCTTGTTTGGCGTGTGCCTGGGCCATCAGGCGTTGGGGCAAGCATTTGGGGGTATCGTGGAGCGCGCACCGCAGGTGATGCACGGCAAGGTGAGCGCCATCACCCACGATGGCAGCGGCGTGTTTGCCGATATTCCCAGCCCGTTCGAGGCGGCGCGCTATCACAGCCTGACCGTGCGCGAAGCTGGCCTGCCCGCCGATCTGGTGGTCAACGCCCACAGCCCGGATGGCTTGATCATGGGCATGCACCACCGCGAACTGCCGCTGCACGGCGTGCAATTCCATCCCGAAAGCATCGCTACCCAGCATGGCCACCGGTTGCTGGCAAATTTCATGGCGCTGGCCGGGTTAAGGCCGGATCTTTCGGTCACGGCATGAGCGGGCTTCTCGATCCAACCCGCCCGCTGGATGATGGCGCAGCGGAAGAGGCATTTGCTGCAATTTTTGACGGCAAGGTGGACGATGTTGCGCTCGCTGCGTTTCTCACCGCGCTGGCAGACCGCGGCGAGACGGTGGGCGAAGTGGTCGCTGCGGCCCGCGCCCTGCGTGCCCGCGCCATCCAGCCGTTCCGTGCGCCGGACGCGTTGGATGTGTGCGGCACTGGCGGTGACGGGATGCACAGCCTCAATATCTCGACCGCCGTCAGCCTCGTGGTGGCGGCGTGCGGCGTGAAGCTGGCCAAGCATGGCAACCGCGCCGCCTCCTCCACCAGCGGCGCGGCGGATGTGCTGATGGTGCTGGGCGTGCCGGAATTGCCGATGGACCGGCTGGGGCCGTGCCTGAACACGGTGGGCATCACGTTTCTGCATGCCGCCCGGCACCACCCGGCGATGGCGCGGGTGGCGCCGGTGCGGCGCCAGTTGGCGCGGCGGACGATCTTCAACCTGCTGGGGCCATTGTGCAATCCGGCTGGTGTCGATCAGCAATTGCTCGGCGTGTTTGCCCCCGGCCCGGTGCCGCTGATGGCGCAGGCGCTGTCGCATCTGGGCAGCCGCGCCGCGCTGGTGGTGCACGGTCAGGGGTTCGACGAAGTGGCGATTTCCGGTGAGACAACGGCCGTTGCGCTGGTAGCAGGTGCCCTCACCCCGCGCACGATCGCGCCGGCAGACGCTGGCCTGCCGCGTCATCCGAACGAAGCACTCAAAGGCGGTACGCCGGCGTATAATGCACAACGTTTGCAGGCACTTCTGGCCGGACGCGCAGATGCATATCGCGACATGGTGCTTTTGAATGCCGCCGCCGCCTTGACCGTGGTCAGACCTGGTCTCACGCTGCCGCAGGGTGCCATTCAAGCTGCCGCCGCCATTGACAGCGGCGCCGCTGCCGATGTCCTTTCTCACTGGATTGCCTTTCGATGACCGATACACTCGCAACGATCGTCGCCCACAAGCAGGCCATCTATGTCGCCCGCAAGGCCGCGCGCAGCCTCGCCGATGTGGAGGCAGCGGCCCGCACCGCCGATGCCCCGCGCGGGTTCGTCAACGCGCTGCACGCCGCGCATGCCGACGACCGTTTTGCGTTAATTGCCGAATGCAAGAAAGCCAGCCCGTCCAAAGGGTTGATCCGCGCCGATTTTGATCCCGCAGCCTTGGCCCGCGCCTATGAAACGGGCGGCGCGGCCTGTTTGTCGGTGCTCACTGAAGACCGCTGGTTTTTGGGGCATGATGATTATCTGGTGCAGGCCCGCGCTGCCTGCGCGTTGCCGGTCATCCGCAAGGATTTCATCGTCGATCCCTATCAGGTGGTCGAAGCCCGCGCGCTGGGAGCGGACGCCATCCTGCTCATCATGGCGGCGCTGTCGGACGCGCAGGCGGCTGAACTGGAAGCGCTCGCGATTGCGTGGGGCATGGACGTGCTGATCGAGGTGCACAACGCCGCAGAACGTGACCGCGCGCTGGCGCTGAAGACGCCCTTGCTCGGCATTAATAATCGCAATTTGAAGACGTTGGAGGTTAGTCTCAAGACAAGTTTTGAACTTTCAGATACGCTTGGCAAGATGCTGGTTGCCGAATCCGGCTTGTCCTCCCACGCCGATCTCGCCGCGCTGGCAGGCGTGGGCATCCGCACCTTCCTCGTGGGCGAAAGCCTGATGCGGCAGGACGATGTGGCGGCCGCTACCCGCGCCTTGCTGGGCCTCCCCGCGTGAGCAGGCTGACCCACCTCGATGACAGCGGCGCGGCGCGGATGGTGGATATCAGCGCCAAAACCGCCACGAGGCGCGAAGCGGTGGCCGAAGGATTCATACATGTTGCGAAGGACGCTTTGCAAGCCATTGCAGATCAAGCGGTGAAGAAAGGCGACGTGCTCGCCACCGCGCGCATCGCCGGCATCATGGCGGCCAAGCGCACTGCCGATCTGATCCCGCTGTGCCATCCGCTGCCCATCGACGCGGTGAGCGTGGACCTCGCCATTGAAGCCGCAGGCATTCGCGCCACTGCCACGGTTGCTACCACCCATGGCACCGGCGTGGAAATGGAGGCGCTCACCGCCGTGTCCGCCGCGCTGCTCACCGTGTACGACATGGCCAAGGCGATGGACCGCGGCATGCGCATCGACGGCATCCGCCTGCTGAAGAAATCCGGTGGCAGATCAGGGGATTTCGCGGCAACATGAGCGGTTTGCTGCCCTTTGCGGCAGCGCTGGACCGGCTGCTGGCCGGGGCGGAGCCGCTGCCGGCCGAGATGGTGGTGCTGGAGGATTGCGCCGGCCGCGTGCTCGCCGAAGACGTTACCGCGCACCTCACCCAACCGCCGTTCGCTGCTGCCGCGATGGACGGATATGCGATCCGCTGGGCCGATCTGCAGTTGCCGTGGCGGGTGGTGGGGGAAAGTGCAGCCGGGCATGGCTGGGCCGGTACGGTGGGTTCAGGCGAGGCGGTGCGCATCTTTACCGGGGCGCCGCTGCCGGCCGGAGCAGACGTGATCGTGGTACAGGAAGAGGTAACGCGGGACGATCGCGCCGATGGCCCTTGGGCGCGGCTGGTTGGCGAAGGCCCACCGCGCATCGGAGCGCATATCCGCGCTGCAGGGCAGGATTTTGCTGGCGGGGATGGCCTGATTGCTGCCGGCACACGGCTGGGCGCGGTGCATCTTGGCCTGGCGGCTGCCGGCGGCCACCGGGCGCTGCCGGCGGTGCGGCGCCCGCGCGTGGTGCTGATTGCGACCGGCCGT
>NZ_JBDNFM010000149.1:0-6782 GCF_041689835.1 Sandarakinorhabdus sp.
GCACGCCTGCATGATGCCGATGGGGCCGCCGCTGAGCACGACGCGTTCGTAATCCAGCCCGCTCATCAGCACGCGGGCGCCGTTGCCGACGCCGCCCAGCACATTTTGCGCCGGCACGGTGCAATTGTCGAACACCAGTTCTCAGGTGTCGCTGCCGCGCATGCCCAGCTTGTCGAGTTTCTGCGCGGTGGAAAAGCCCGCCATGCCCTTTTCGATCAGGAACGCCGTCACCCCGCGTGAGCCGGCGGCGGGATCGGTCTTGGCGTAAACCACCAGCGTTTCGGCATGCGGCCCGTTGGTGATCCACATCTTGTTGCCGTTGAGCACGTAATCGCCGTTGCCCTGGATGTCGGCGCGCAGTTTCATGCTGATCACGTCGCTGCCCGCGCCCGGTTCGGACATGGCGAGGCTGCCGACATGCTCGCCAGAAATCAGCGCCGGCAGGTACCGCGCCTTCTGCTCGGCGCTGCCCCAGCGGGCGATCTGGTTGATGCACAAATTGGTGTGGGCGCCGTAACTCAGGCCAACACTGGCCGAAGCGCGGGAGATTTCCTCCACCACCACGACATGTGCCAGATAGCCCAGGCCAATGCCGCCGTCGGCTTCGGGAACGGTGATGCCGTGCAGGCCGAGTTCGCCCATCTTGGGCCACAGATCGCGCGGGAATGTGTTGGTGGAGTCGATTTCAGCAGCGCGCGGGGCGATTTCAGCGGCGGCAAAGGCCCGTACCGTGTCGCGCAGCATGCCGATGGTTTCACCGTGCGCAAAGTTCAACTGGCTCAGCATATTGAAATTTCCTCTTGTCTGTTGCTGCCGTTGTCGGCCGCAGCAGCGGGGGTGATGTCAGGCGATTTCCACCAGCATCATGCCATCGGCAACTTGATCGCCCACCGCGACATGTACGCACCTAACGGTGCCGGCAGTGCGCGCGAGCAGGCGGTGTTCCATTTTCATGGCTTCCAGCACGAGCAGGCGATCACCTTCGGCCACGGCCTGTCCCGGCGCGACATCCACGGCCAGTACGCGGCCGGGCATCGGGGCGATCACTCGGCCGTCACCGCCGCCGGCATCCTTCACCCGCGGCGGGCGCGTGCCGATCAGCCAGCTTTGCCCGGCCAGGCGCACATCGACCGTGCCGTCACCCGGCACCACCGTTGCGGTGAGCAGCGTGCCAGCCAGATCGATGCACAACCCGTGCGGTCCGCTGCGGACGGCAGTGATTTCGCCTACGCCAAGCAAGCCACCCACCCGCCACCGCCCGCCGCCAACAGCGCGCAACGTGATGGCATGGCGTTCATCGCCCCACCACAGCCGCACATGGGTTTGCGCGGCCAGATTGATGCGGAAAGCGTGGCCGCCAAACAGGCTGGAGTGTGCTGCGGGATGCGGCAGCCCCACCCCCAGCGCCGCGGCGAGAAGGGCTGGCACCGGGCACGCCGTGGGCGCGGCCAGCGCGGCTGCATGGCGCGGGATGAAACCGGTATCCACCTCGCCAGCCCGGAACGCCGCCGTATCGGCCAGCCGGGCCAGAAAGGCGCGGTTACATTTCAGGCCCGAAACCACCGTGGCATCGAGTGCGCCAACCAACCGGTCAATCGCTTCGCTGCGGGTGGCACCGTGGGCGATCACCTTGGCGATCATCGGATCATAATCCAGCCCGATGCGGCTGCCGGTTTCAACGCCGGTATCGATGCGCACGCCGGGGCCTGCGCCGAACTCAAGGACGGTGATGGTGCCAGTGGCGGGCAGAAATCCGCTGTCCGGATCTTCGGCATACAGGCGCGCTTCCATCGCCCAGCCGGTGACGGTCAACTCGTCCTGCTGCTTGGGCAACACCTCACCGCGCGCCACGCGGATTTGCCATTCCACCAGGTCCTCGCCGGTGATGCACTCGGTGACGGGATGCTCCACTTGCAGTCGGGTATTCATTTCCATGAAGTAGAACGCCGGATCGCCGTCCGCGTCGACGGTGTCGAGATCGAGGATAAACTCTACCGTGCCGGCCCCGGCATAGCCGATGGCGTGGGCTGCGGTGACGGCGGCAATGCCCAGCGTGTGACGCAACTGATCCGAAAGGCCGGGGGCAGGGGCTTCCTCGATCACCTTCTGGTGGCGGCGCTGCAGCGAGCAATCACGCTCGAACAGGTGGACAGCATTGCCGTGATTGTCAGCAAATAATTGCACTTCGACATGACGCGGGCGCTGGATCAATTTTTCCAGCATCACCGCCGGATTGCCGAACGCGGTTTCGCCTTCGCGCTGAGCGGCCATGAGGGCTTCCTGAAATTCGGCGGCATTGTGCACCGCGCGCATGCCTTTGCCGCCGCCGCCAGCCACCGCCTTGATGAGGAGCGGATAGCCAACGCCCTCAGCGGCTTTTTGCAAGCGAACCAGTGATTGGTCCGTGCCCTGATACCCCGGCGTGATCGGCACGCCGGCTTTTTTCATCGCGGCCTTGGCGGTATCTTTCAGGGCCATTACCCGCATGGCGCTTTCTGGCGGGCCAATGAAGATGATGCCGGCTTTTTTCAGTGCCTTGGCGAAATCGGCGTTTTCCGAAAGGAAGCCATAGCCAGGGTGCACGGCATCGGCGCCGGTGCGTTTGGCCGCCGCAATGATCGCTTCGCCATCGAGATAGCCGCGCTCCCCCACCAGCGCCACGGCCTGGCCGGCTTCGCGCACGAAGGGGGCATCGGCATCAGCGGCGGAATGCACGGCCACGGTGGCGATGCCCATCCGGTGCGCAGTGCGGATGACGCGGCGAGCAATTTCACCGCGGTTGGCGATCAGGATTTTTTTCATTTGGGCGGGCAATTTTTCGGATCGGCGGTCCACCCGAACGTCGTCAGCAACCATTTGCCGTCCAGCTTGCTCCAGCCGAAACTGTCGATGCCGCAGTGGATGCGCTTGCCATCGATATCGAGCGTGTAGGGTGCCCAGACATGGGCAAAATCGCGGGTGACGAGAATTTTTGTACGCACGATGCGTTCATCGAATTTGCGCGGGGGGGCGCTGCGGAAATTGTCGAACAATTGCTGGCGGGTCATCACGCTGAATTTGCTGCCGCCTTCGGGCGGAAACCGCAGCACCTGGATGGTCAGCGACGGATGGGTCATCGCCTCCGCGCCGCCCGCATCGTCGCTGTTGAGCGCGGCCATGAAGGCGTTGGTGGCAGCCAGCACTTCGTCCTTGGGCGCAGCGGCGGCCGGCGCGGCGAACAGCAGGGACAGAGCAAGCAGCGGCTTCATTCGGCGATCCATCCCGGTTTACCCTTGTTCAGGAAGGCGTTGATGCCTTCGCGGCCCTCGGCGCTCACCCGGCGCGCGGCGATGCGGCGGGCGGTTTCCTCGCGCAGGTCGTCGGTGATCTCGGCCCCGGCAAAATCCAGCGCCAGCCGCTTGGCATCGGCCACCGCGCCCGGCGCGGCTTCGCCGATGTGCGCCAGCCAGTGCGCCACCACGGCGTGTGCGGCGTCGGCATCGATGGCAACTTCGTTGATCAGCCCCATGGCCGCCGCGTCTTGGGCATCAAAGGCTTCGGCGGTGAGGAACCAGCGCCGCGCCGCGCTGCCGATCTTGGCCAGCACGAATGGTGAAATGGTGGCCGGGGTCAGGCCCAGCCGCACTTCGGACAGGCGGAACTGTACGCCTTCGATGGCCACCGCCATATCGGCACACGCCACCAGCCCGACGCCGCCGCCGGTCACGTGGACGTGGGCGACGACGATCACCGGCTTGGGGCAATGATTGATCGCGGCGAGCATGTTTGAAAGGCCCATGGCATCGGCCTGGTTTTGCGCCTCGCTCCAGCCGGCAGCCGCACGCATCCAGTCCAGATCGGCTCCGGCCGAAAAGCTTTTGCCGGCGCCGGCCAGCACGATGGCGCGCACCTCGCTGGCGCCGCCGAGCCGGGTGAAGGCGTCGTCCAGTGCCGCAATCAGTTCGGCGTTGAAGGCATTGTGCCGCTCTGGCCGGTTCAGTGTCAGCCGGGCGGTGCCCCAATCGTCGATGGCTTCATCGAGCATGGCGCATCACATCCGGAACGTGCCAAACCGGGTTTCCGGCACCGGCTGCTGCAGCGACGCCGCCAGCGAAAGCGCCACCACCGCACGGGTGTCTTCGGGCGCGATGATGCCATCGTCCCACAGCCGGGCGCTGGCGTAATAGGGGTGGCCTTGCGCTTCATACTGGGCACGGATCGGGGCCTTGAAGGCTTCTTCATCAGCGGCCGATTTGAAGCCGCCGCCTTTCACGGCCGCCAGCACGCTGTCCGCCTGTTCGCCGCCCATCACCGATATGCGGGCGTTGGGCCACATCCACAGGAAACGCGGTGAATAGGCGCGGCCGCACATGCCGTAATTGCCGGCACCGAAACTGCCGCCGGTAACCACGGTGATCTTGGGCACCGCAGCACAGGCCACCGCCGTCACCAGCTTGGCGCCGTGCTTGGCGATGCCTTCGTTTTCAAATCGGCGGCCAACCATGAAGCCGCTGATATTCTGCAGGAACAACAAAGGGATGCGGCGCTGGCAAGCCAGTTCGATGAAGTGTGCGCCTTTCTGGGCGGATTCCGAAAACAGGATGCCGTTGTAGGCGATGATGCCCACCGGATAGCCTTCGATCTGGGCAAATCCCGTCACCAAAGTCTCGCCATATCGCGGCTTGAATTCGTGCAATTCCGAACCGTCTACCATCCGCGCGATGATCTCGCGCACATCAACCGGCACACGCGTGTCGATGGGCGCCAGCGCATTCAGCTCGGCGGCGTCGAACAGCGGCGGGCGGGCCTCCCCGCGCAGCACGGCAGGCGCGCGCGGCAGGGTGGCGACAATGCGGCGGGCGATGGCCAGCGCATCCTCGTCATTTTCGGCCAGATGATCGGCAACGCCCGAAAGCCGCGTGTGCACATCACCGCCGCCCAGATCCTCGGCGGTCACTTCCTCGCCGGTGGCGGCCTTCACCAATGGCGGCCCGCCCAGAAAAATGGTGCCCTGGTTCTTCACGATTATCGATTCGTCGGCCATGGCGGGCACATAGGCACCGCCGGCCGTGCAGCTGCCGAGCACGGCGGCAATCTGCGGAATGCCATTGGCGCTCATGTTGGCCTGGTTGAAAAAGATGCAGCCGAAATGATCGCGATCCGGGAATACCTCGTCTTGCCGGGGCAGGTTGGCGCCGCCGCTGTCGACCAGATACAGGCAGGGCAAGCCGTTCTGCGCGGCGATTTCCTGCGCGCGCAGATGTTTCTTCACGGTGATCGGATAATAGCTGCCACCCTTCACCGTGGCATCGTTGGCGACAATCACGCACAGCCGGCCTTCAACCTGGCCCACGCCGGCGATGAGGCCGGCGGCCGGCACATCTTCGCCGTACACATCATGGGCGGCGAACTGGCCGATTTCCAGAAAGGCGCTGTGCGGATCGATCAGCGCCTCCACGCGTTCACGCGGCAGCAGCTTACCGCGCGCGATATGCTTTTCACGCGACGCAACCGGGCCGCCCAGCGCAATGCGCGCCGCCTTTTCGCGCAGGTCGGCAATCAGTTCGGCCATGGCCGCAGCGGTGGTGCGAGCGGACGGGGGTAGGGGCTGGCCAATGCGCGGAGGAGACGTGGGCATGCTGCCGGGTATGGCCGATGTTGGCCATGCGCTCAATGGCCAATGCACGCGCCTTAGTGGGGCAGGGAGGCGCTCTGCCCGATGCGGCTGCGCGTCCAGCGCTTGTTGTTCAGCAGGTGCGCGTCTGGCCCGTCGGGGGTGGCGGCGAAACTGGACATGTCGCCATTATCGCTGATCAATTGCAGGAAAACGGGTTTCGGTGAGCCATTCAAAGCCGCCACCGGCCTTGAGGGCGAGGGAGTCGAACCGTTCCCAGCAGCTGTCACCGTCGGTCAAACGGTCAACTCGGCTCAAAACGCAGTCCATCATCAGATTCCGGTAGTCGAACCTGTTGATCACGGGAAAAAGATACATCAAAATTGGCGCGAATCCAGCCGTGGTTACTGGCTTCGACACCAAAAATCCGGGCCAGATTGTCGGGGCTGAGCACGTTGCCCGGCGGGCCATCTGCGATCACTGCGCCGCCGTTGATCAGCAGCAGCCGGTCGCAGCGGCGGGCCAGATCGAGATCGTGCAGCGCCATCACCACGCCAGCGCCCCGCCCCCCATTTCCATTGGCCGCTTCGGCGGCAAGCAGCGCCATAACGTCGAGCCGGTGACCCGGATCAAGATTGGCGATGGGCTCATCAAGCAGCAGCCACGCCGGGCGGGCAACCAGTGCGCGGGCCAGCAGCACGCGGGCGCGCTCGCCGGTGGAAAGCTGGTTGACTGGGCGGGCGGCCAGCGCGGCGGCATCACAGGCGGCCAGTGCGGCAGCCACCGCGGCTGGATCGGGCGCGGCGGCCGGGCCAAGGCCAAGCTGCACCAGTGCGCCCGCCTGTATCGGCCAAACGGCGTCGCGGCTGGCCGGCAGCCAGGCGAGCCGGCGCGGGTGGGGCACGAAGGGCTGGCCGTCCAGTCGCACCGTGCCCGGCCCGCGCGACAGGCCGGCCAGCGCCCGCAGCAGTGTGGTCTTGCCCGCACCATTGGGGCCGATCACACCGACCAACTGGCCGGAGTGGAGCGTCAGGCCGGTCGGCGCCAGCATCGGCGGGCGGGCGAGGGCGATTGCTTCGAGCATCAGCGGCCCCGCAGAATAAGCGACAGGAAAAACGGCGCGCCGATCAGCGCGGTGAACACGCCTAGCCGCAGATCGATGCCCGCGGGCAACAGCCGCACCGCGATA